>JALSOA010000052.1 GCA_026986725.1 Acidobacteriota bacterium
GTTCTTTTTCAAGGGCTTTTTCATCAAAATCAACATCCTCAACAATACCTTCTTTATCAAAATCATCCTCAAATAAAGCCTGTTCTCCTGTAACCTCCTGTTCAAGGATCTCTCTGTCAACATCAAGCAAATCCTCTTCAGAAAGGGTAAGATCTCCCTCAAAATCTCCAACATCAGCAAATGTTTCAGAATCAACCTCAGGGATAGATCTCTCTTTCATTGCCATTGAATCGCTTAAAGTTGCAAGTGCATTTTTTAATTCTTCTGATGTAAAAGGCTTCTCAATTATGTAATTAGCCCCCGATGAAAGTATCTGGTCTCTGTTATAATCAAGAAACTTTGGAACCATTGCAATAATCGGACAGTTGTATTTATTTTTTAATTCCTTTAAAGTATCTTCAATTTCAACACCTGCAAGATCAATAGTGATAAAAATATAATCAGCCTTTTGACCTTCATCCCCCCTTAACGGATAAGATGAAAAAAACTTTACTTTGTAATCAGGATCATCTTTAAATGTCAAATCAATAATCTTATGTATCATTATTGAAGGGTCAATAACAAAAACATTTTTCATAATAAACCCCTTATATTTTTTTTTAACAATATCAAGTTTTATTGGAAAAGTCAACATTTTTGTTTGACCCTTTTTACAACAGGAATTAAAAGGAAGCATGGAAAAACATTTAAAAATAAGCCCTGTATTTAAAGTGTACAAAAAAAGGCGGCTAAAAAGCCGCCTTAAAGACAGAAAATTTTTATCAAAATTATTCTGCACCTTCAGCCAGTTCTTTGAGCATTTTCCTTGTAATGGACTTTGGCCTTTCAATAGGATAACCAAGTGCCCTATCCCAGATTATCTGAGCAGTAATGCCAAGTGCCCTTGAAACCCCAAAGAGAACTGTATAGAAGTCAAATTCCCTTACACCATAGTAATACTGAAGAACACCTGAATGTGCGTCAACATTCGGCCATGGGTTCTTTGCTTTACCATGTTTTTTAAGAACTTCAGGCACAACTTCATAGATATTTGAAACTGTTTTAAAAATCGGGTCATCAGGCAGATGCTTCAAAGCAAACTCTCTCTGAGCCGTGTACCTCGGGTCTGTCTTTCTCAAAACCGCATGACCGTATCCTGGTATTACTCTACCGCTGTTCAATGTATCCCATGCGTACTTTTCAATCTCTTCCTTGGTTGGAGTTCTTCCACCAAAGTGATCCATTAGGTTGAGTATCCATTTCAGGCATTCCTGATTGGCAAGACCATGAAGAGGACCTGCAAGACCATCCATTGCAGCAGATATAGCATAGTAAACATCAGAGAGTGCGGACGCAACAAGGTGCCCTGTATGTGCCGATACATTTCCGCTTTCATGATCCGAGTGAAGAATAAGATAAAGCCTCATCAAATTTTTGTACTCCGGATTCTCAACACCCATCATGTGAGCAAAGTTTCCACCCCAGTCTTCTTCAGGGTCTGCCGGAATGTGTATGTCCTCTTTGTACTTTCTTCTGTAAATGTATGCAGCAATCAGTGGAAGCCTTGCAAGTAATCTAATTGAATCCTCAAGCATTGGTTCCCACATCTCATCCTTTTTCATCCCCTCATCATATCTCTTCCTGAAGAGAGATTCCCTTTCCATAGCGACAATTGCAGTTGAGAACATTGCCATCGGGTGAGCGTCAGCAGGAAGAGCCCTTAAAACATCAATTACATATTGAGGAAGGTAAGCATACTTTTTAAATTCCTCTTCAAGGCTTAACACTTCTTCTTTTGTTGGGATCTCTCCTGTCAAAAGAAGCCACCAGAGTCCAAGGGGATATGGCTCATCATTCTCACCTGGTTTTGGAAGAAGTTTTTGAACCTCCGGGATTGTATAACCTCTGAACCTGATACCCTCATAAGGATCAAGATAAGATGTGTCGCAGACAAGTACCTTGCAACCTCTCATACCCCCAATGACCTGACCGCATTTAACCTCATCAACCTTTTTGTCCGCAAGAGCCTTAATAGCCTTCAGATCTTCTCTTTCTTTTGGAATTAACGAGGAAAGTTTTTCCTTTAATAACATCTTGCACCTCTCTCTATTTTTTTAAGGGTTAATACCTCATTGACTGGACGCACTTAATTACCAAATTTAATTATACAAAAAAAGAACATATTTCAACTAAAAGATTTTTTTCACAAAATTAGAAAACATTTTTTTGATTATTATCAACAAAATAAATGAGAAAAGATGTAAAATCTGGTATGAGGGAGGGGATATGGAAATTAAAAAAAACTTTCTTGAAAGGTTTAAACTGTTCGTCATATCGTTACCTGTTATTCTTTCTTTTATTATCCTATCTGCACATTTTTCAAGACACAATTTAATTGAATTAACTTACTTTACGATAACCTTTCCTTTGATCTTGCTTGTCAAAAAGGAATGGGTTAAAAAAGTAACCCAGTTTTTTTTAGTGGCAGGTTTTTTTGAATGGATAAGAACCACATACATTCTGACAGAGATGAGGATTGAGAGCAATAGGCCCTTTTTAAGAATGATAATTATACTTTCAGCCGTTGCCATTTTCACAATAAGTTCCACCCTTACCTTTAACACAAAAACATTAAAAGAAAGGTATAGTAAACAAAAAAATACATCAACCATATCATTCTTTTCTTTTGTCCTCACAGGAATTGTTCTTTTTATTGCCAATGTAAAGAGTCCTGTGAGAATCCTTCTTTTAGACAGATTTTTTTACGGTACTGGAGGGATTGAGGTCCTCATTCTTTCCACATATTCAGCATTTGTGGTTGAATGGCTTTTTAACACAAAGAAGATTGACAGGGTAAGAAGCAACCTGTGGCTTTTATTTTCATCTGTTTTCTTCCTTCAATTGGTAGTGGGGTTGCTGTTTTCGGAAAGATTTCTCATGACTGGCAAATTGCATCTCCCAGTACCTGCCATGATAGTGGCAGGACCGATATACAGGGGGTACGGTTTTTTTATGCCTATACTTCTGGCAATCACCATACTATTCGTGGGTCCAGCATGGTGCTCGTATCTGTGCTATATAGGGGCATGGGACAATTTAATGGCAAGGAAAAAGAAGATACCAGATTCATTTTCAAAGAAGTATAGAATTATTCAGGTTATTATGCTTTTTTTAGTTGCAATAACAGCATTGGTCTTTAAAAGAGCGGGGGTGAACTGGCTAATTGCCTCAATAGCAGGGGGACTTTTCGGAATTATTGGAGCAGGAATTATGGTTTTTATCTCAAGAAAAAGGGGTCTACTCGTACATTGCACAACCTATTGTCCCATAGGGATAGTTACCACCACACTCGGTAAGATCAATCCTTTTAGAGTTAAGATAAACAGAAACACCTGTACAAACTGTATGGCATGCACATTTGCATGCAGATACAATTCCCTCACTCCTCAAGATGTTAAAAATGGGAAAGCGGGTTTTTTCTGTACACTTTGTGGAGATTGCCTGACAGCCTGCCCTCATTCCTCAATTGAATATGCTTTTTATTCAAAATCATCCCTTATGGCAAGAAAGATTTTTTTTGTTCTAATTGCCGTTTTTCATGCTGTTTTCCTGGGGGTTGCAAGAATTTAAGTCAAACGGGAAGTTCAATTACAAATGTTGTTCCTTTCGGGAAATTATCTTTCACAAACACATGACCATTGTGTGCCTGGACAATGTTTCTCACAATTGCAAGCCCCAAACCATCGCCCTTTGGCTTTGTGGAGAAATAGGGAATAAAGATCTTTTCTTTCAATGTTTCAGGGATACCCTGCCCTGTATCTGATACTTCGATGTTCACCTTCCTGCCTGATGCAAAATAAATGGTTTTAACGGTAATTACACCTCCTCCCTCCGATTCAACCGCATTCAAAGCATTTTTCAATATGTTTATCAAAGCCCTTTTCATGAGTTTTTTATCAAGTTGAAGTTCAGGCACATTTTCAGCAAACATCTTTTTTACTTGAATGTTTTCAGGGAGAGAAGAAAAAAGAGAAAGTACCTCTTCAAGTAGCATGTTGAGGTCAATAGGCTCAAGCTCAGGGGGGGGCATTTTTGCATACCTTGAGAAATTCTCAATAAGATACTGCATCTCATTTATTTCTTCAATCATTGGCTTTACACTCTCAAGAACAATATCTTTTAGATTGGAAGAATCCTGCTCTGCTCTTCTTTTTATCCTTTCAGCAGAAAGTTTAATCGGAGTTAGTGGGTTTTTTAGTTCGTGCACTATCCTTCTCACCGCCTCCTTCCATGCTATCATTTTCTGTGCCTGTTCAAGTTCAGTAACATCCTCAATTATCACCAGATATCCAATTTCTTTGGAATAGGTGTCTTTCATAAGCACAAAGCTTATCTCTGCACTTATGCTTTCCTCTGATGTGCTAAATGTTGTATGTTTTTTTTCAAAATGCTCGCCGCTTTTAATCATTGATTCAATAACCTGCATTATGTATTTACCTGCTCCGGACCCTTTTGCAATTGCAGCAAAAGACACTCCCTCAGGCACTTCATTTTTAACTCCAAGCAAATTCTTTGCAAAATTGTTTATGGCAAGAACATGGCCATAGCGCCTCAAAGCTATGACTCCAACAGGAAGACTATCAAGGACTGTTAAAAAAAATTGTTTCTTCTCCTTTAAAGTGTTGTTCAAACCTTCAAGTTCAACCGTTCTTAACTTGATCTCCTGATTGTGCATCCTCAATACATCAAGCATTCTGTTAAAGGATTCAAGAAGTTTTGCAAATTCGTCATTCCCCTTAACTTCAACCGTAAAATCAAAATCATTGTTAGCAACCTGTTCCATGGCAAAAACGAGTTTGTTGAAATTAGACAGTAACATATCGGTAAATTTTATCCCCCCCCAGAGCCCTGCAAAAATTGACATAAAACCTATCAAAAGAAGGGATGTTATATTAAACATCTTTAATGAATATATATCCTTCACCACAGCAGAAAACCTCTTATACCTTGTTAAAATAAAATGCAATTGAGAAGACAGATTCTGGATAACCAGTTTCCCACCAACCACAAAATACCTGTCGTTTAACTCCCCTATTGGAACTATGGTTCCAAACCTTATGTACATACCTGTTGGCAACTGCTCAATAAAAGAAAAGGTGTTTTTTCTAAAAAATTCAGGGTGGTTCATGGAAATTGCTCTCAAATCATTTAAAGGTAACCCCTTTTTCTTAACCATACACAGCAGATTCTCTTCCCTGTAAACTTCAAGGGAAGACAGATTGTATCTTTTTATTTCCTTTTCAAGGAAAGTTCTCAATTTCTTTTTGTCTTTAATGACATTGGAGTATAATTCATCTCCAACATTCTTAGTGAAATAAGCAGTGTCTAATGCCAGTTTTTGTTGATAGTTTTCAGCAATATTCTTAGCACCTTTATAAACATCAATAAGGTCTGGATTATGCCAGGTGTTCATTATTTTATATATGATAAATGTTGACATTAAAAGAATAATCAAAGAGGGAATAACAACAAGAACCACACTCATTAAGATAAATTTCGTTCTTATTTTAAGGGTATAAAGACCTGTTTTTCTTCCTTCAAGGTAGGGTTTTATTATCCTTCTGATAGGAATAAACAGTAGAATTAAAACAAGTATAACATTGATGATCCCAACTATGTTTAATATGATATTCGGGTTCTCGAGGAAGTTTAAGTCTGTTTTTAAAAAAAGACTTACCATTAAAATTAGAAAAAATATCAGAGCAATGCTAAAGTACCTTTTTTTCATAAACCAAATTATATCTTATCTTCCAGTTGTCTTTCCAAAAAGATTTTTTATCACATAGGCTCCCATCATGGGGTTTGCTGCAAGCCTTCTTTTACAATAGGCTATTGCATACTTCCACTTTTCTGCAAAAGGCACATAAAGTCTCATTATGTTTCCCCTCTCAATTATCTTTCTCTGCATTTTGTCCCTCGGCACCCCCATTAACATCTGAAACTCATACCTCTCTTTAGGGATATTGTTTTTGTCAAGGTATTCAATACATCTTTCAATAAGTTTTTCATCATGGGTTGCAATCTCAGGATAATGGCCCCTTTCAATGAGAAGAACCATATATTCAAACAATTTCTCTTTCATCTTTCTTTTATCCTGAATAGCAACCTCTGGCGGCTCTTTGTAAATGCCTATGCAGGTTCTTATTTTACACATTTTATTAGCAGGGAGTTCAAGAATATCTTTTTTCGTTCTATAAAGCCTTGATTGCAAAACAGTTCCAACATTCTCAAACTCATCCCTCAACGCCTTAAAAATCCTTAAGGTGAGATCTGTAAACGGGTGATTCTCCATATCTATCGTTACATGGATGCTATAAGCATTTGCCCTCTCAACTATCCCCTTTATGTTTTCATAACAAAAATCCTCTCCATATATAATTCCATTCTCCCTGTAAACACCAAGTTGTGTGGGTTTTAGAGAAATACTTGCAAATTCCTGTTTTCCCAATTTCTCAATGAGCTCATAATATATCTGCACATTCTTTTCTATTTCATCTTTCTCCTTTATTTCTTCCCCAAGAAGGTCTATTGTTGAATAAAGCCTTTTTTCATGGTAAAGCCTTTTTGCAGTATCTATTCCACTATCTACCCCCTGACCTGCCACATAAGGTCTTGCAAAAACTTTAACAAGCGGGGAAGGCATTGAATTAATCATTACCTCTTTAAATCCCATACTTAACTCCCTCAACAACTTTTCATTTTTGATTATATACAAAAAAAATAAATAAAAGTAATTTTTTAAATATTCTTAAAAATCAAATGGGTTTGACTAAACTAAAATCCCTCTTATAATTAAGAGCATGAAATCTGTATTTTTATCGGTTTTCTTCATTTACTCAATCGTTGTAATTGTTTTTTCATTCTTTTCAAGGAGAAAAGGGGAAACAACTGAATCCTTCTGGACTGATAACAGACAGGTAAGCGGGTTAAAGTCAGGCATCTCCCTTTCAGCAACCTTTATGTCCATAAGCTGGTCGGTTGCTTACGGGATAGAGGTTTTTTTGAACTATGGAAAAGGCGGTTTTTATGTCCTTGCCCTCCCCTGGCTTATTGTTCTTGGCATATTTTTTATCTTTGCACCAACATTAAGGGATATCCCTGTATTTTCCCAGCCTGAACTTATAAGGGAGAGGTTCGGGAGAAAGGCTGCCTTATTTTCTGCCATTCCCATTCTCATTGTTTTTATTATATGGGCAGGGGCTGAGCTTTCGGTTGCATCAAAGATTATTTCAAGAGCCACAGAGCTTAATTACACCATAATTCTTATCTTCTCGGTTTTAACCATTGCAATTTATATGTCTTTAAGCGGGGTTGAGGCTGTTATTGTTACCGATGTTATACAGTACACCTTAATCGCTGTTTTTTTCTTTATACTCCTTTTTGCAGGGGCAACTTCCAGCATTAACAGTGTAAATGTTTTAACAGGCTCTGACACAAAGGTTAATCCGTTTTTTATCTTTTTAACCCTGCTTGCATATCTACCCGGCTGGCTTGTTGAAACGGATATCTGGATAAGGCTTCAGGTTACAAAAAACGGGAAAGAGGCGAGAAAGGCAATGGGGGTTGCATTTTTGAATGCATTGCTTTTTGTTTTTCTCCTTCCGATGGCTGTTGCTTGCTTTGTCCCGGAGAATATAAAATCGGGGGAAAAGGCTGTTTTTTTTCTCCTTTCTCTTTTGAAAAACAAGTTTGTTCTCTCACTTGCAGCAATAGGGCTTGTTGCGGCATCAATGTCAACCATTGATACCTGCCTCAATGTTGCGGCAATGACTGTATCTTACGATTTAAAGAAGGAAAAGACAAAACTCTTCAATATTGCCTCAATCTGGATTGTTTCAATTTTTGCAACACTTTCAGCAGTTTACTTCAACTCATTGAAAGACGCATTTTACCTTTCAAGCGGTATCTTTTCAACAACCCTATTTATCCCGGTTATTGCAGCTTATTCAAAGAAAAACCTTAAAAAAGGGGTTATTGCAGTGCTCACACTCTCCCCTTTTGCAACAATTGTTTTTTATATGCTTGAAAAGGAAGGGTTTTTAAATATCCCCAATGCAAACGGAATAGGCTACATTCTCATTTCCATGCTTTTCTCTTTAACAATATTTTTGCTTTTTTCAGGAAAAGAATTTTTTTCAAAACATAAACAGATTTCAGAAACTTAATAATCAGGCGGCCATTCTCCATTTCTGGTATAATCTTTTTAAAGGAAAAGGGGGATTATGGTTAAAGAACTTATTGTAAAGGATAAAAGGGCATTAAGAAGGATATCATACGGTTACTTATGGGTTTATTCAAACGAGGTAAAAGATTTAAAAGGCTTTGAAGAGGGAGAGTTATGCTATCTAACAGACTCAAAAGGTGATTTTCTCGCAACAGCCTATGTTAACCCCCATTCCCTTATATGCGCAAGAATTCTATCAGGGAAAAAAATAAAACCCAACATTCAATTCTTTGAAAACAAATTGAAAAAGATTATTGAGTACAAAAGAAAGATAGTTGACCTGAAAAATTCAAGAATTGTCTTTGCCGAAGGGGACGGTCTTCCCGGTTTTATCCTTGATTTTTACGGGGGCAAGGTTTTATCTGCACAGTTTAACACAAAGGGGGCGGATAATTTAAAAGAGGAATTTTTAAAGGCTGTTGAGATTGTTTTAGGGGATTATCCGGTTGTAATAAAGAATCAATCCGTTTTCAGGGAAAAGGAAAACCTTGATGTTGAGGTTTCCACAAAGGGCAATGTGCCTGATGAGGTTTTGATTGAAGAAAACGGCATAAAAATGCTTATTCCATTATTAAAAGGCCAGAAAACAGGGTATTATTTTGACCAGAGGGAGAACAAAAAGAGGTTTGGAGAATTTGCCAAAGGAGAGGTTTTAGACCTTTTTTCATACATTGGGGGTTTCGGGCTTAATGCCGCTCAAAAGGCAGAAAGCGTAACCTTTGTTGACTCCTCACAGACTGCAATCGATTATTGCAAAAAAAATATGGAGTTAAATGGGTTTGAAAGCGGAGAGTATATAAAAATGGATGCCTTCAAAGCAATAAGAGAGTTTAAAAAGGCAAAAAGGGAGTTTGATTTAATCTCAATAGACCCCCCTGCATTTACAAAGTCAAGAAAAACGCTTGACAGGGCAATAAAGGGGTATGCAAACCTGAACAGAGAGGTTTTCTCACTTGTGAAAAAAGGGGGAATAGTTTTCACAATGAGCTGTTCAAGGCTTGTTGACATTCAAACATTTGATAGAATTGTTGAAAAAGCAATTGTTTCAAGCGGGAAAAAGTTAAGGGTAATAGGCAGGCTTTATCAGGCTTTTGACCACACTGTTTTACCGTTTATGAAAGAAACAGAATACCTGAAAGGCCTGATTTTAATGAGAATCGATTAAAAGAGATGAGTATCCTTGGCATTGATATAGGGGGAACAAATACAAAGATAGCAATAGGAGATGAAAACTCCTTTTATCAGGGTTTTCCTGTAATTTTAAAGACCTCCTTTCCCTTTGAGCCATTCCTGAATTCAATCTTTAAAAAATATTTAGATGCGAGCGTTGAAAAGATAGGGATAAGCATTGCTGCTAATGTTAATTCAGAAGGGGTTATCGTCAATTCAACAAACCTTAAAATTGAAATACCCCTAAACCTGAAAATGTATGTGGAAGAGAAAACAGGGAGGGTTTGCAGGGTTATAAACGACGGCAATGCTTCCGCCCTTGCAGTTGCAAATATGGAAGAGTTTAAAAACCATTCCTCAATCGTTGCAGTAACACTTGGAACAGGCATAGGCGGTGGAATTGTTTTGAATGGTCGGGTTTTAACAACAAAAAACGGGCTTGACAGTGAAATAGGCCACATTACAGTTGTACCCAATGGCAAAAAATGTGCTTGCGGAAACAGAGGGTGTGTTGAGGTTTACTGCGGGGAAAAAGGGATTGTGGAGAGATACAACGAAAGAGGTAAAATCAAAATAAATTCAGTAAGAGATTTGAATAAACTGCTTTTAAAGGGTGATAGTGCAGCTAAAGAGGTAACTATTGAGACAGGTGAAATGATAGGGCAGGCATTAACCGTTATTACAAACATTTTAGGGGTTGAAATATTTGCACTTGGCGGGGGGGTATGCGGCTTGGGAAAACCTCTAATTGAAACAATAAAAAAACACATCCGTAAAAACTGTTTTGGAAGCAAACTTGGAGTTTACCCGGAAGTAAAGGTTATAGACAATGGACAATTTCTCCCTTTAAAAGGGGCAATGAGGCTTTTTAATGAACAAACCACTACTTTTTAAGTTCAGAGCATTCTTTATATTTGCAGTTACTTTAATATCCTTTTTCTTTTACTTAAAACCCGTACCGGACGATGGGATAATACCTGTTCAGACATACAGAAGTGTGAAGGTGTTTGCCGTTAAAAACAAAAGCAATGCCAGAAAAAAGAAAATTAAAACTGGGGACACAATCATCGGGGTAAATCACCGACTTATAAAAGAAATAGACGATATACCACCACTTATAAAAACACCGAAATCCGATTACCTTTTTGAATCAAAAAATCACAACCTAATGGAAAAAGAGATTGAAACAAAGGCCTTGAGAAGGATAACAAAACCTGAAATGCTATTCATTTTTGTCTCACTTCTTTTGTTTATACTCTCAATATCCCTCACACTTAACAACACAGAGATAGAAGAATTGAATTACATTCACAGGGCAAACTTTTTAACCCATTTTGCAACACTGGCATTTGTCATAGGACCTACATACTCTTCTTTTGAATCTTTTTTGTTGATGATAGCCATACTGTCATTTCCCACAGTTCCATTTTCTCTTTCCAGGTTTGTGAATAAAAAAGAAGGCGGAAAAAATCTTTATTCCCTGTTTCTCACATTCCTCTTAATATTAATTTTTTACCTTTTCTTTTTCTCTCAGAATATCGTCATTGCAACATCCCTTTCACTTGCCATCCTGTTTTTTGGCTACCTTAATTTTGCTTACAATCTGAAAAAACAATCACAACATCATTTGCCTGTACCACTTTTCTTTGCCACAGGAATTTACCTTGCAATATTTACATTAACCATTTTGCTTTTTATAACCCGCGGAGATATTCCATTCTTCTTATTAAAATTTATGGTAATTCAGCAGATAGCATTAAATGGTATAATTCTTTACAATATCTTAAAATATGGAATTTCAAACAGGCCCCTTGCTTTAAAAAAATCATTCGTTGATGCCTTTATCTTACTGATTTTGCTTATACTTTACACATTCTTAATCTACTTTCTAAACAAACTTCTTGGAAAATCTTTCATATCAAACAACCTCAAAATATACTCCATTATGCTCGGAATTTTAATTGTTTTTATACTCAACCCCATAAACGAATGGTTAAAGGAAAAACTTGAATACCTTTTGTTCAAACAGGAAAAAAAACTTACAGCAAAACTCTTTGAAATGACAGATAAAATGATCTCAATAAGAGACAGTGTTGAAATTGAAAAGTATATTGAGACATTGATAAAACAACAACTAAAACTAAATGGAATTGCCTTTATTAAAACAAACAGAAATATTTTAAAAGAGATAAACTCTCACATAATACTTGAAGCAAATGGGGAAAACAATGAAGAAAACATTATACAGCAACTTGTTGCCCGCTTTAAAAATAGGGGATTTAAACTGTGTTACCCTTTTCTGGAAAGAGAAGAAAACAAAATCTTTCTTTTAACAAAAAAACCATTAACGATACAGCAAAAAAAGGTACTTGAACACATCTTCGCTCAGTTTGCCCTGAGTTATCAAAACATAAAACTAATTGAAAAGGCTCAAAAGCAAATAGAACTTGAAAGGGATATGAAAATAGCAGGACTAATTCAAAAAAGCCTCATACCTTCATTCCATCCGGAGGGAGAAAATTTTGAAATCTATGGAATTTCAGAAAGTGCAAGAACTGTGGGCGGAGATTTCTTTGATTACCTGCCATCAGACGACAGGAGTGTCAAAGCAATTGTTGGGGATGTTGCCGGAAAATCGGTACCCGCTGCAATAATGATGGTATCTGCAAAAGAAACCATATTTGCAAGGAGTGCAAATTTTAACTCTCCATCAAAACTTATGAGGGAATCCAACAGATTACTGTATTTAAGAAGCAATAAAAATATGTTTGTGGCCTGTATTTTCTTTGTTTTTGACCCTGAAAACCTTACCTTAACTTACATAAATGCAGGCATGCCATCTCCATTTCTAATCAGAAAAAGTACAATTAGCATTTTAAAAAAACAGAAGACAAGGTTTCCCCTTGGTCTTCTTCCTGAGGTTTCTTACAAAGAAGACACAATAAAACTCGAAAAAGGAGATATCCTGCTTTTTCTAACAGATGGTATTACTGAAACCCTTGGTCAGGAGATATTTGATACCATCGAAAATTGTACAGAGCAAACCTCTGCAATTGAAGTGTGCAAATGCATTATAAAAAAGGTGAAGGAAAAAACTGGTAACATTTTAGAAGACGATGCAACTATAGTGGTTCTAAAAGTGAAGGAGTAAGGTATGAAAAAGGTTTTGATAATAAGCACAATTCTTTGCTTTTTAATACTTGGAACAAAATTTTACATTAATTACTCTAACAAAGAGAACCTATACTCAACAACAAACAAGGTTGCAATCTCCCATTACGAGAAAGGAGTAAAGTATTCACTTATGTTTTACGCTGCAGATGCAAGAAAAGAATTTAAAAAATCAATTGAATGCGACCCGCATTTCCCACTTCCATATATCTATCTTATAATGTTGTCAATGGAAAAAAGTGGGAAAGGGATCACCAATTATTATAAAAAAATAGCCGTCCCCGGCAAAAACTGGACTGAATTTGAAAAAGCCATTGTCTCTCTATTTCTGGAATTCACAGGCAAAAGAGAAAAGATAAGGGGGAACAAAAAATTTGCAAAAAAAGTTAGAGACACAATAGAAAAGTACGCAAACCATGTTGAGATATACCCGATTCTCCTCCCCATGTACCAGTTAGCAATAGGTGATCAGGACAACCTGTTAAAATACTTTGAATATCTGCACAAAAAATTTCCAAACAATACCCAGATAATAAACAGACTGGGTTACATGTATCTTCAAAAAAGAAATTACAAAAAAGCGGAATACTATTTCAAAGAGTACATTTTTGTTGAGCCGGAAAACGCAAACCCTTACGATAGTATAGCCGACCTTTACTATTCAATCGGAGAATTTGAAAAGGCTGCCGGATATTACAAAAAAGCATTGTCAATAAAACCAGATTTTTTCAATTCAAGGATAAAACTTTCCCTCTGTTACATCTTTACAGGCAAACTTAAAAAAGCAGTAAAAAATCTTGAACTAATTGAAAAATCAGAGAATAACATCCGGGTATTAAATAACATTGTCCTATCATTAAAGGGTCTTGCCTACTTTTTAGGAGAAAACGGGGAAGAGCTCAAAAAACTATACAACGAAAATAAAAACAGAAACACCTGCTTTATTCTTCCCTTAAAAATCTACTATTCGATCTATTTCAAAAAGCAAAAAAACCTTGATGAAACACTGAAATTATCACAAAACTGCCCGAAATTCATAAAAGAAATGACATTTCAATCAAAACTTATCAATCTTATGTGGAGTGGGAAAAAGATAGAGGCTGAAAAACTCTGCAATTATATAATAAAAAGGTTCCCTGATTTCACCTACGACAAGAAGATAATCTATGGATTCACGGCTGTAAAATACCTCATTTCTCAGAGAAATTACAAAAAAGCCCTGGATTTTTCAACGCAATTCAAAGAAAGAGAAAAAACATACATCCAATTTCTGATAGCAAAAAAAAGAAACGACAAAAAGAAGTGTCTTGAATTTGCAAAAAAACTCATTCAATACTATAATGATAGCGATAAAAACTTTTACATAAAGAAAGAAGCACTGGAATGCCTGAAAAAGTAAATGCCATTGCAATTTTACAAAGAGTGCCTGTTTTTGAAGGTCTCTCAGAGGAAAAATTGGGAAAGGTGTCAAAACTCCTAAAACCAGTAAAAGCAAAAAGCTGCACAACAATAATAAAAGAAAACACAAAAGGTGAAAACCTGTTCATACTCCTTGATGGTGAGGTAAGGGTAAGCAGGTTTATTAAAGGAAAAGAGGAAGCAATTACATTCTTAAAACCAGGTTGCCTGTTTGGGGAAATGGCAATCCTTGGAGACCTTGAACGAAGCGCGACAATAATTGCACATACAGATGTAGTAATGTTTACTCTAAAAGGAAGTGAATTCATAAACTTGCTAAACAAAGATAAAGAACTTGGTTTTAATGTTTACAAAAAAATGGCTGAGATACTTGCGCAAAGACTGAAAGCCCTGGACAAAAGATATCACGACATACTTGCACTGATATAGCATCTTTTAATTAAGAATTTAAAATAAAAATTAACCAAATTGTTTGTAACCTTTTCAAAAATGTAATATCATACACAAGTGACTGTGGCATTATAGAAGCCAGCAGAAAATTATAGGGAGGAAATAAAGATGGCAAAAAACATTGTTGAAATTACAGATGCAAACTTCCAGTCAGAGGTGTTAGACCACAAAGGTGTTGTACTTGTTGACTTCTGGGCACCATGGTGTGGCCCCTGCAGAATGATAGCACCAATTTTAGAGGAACTTGCCGAGGAATATCAGGGAAAGGTAAAGATAGGAAAGGTAAATGTTGACGAACATCAGATGTATGCAAGAAATTACGGTATAGCATCCATACCAACCTTGCTACTTTTCAAAGACGGAAAACTTGTTGACAGGGCAATAGGAGCAATGCCAAAACCACACCTTGAACAGTTTTTAATGGGAGCACTTCTATCCAACTAAGGGAGGGGGTTAATGCCAATATACGAATACCGCTGCAAAGACTGCGGTAAAACATTTGAAAAACTGGTGTTCAACTCTTCTCAAAGTAAAAACGTTGAATGCTCTCATTGTAAAAGCAAGAACACTGAAAAACTTGTTTCGGCCATATCCTCAGCAGGATTGTCCTCAGGAAGTTCCGGAGGTTCATGCGGCTACGGCGGATTTAGCTGAGCATAAAAACAATCAGGCAGTTTGCCTGAAAGGAAAAGCCCCGAAAGATCGGGGCTTTTTTATTCCATGTTAAAAAGCAAAATAAGATCAATAGTATATCTCAGCATCCTCTGGATATTCAATTACAAACACAACCTTTATCCTTTTAATCTGACCGGGCTTTAAATCCACTTTAAATTCAAGTTTACCCTTTTTGCTCAATCTGTACTTCTGTACACCTGTTACTTTAACATCCCTCACCCTTATATCAGCATTAGTAGAGATAGGGATGGCATCTATAACACTCACCTCTTTATTTTTTTTGCCTATATTCCTCAAAACAATTTCATACCCATCCTTTAAAGTCTTCTTTGTTTTAAAAAATCCCTCTTTTTTCTCAAAGTTTACAATGTCTTTCCTGTCTACCCTTATCGAATAATCAACCCCTGCGAAAATCCTGTACTTCTTATCCCTGAAAGCACCCTGAACATTATCGTAAACCTCTTTTCCAGAGTAAACCTTCCACTGATCGGAATCAATTTCAAAAGGCAAATTAAAAGAGTACTCCCTGTAAACCGTTGTATCCCTTCTGGGATAAACCACAAGCCTTGAAGAAACCGAAACAATGGAAGAAAAAAGTTTAAACCTTTTTTCCTTTCCATCACTTGGAAGCATAACATTCTGTAAAAGGTAAACCCTTGAATCTATTTGAGAGATGGAAATCTTCTCCCGTGATAGTTTATTTATGGCCTTTTTTTTCATTGGCGGAGCAGCAGAAAGCATCCTGGAAGAGGAATACTCCTCCTCATAAGCTTTACCTTCAGTGATTTCCCAGGGGGCAAATTGATAAGGATAAAAACTTCTCCTTGAAGAGAAATTCATCAGGTAAACAGAATCACATTTTAAATCAATACCACTTCTATTGACCATAACAAGATCTTTCAATACCCTCCCCTTTTTAGAGTTTGCGTCATAATAAAAGAGGTTCTCTGTCTTAAAATCAATCCCTTTAAACTCAATACGATAAGAATTAAACGAAGCAGGAAGGGATGCAAAGAAAGGATGCTTACTAACCGCACAGGAAGAAAGAATACCATTCAATCTCTTTAATTTAAGGCTAAGTTCCTTTATCTTTTTCTCAATCTCAAAATAAGTCTTTGCAAAGTACCTGGCATTCTTAAAAGCAGAAACTGTGTCCTGATAGGAGCCAAACTTCAACCCTCGCTCCACATTGTTCAAAAAACTTTTCTCCTTATTCAAAACCTCTATTTTGCCAGACAACGACAGAGCCCTGTTATAAAAATCTTTAAGATAACACTTTTCATTCAAAACACCATTAAAAGGGAAAACCCTGACCTTAACACCATCGCAAAACACATCAGCCCTGTTAAAGCCAACAAAAGGGTTTTTATTATCAGGATAGTAAACACAACCATCTTTAAAAACTCTCAACTCAGAGGGGAAAACTAATAAAGGGAAAAACAATAAAACAAAAAAAACAAACCTTTTCACATTATCCTCCTTATACAATTTGTTTTTACTTAAATTTTATAACAAAAAGTCATAAAAAAAAAGCCCCGGAAGATCGGGGCTAATATGAGGTTGGAAATGTATTACAAGGAAAAGATCCTTAAAATTGCATCAAAGAGAGGAGTTGGGTAAATTCCAACAAACAATGTACCAAGCAGTGTAAGCAAAACAACTGCCCTTTCATTCAAACTTAAATCAATTCTCTTCTCAAACCTGTGCTCCTTCAAGTACATTACCTTGACAACCCTGAAATAGTAGTAAAGGGAAACCGCTGATGCAAGAAGGGCAACAGTAACAAGAAAGTACAATCCGGAATCAATTGCAGCGCCAAACAGATAGAACTTTCCGAAAAATCCAAGTGTAGGCGGGATACCTGCAAGGGAAAGCATAAAGACCAGCATTATCGCTGAAAGAACAGGATGAGCCTGAGCCATTCCCCTGTAATCGTCTATATTCTCTCCAAATCCATCCCTTTTCGAAAGAATGATTACAATTGAGAAAGCGCCAATATTCATAAAAGAGTATGCAACAAGGTAAAGAATCATTGCCTTGATTGCAATAGGAGTTGCTGCAATTATACCAAGAGACATATAGCCTGCATGTGCAATTGAAGAGTAAGCAAGCATTCTCTTAATATTCTGCTGCCTTATTGCTGCAAAGTTTCCCCATATCATTGTCATAAATGAAAGCGCCGCAAGTGCAGGCATCCAATCGTACCTTATGCCTCCGAAAGCACTAACAAAAATTCTAATAAAGATTGCAAGGGCTGCTGCCTTTGGTGCAACAGACATAAATGCAGTAATAGGTGTGGGTGCACCTGTGTAGGCATCCGGTGCCCACTGATGGAAAGGAAAAAGAGCGATCTTGAACCCGAGAGAAACAAGTATAAAAACAACCCCAATCACTGCAAAGAGACTTAATCCCGGGGTAACAAGTGGTATCTTTTGAAGTAACAGATCAATCCTTGTTGTCCCTGTTAAACCATAGAGGATTGATGAACCAAAAATAAAAAACCCCGATGAAAAAGCACCAAGTATAAAGTACTTAAATGCCGCTTCCGGAGATATTGAGGTGTACTTGAAATAACCTACAAGGACATATACAGAGATCGCCATCAATTCGAGAGAAACAAATATTGTCAGCAAATCATTTGCAGATGCCATTAAAAACATCCCGCTTATCGAATAGAGAATTAAGGCAAAGTACTCTGCAGGGGAATATCTGTTCTCATCAACAAAATCAATTGACAGCAAAACAACAAGCAATCCCACCCACAGAGTAATAACCTTTATAAGAAGAGAAAAACCGTCTGTTTTGTACAAACCGAAAAACCCGGTTTTATTTAACGGAACATTGAACAGGGTTATTGCAGTTATAACAAGGGTTAACACAGAAAGGCCTGCAAGCAAACCGCTTTTCTTCTTTGCAAAGAAGGCCCCGAACAAAACCACTGTTGCGCCTATTATAAGCACAATCTCAGGCAACAACAGTAAACTGCTACCTGCAACCTGAGAGAGGATGTTATTCATGGTGTCCCTCTTCTACCTCTTTTTCATCGGTTTTATTAACCTTACTAACATCAAATTTAACCTGCTCCCTGTTGAAAAACCCCGGCTCAACCTGTTCAACAAGGTGATTTACCGGTGCTTCCAGAGTTCTAAAAATAGGCTTTGGATATAATCCAATCCAGAAAGCAAGAAGGATTAAGGGCATAAAATAAGCGACTTCCCTTGGTGTTAAATCCTTCAAAACACCCTTTTTATGAAGTTCAAGGTTTTCTTCAGAAACCTCGTTGAACATTACCCTCTGGTAAAGCCATAGCATATAGGCTGCACCTAAAACAATACCGGAGGTTGCAATAATTGCCCAGACAGGCTTTGCCTGAAAAGCACCTGCAAGAATGGTGAACTCACCGACAAAACCGTTTAACCCTGGCAATCCAATTGAAGAAAGAGTCATTATCATAAAAACGGTCGCATAAACAGGCATAATCTTTGACAATCCGCCGTACTCCTTTATCAACCTTGTATGCTTCCTCTCATAAACAATCCCAACTATCAAAAAGAGAGCGCCTGTTGAAATACCGTGGTTTATCATCTGAATGATTGAACCGTTTATCCCGTTTGGGTTGAGAGCAAATAGCCCAAGCATGCACATACCAAGGTGGGATACCGAGGAGTATGCAACAAGTTTTTTCATATCCTTCTGGATGAGCGCAACCAGTGCACCGTAAATTATTCCCACAATTGCAAGGAATACAAAGTAAGGAAGCAAAGCCTTGGTTGCATCAGGGAAGATTGGAAGAAGGAATCTTAAAAATCCGTATGTTCCCATCTTCAATAAAACACCGGCAAGGATAACAGAGCCTGCTGTCGGTGCCTCAACATGAGCGTCCGGCAACCATGTGTGGAATGGAAACATAGGAACCTTAATTGCAAAGCCAAGGAAGAATGCTATTGCAAGTAAATACTGCCATGTCTTTGATGTATGTGCTGCAATGTAGGAAGCAAGCTGATGGTATGATTGAATGTCAAATGTCCACACCCCGCTTACCTTGTGGTTGTAAAAGTAAAGTGCAAGAATTGCAACAAGCATCAAAACAGAGCCTGCAAGGGTATAAAGGAAGAACTTGATTGCTGCATACAGTTTTCTCGGACCTCCCCATACCCCTATAAGGAAGTACATTGGAACAAGCATTACTTCCCAGAAAACATAGAACAGGAAAAAGTCTTCCGCCACAAAAACACCAAGCATACCTGTTTGCAACAAAAGAAGAAGCACATAGTACTCTTTTTCCCTGTGCTTGATAGCCTCAAAGGAAGACCAGATAGCAATAAATCCAAGTAAAGTTGTAAGCAGCACCAGGACAAGGGAAATGCCGTCAATACCAACCGCATACCTTATACCCAGAGACGGGATCCATGAAACGCTTTCCTCAAACTGCATCTTCCATGTTGTAGGGTCATAGTAAAACCACAACGGAAGGGATAGAATAAAATCAACAACAGCAATAAAGAACGCACTGTACTTAATCGCCTTTGTATTCTCCTTGTTAAGGAAAAGTGCAATCAGGATCGCTCCAAGGGTTGGCAAAAAGGTTACAATTGTTAAAATTGGAAACCCTAACACATTGTTCACATTACTCATTTACCCACTCTCCTCTTTCTTTATCTAAATATGTAATAACCGATTAAAACAATAAACCCGAGAGCCATAACAAACGCATAGGTCTGAACATAACCTGTCTGTACCCTTCTAAACAGGTAACCTATACCCTCAACAGTCTGCCCAACTATATTCACAAGCCCGTCAACAACAATCCTGTCAAAGTATCCGCTTGCTTCGGAAACATAGACTGTAAAATGCCTTGCACCGTTCACAATGCCATCAACAACCCATACATCAAAACCCCACAGGAATGTTCCAAGGTTTTTGGTTGCCTGAACAAACATAGCCTCGTATATCTCGTCAACAAAGAACTTGTTGTGAACAACATGGAATACCCCGTTGAATGTCTCCACAAACCTTTTCGGCAACTCCGGGTTTTTAATGTAAAACAGATAGGCAATAAATATACCAATTAAGGCAATTACTATTGAAAGCCCCATAAACCCAAACTCAACAGCCTCGCTTGCATGATGAGTTGCGTGAATAAATGTAGGATGCCTCAATGCAGGCTCAAGCCAGTTTTCAAGCAAATTGGGGATATGGCCAAGGTATTTCCCCAAAAGATGGGGGAATCCAAGATAACCGCCTATTACAGAACCTGCTGCAAGTATTATCAAAGGCCAGGTCATAACAGACGGGGATTCGTGTATATGCTTTTTCTCCTCTTCAGTTCCCTTAAACTCACCAAAGAATGTCATAAACACAAGCCTGAACATATAAAACGCTGTAAAACCTGCTGCAACGGCACCTAAAAACCAGTAAAACAAGTATATCTTATGCCCGTAAACAATCGCCATCTCAGCATTCTTCCAGAGTATCTCATCCTTTGAAAAGAATCCGGAAAAACCGGGGATACCTGCAATTGCAAGGGTGGCAATTAAAAATGTCCAGTAAGTCTTTGGCATCAACCTTCTCAACCCACCCATATTCCTCATATCCTGAGGGTCTTTGTGGTGCTCGTGAGTTTTGTGGTAAGCATGGTGCATTGCATGAATTACCGAGCCTGATCCAAGAAAGAGGCATGCTTTGAAGAAAGCATGGGTCATCACATGGAAGATACCTGCCCAGTATGCGGCAGCACCCATTGCCATAAACATATAACCCAACTGGGATACTGTTGAGTATGCAAGCACCTTCTTTATATCGTACTGCGCCGTGCCTATAATTGCAGAAAACAGAGCAGTTGCAGCACCAATAAGCCCGACAACCATCAGGGCAATAGGAGCATTTGAATATATTGCGCTTGACCTTGCTATCATGTAAAGCCCTGATGTTACCATTGTTGCTGCGTGGATAAGCGCTGAAACAGGTGTTGGGCCTGCCATGGCATCAGGCAACCACACATAAAGAGGGATCTGGGCTGATTTACCTGTTGCCCCAATAAATAGGCAAACCCCTATTATGTTGAAAAGCATCTGGCCTGAAAGATGCCAGCCTGCAAAGTTAAATCCTGCCTGATAAACATCAGCAACCCTTGAAAAAACCTGGTCAAAGTTCAATGAGCCAAAAGCAACAAATATAAACATTAAACCGATTGCAAAGCCAAAGTCTCCCACTCTGTTTACAACAAAAGCCTTCTTTCCAGCATCTGATGCAAACTTTTTATCAAAGTAATAGCCAATAAGAAGGTAAGAGCAAAGCCCGACACCTTCCCAGCCTATAAACATCATTAAATAGTTTCCACCAAGAATAAGAATAAGCATTGAGCCCATAAAGAGGTTAAGGTAAGCAAAGTACCTTGCAAAACCCTCTTCTTCCCACATATACCCTATTGAGTAAATGTGGATAACAAAACCAACTCCTGTAACAATTAACCCCATAACGGCAGAAAGAGGGTCAAGTTTAAACTCAAATGCAATGTTGAAAACAGAGTTTAAATTGTTTGAGATGTGGGCAACCCCGACATTTATCCAGTCAAAAAGGTGGACAGTAACATTCCTTGCCTCTGCAGGAAGTTGAGCAAGTTCATAAACAGAAAGCACCATGAGGATAAATGACAGAGCAACCGTGGTGTTGGCTATTGCAGATACCGTTTTTTTAGAAAACCTCTTCCTTCCAACAAGCCCGTTAAGAAAAGTGCCCACAAATGGGAACAACGGAATTAACCAGATATACTTCATAAACATAGGCCTATCCCTTCAACTCGTTAAAATGGTCAATTTGTATGGAGTTTTTATTCCTGTAAAGAGCAACTGCAATAGCAAGGCCTATTGCCACCTCGCTTGCCGCAACGCACATAACAAATATGGCAAATACCTGACCTGCAACATTGTCAAGGTATCTTGAGAATGCAATCAGATTAATGTTTGCCGCATTCATCATCAATTCAAGAGACATAAGCATAATAAGAGCATTCCTTCTTATTAAAACGCCCAAAACTCCGATGGAAAACATAACAATTGAATATACAAGTACATGGCTTATCGGTATCATTGTTCCGCCCTCGCTTTTGTAAGAATTATTGCACCAATCAATGCAACAAGCAAAAGCACAGAAGCAATCTCAAAAGGCAGAATAAACTTTGTGTAAAGGCTCATTGCAACCGCTTCCGTACTTCCACCTGCAATAATGTTGTGCACCACAGATGGAGCAGCACCAAAAGGCATTGAATAGAATGTAGCCCCAAGGATCACTATGAGAAACAACACCAGGACAATTGAAACAAGGGAATAGGTGTTGTAAAGCCTTAAATTCTCTAACTTATGCAGTGCCACTAACAAAACCACAAAAAGGAACAGAACAATTATTCCCCCTGCATAAACAAGCAACTGAACTGCAGCCAGAAACTCGGCATCGAACAGAAGGTAAACCCCTGCAACAAGTACCATTGTAAAAAGCATTGAGATTACGGAGTGAACGGCATTTTTTGAAAAAACAATCCCCAATGCGGTTACAATGCTCAATCCCATTATCATATAGATAAGATAATGGGATAGAAACTGACTTAACGCCTCCATTTGCCCCCCCTTTACTTCCTGTACTCCACCTTAGGGGTGGGAAGATACATCTTTTCTTTCGTTAAATAAAAATCCTTCCTTGAGTACTGTGCAAGCTCATACTCGTTGTTTAACTCAATTGCACCGAAGTTGCATGATTCAACACACAAGCCGCAGAATATACACCTGTCCATGTTGAAGTTGTACTCAACAGGATACCTCGTCTTTCTGCCCTCTTTTTTTCCCGGTTTTATCTCAATAACCTGAGTCGGGCATATTCTTACGCATGCCATACAGCATACGCATTTGTCCTCTCCGTTTTCATCCTTCAAAAGCGTAAGCCTTCCACGAAATCTCGGGAATGGCTCAAGCCTTTGTTTGGGATACTGAACTGTTACAGTCTTTTTAAACTGATGCTTGAAAGTAACAGCCGCACCCTTTATCAAGTCCCTGTAATTGAATGTCTTAACAAAATTAACTAACCCTTTCACTTTGCCACCTCTTTACTTCAACAAAAAGAATGCGGTAATAAAAATATTGATTAAAGTTACCGGAATAAAAAACTTCCAGCCAATTGCCATCAACTGGTCATACCTGTACCTTGGATAGGTTGCCCTGATCCAGAGGTAACCGAAAAGAAACACACCAACCTTTAATGCAAACCATACAAAAGAAGGAAGGTGCAAAAATGAAAGCCCCGGCACAGGTAGCCAGCCGCCTAAAAAGCAAATTGTGGCAATTGAAGAAACAACAATCATATTTGCGTACTCTGCAAGGTAAAAGAAAGCAAACTTCATACCAGAGTACTCGGTGTGAAAACCTGCAACCAATTCTGTTTCAGCCTCTGGCAGGTCATAAGGAGCCCTGTTTGTTTCGGCAACAGCGCATGCAATGTAAACAAGGAATGCAAGTATCTGAGGAACAACAAACCACATCCCCTTTTGCGCCTCAACAATACCCCTTGTTGAAAGGGTATTTGCCATCATCACAGGGCCAACAAGAGCAAGTGTCAACGGCACCTCGTAAGATACCATCTGGGCAGCGGAACGAAGCCCTCCAAGAAGGGGATACTTTGAATTTGAAGCCCAGCCGCCAAGCAATATGCCGTAAATTCCTATTGATGAGATGGCAAGAATGTATAATAGACCAATGTTTAAGTCTGAAATAACCGCAGGCACAGGCTGTTTTGCCAATCCGAACAGAGTTGTTTCGCTCCCCCATGGAACAACGAGGAAGGAAAGCAATGCAGGAACAATTGAAATTGTGGGGGCAATCCAGTAAACAAACCTATCAGCCTTTAACGGAATAATGTCCTCTTTCAAAAACAACTTTATCCCGTCTGCAATAGGCTGCAATAAGCCCCAGGGTCCAACCCTCATTGGCCCCAACCTTACCTGCATAAATGCTATTACCTTTCTCTCTGCATAGGTTAAAAACAAAACAGTTAAAAGAACAACTATAAAAACCGCAATGATTTTAGCGGTAGGCAGCAACACATAAGTGGTAGTAAAATCCATACCTTCCCCCTACCTGTCTATTTCGCCAAGCACAACATCAAGTGTACCGATTATTGCAACAACATCGGCAACCATGTGCCCTTTGCACATAGGTTTTAAACCCTGCAAATTAACAAAAGAAGGCCCTCTAACCTTTAGCCTGTAAGGACCGGTGCCCTTTCCGTCGCTAATAAGGTAATAACCTAACTCTCCCTTTGGAGCCTCAATTGAGTGGTAAACCTCTCCCTTCGGTAATTTCAGGGTTTTTGGAACCTTTGCCCTGAATTCCCCTTCTGGCATTCCTTCAAGAGCCTGCTCAACAATCCTTAAAGACTGCCTCATCTCCTTCATTCTAACCTTATACCTTGCGTATGTATCACACCCATTCTCAACAGCAATCTCCCAGTCAAACTCATCATAAACTTCATAAGGTTCAACCTTTCTAATATCGTAAGGAACCCCGGAACCCCTCAAAACAGGGCCTGATAAACCAAGGTTGATTGCATCCTCGGCAGAGATAACGCCAACCCCCACCGTTCTCTTCTTCCAGATCCTGTTTTCTGTAAGCAGGTCTTCGTAATCCTCCATCCTTGAAGGGAATATCTTTATAAACTCTTTAACCTTTTTATCAAACCCTTCTGGTATATCTTCTTTCAACCCTCCGTATCTGAAAGTGGTTGTAAGAAGCCTTCCCCCTGTGTACATCTCAAACATATCAAGTATCATCTCCCTTTCACGGAAAGCGTAAAGGAAAACTGTCATTGCACCTATGTCAAGGGCATGGGTTGCAAGCCACAAAAGGTGGGATGCAATCCTGTTTAACTCTGTCAAAAGCACCCTGAAATACTGCGCCTTTTTTGGAACCTCAACCCCACCTAACTTTTCAAGTGTTTCAATATAGCCTAAATTGTTTGAAACAGCGGCAATGTAATCAAGCCTGTCTGTGAGGTTAAGCGCCTGAAGGTAATTGAAATTCTCAGCAAGTTTTTCAACACCTCTGTGTAGATAACCTATCTCAGGCTCAAGGTCAACAACTGTCTCTCCGTCAAGCTTTAATTTAAGCCTTAAAACCCCGTGAGTTGACGGGTGCTGCGGCCCCATGTTTAATTCAACTATCTCTCTCTTAAACATAAGCCTAATCCTCTTCCCTTAATTTTCTTACCAATTTTGCAGTGTACTCTTCCCTTCCCTCTACTTTGTCCACATCCTTTCTCAAAGGATGGCCTACCCAATCGTCAGGAAGAAGTATCCTTTTAAGCCCCTGCCTTCCTGTAAACACAATTCCCATTAAATCGTAAGCCTCTCTCTCGTGAAAATCCGCAGTCTTCCATATATCCATTACAGAAGGCACTTTCTCATTCTCATCAAGAAAGACCTTTACCCTTAACCTCCTGTTCATATTCATTGAGTAAAGGTGATAGGAAAGCCCGAACCTTTTTGGTGCACCCTCAAACTTCAAATAATCAACAGAGGAAATGTCAGCAAGGTAATCAAATCCGTGTTGTTTTATATTTTCAAAATTGGCTATAAAATTCTCATTGTTTTTTAAAACTATATTAAACTCCCCCACAGAAACATAGGCCTCTTCAACATCATCACCCAACTTTTTAATCAACTCTTTCTGCCAGTCTTCAGCAGGCTCTTCCTTCGGCGCAACAACTATTTGAGGCTTTGGGGGAACCTTCTTCGCAGCAGGCTTTGGCTTCTCGCCCTCAACAGGTTTTTTCGCCTTAACCTCTTCCTTTTTGTCTTTTTCAGGAGAGGGGTTGTTTTTCAATTCTTCAGACATTTATCCCCTCCTTTAAATACTTTTCCCTTAAAGAAGATTTCATAATCTTATCCTGAAGCCTCATAAAACCGTAAAGAAGAGACTCAGGCCTTGGCGGGCAACCTGGAATGTAAACATCAACGGGAACTATTTTATCAACACCCTGCAATGTTGAGTAAGAGTTGAACAATCCGCCTGAATTTGCACAGGCACCCATTGATATAACCCACTTTGGCTCAGGCATCTGGTCGTAAACCTTTCTTACAACAGGAGCCATCTTCAAGGTAACGGTGCCTGCAACAATCATTAAGTCTGACTGCCTTGGCGTTGCCCTGAATATACCTGCACCAAACCTGTCCATATCAAACCTTGACGCACCGGTTGCCATCATCTCAATGGCACAGCACGCAAGCCCGAATGTCATAGGCCAGACCGACGATTTTCTGGCCCAGTTGAAAACCCATTCAAGCTTAGTGGTGATCAAAAACTTATCAATCAATTCCTGTGTTACTCCCACTCCAACGCCCCCTTCTTCCATGCATAGACATAACCAAAGATTAATATCAAAAGAAAGATACCCATTTCAACAAACCCGAACAGGCCTAAAACCCTGTACTTTACAGCCCATGGGTAGAGAAAAATGGTTTCCACATCAAATATTAAAAAAACAACCGCAACAATGTAGTACCTTACATTAAAGTTTTCCCTTGCTTCGGTAATCTCTTCAATACCGCACTCGTAGGGCGACAGTTTGGATTTACTGAACTTTGAAGGCCTGAAAAACCTCGCTATCGCCAGTGTTACAAGCGGGAAAAGAATTGCTATTACAAGGAAAATCAATAACGGAATGTATTGAGCGTGGGACAAGGTTCCCTCCTTTAAATAGAGTGTGTGCACAAAATATCTTCAATCTCTTAAAAACTATCACAAAGTGTGATATAAATCAATTTATTCTTGATTTTTTAAAAAAACATCGGCTGGTTTATTGACGAAGGATTGAGACCTTTGTAATTTGAGTGTTTACAACCTTTTGCTGAAACACATTCTGCATGAAAAACAGACTGAAAAAAGTTATAAAGCACGCAAAAAGAGGCGCTATAACCCATCCTGCCATTATCTTTCCAAGGGTTTTATACTGTATGTTTCTCCCTCTGCTTTTTATTATCCCTATACCGGTTATTGCACCGACAACAGCCTGTGTTGATGATACAGGAACAAGGGGGAATGAGGGAAGGCCATGCGAGATCAAAAAGTGTTTCAGACTCTGAGAGGCAAAAACAAATAGAACAAGCGATTCTGCAAGCACAACGATTAGGGAGGTTTCCGGGGATAGTTTAAAGATCCCTCCCCCTATTGTTGACATCACTTTGTAAGAATAGGTGTAAACTCCCACCGCAATGGCAAGGCCACCAATAAAAAACAATGTTTCCGTACCACTTATGGTAATTCCGAAAACTTTAAAATCAGAAAAGGGATTAACAGGCACAAATACCCCCACAACATTCGCGATGTTGTTTGCCCCAAGAGAATAAGAACCAAAAATTCCGATAATTATTAACCCTGCCCTCGTTAAAGCATCAAGCTTGAACAGGTGAATTGAAAGTTTTTTCAATAGATTTCTTACAAAAAGGTACAAAATTGCCGCAATAAATCCGGAAAGAACGGGACAGACCACCCAGGTTGAAACAATTTTAGTCAATGAGTGGACATCAGTTGAAACCCCTGCAAAAAGATTCCAGCCAACTATAGCACCCACAATGGTTTGAGAAGTTGAAACCGGTAACCTGTTTTTCACCATGAGGTAAACAGAAAGAGCAGCACCAAACGCAACGGTAAAGGCCCCTGCAATTGCATTCACCGAACCTAATTTCCCAAGAGTATCAGATGCTCCCGCACCACTGACCACGGCACCAAGAACAACAAAGATACTGCAGAGCAAAGCGGCTGTTTTGAACCTCACCATCCTTGAGTAAACCGCTGTGCCAAAAACATTTGCAGCATCGTTTGCCCCAAGGCTCCAGCCTAAAAATAATCCACTTGACAAAAAAACAAAGTTCATATCATATTTCCCTCTTTATAGTGTAGATTGAAAGCCTGTCCGCAACATCTTCAGCAAGGTCTGAAACAAGTTCTAAGTGAAGCGCAAAGTACCTCAGATGTATTTTTTCACTCTGTTTCAATGAAGATCTGAATATGTTTTTTTTAAGGTTACTCGCTATCCTATCACACTCTTTTTCATATCTGTAAACATGGTAGAGATGCTCCTTGACCCTATAAACATCCCTGAAAAATGCTCTTGCTGAAGAAACAATACTATGGGCAGCATTACCTGAAACCTCTGATAGTTTTATAAAATCTTCGTGAAAAATGTCCGGAACAAAAGGGCTTTCAACATCAAACATCTTCAGGGTATTTTTTGCCTCATCAATGACATTGTCAAGATTCTCAAGTAATCCAAGCACATCCCCCCTGTGATCAGGAATAAGCGAGCGAGTGTAAAGGTCATTTTCAATCTCTCTTCTCAGATCGTCAACTTTACTCTCAATCTGAGTGATCTGGTTTAACAAAGTTGAAAAATCTGAAAAATCACCATCAAGGTAACACCTGACCCCTTTAACAAACAGATCTATCCCCTCGTCAATTAAATCAAGCAGTTCATCAACATTTTTTTCTAATTCGAATACCCTTTTCAAAAACATAATGTGTTTTTTAAAACTTCTCATTGGCCAGGGGTTTATCAATCATCCCTATAACCCTCTTAATTGCCTGAAGATAATTGATGTTTTCGTATTTGTCAAGTCCAACATCCTTTAAAGTTTTTTTAATGTCTTCAATCTCAGTTGATTCCGAGTTCAGAGTAACAACCTTTGCCCCATTTATCAAAACATTGGCAACCTCACAGATGGTGTCGTTTACCATGTAACCGAACCTCTGTTTTTTTACCCTGACCGCCTGAAGATCCGGGTGATTTTTAACAATTTCGAGAAAGTCATCAAGGGAGTACTCATCATTGGTCAACTCAGGCAGCCCCTCAACCATAAATGCAGGAAACACATCTTTAAGCAACACCTCTCTTTTAATGGGGAATTCCCCTTTCATTAGGGGGTTCCACTGTTCAAGTCCATCTTTAACCTGAACCAGCGTTTTTATATCCATCTTTCCGTCCCTTATCTTGGTATTGTTTTTGTCATTTGTTTTAGAAACTATGTAAATTTCTTCTGAAAACCTTTCCCACACCTTTTCAGGAACCGGGACAGACAACCTTGCCATTCTGTAAATCTCATCATCAAACCTCTGGCCAAAGGTTCTGAATTCAAACCTTGGTTTTGAAATTTTACCTATCTCAAGTTTTTCTTTGCTCATAAAAACCTCCTGAAAACTTTTTAAAAAAGGCCTGCAGGCACAATACCCATCCATTTAAAATAAGTCATTGCACATAAAATACTGATCCCCCACGCAATAAGCATCATGGTTATGCCAAACTTGAATGTGTCCATCCAGCTGTACTGGTTAGTAATATACAACAATGCAGCAGGCTTACTGTTAAATGGAAGCACATACACATGCTCAATCAGAAGTGCCACAGGAAACGCAAGACTCATGACCGGGAATCCAAATTTCCTCGCAACACCTATTGCAATAGGTATAAAAATAAGAGTTCTCATTGTTTTTGACTGGAAAAAAAGAGCACTGAAAAGCATAGTACCGGTCAAGATCAAATAAAGGACAAAGAAAGGGGTGTCCTTTCCAAACCCCATTGCATTAAATGCAGAATTAACCATAATCGTAGCAAGCCCGGTTACCTTCAAACCGGCCCCCAAAGTATAGGCTCCTGCCGAAAACAACAACAGATGCCAGGGGATATCAACATCGTTCCATTCAACCACACCAACTTTTGGAAGAAGAGAAACTATCCCCCCTAAAAACGCAACCGCGGTAGGACTAATATGGTGATATCTGTCTGTCACCCACAACAAAAGCACTGTAACAAATATTATTATTGCCCTTATCTCCTCCGGTCTTATCCGCCCCATTTTTTCAAGTTCTTTTTTCAACCTGTCCATACCACCTTTAATTTTTGGCTTCTGTTCCTCTTTGCTGATAGGGAAAATAAATTTTGTACCAACAAACCACCCAATAAGCATTATGGATATTGAAATGGGAAATGCTATTTTCATCCAGTCGGTAAAGTAAATATCCTTCCCGATAGCCTCACCTATAAAAGCAGCTGCAAGCAAATTTGCCCCAGAGCCTGTCATAAAAGCACTTGCACCCATGTTTATCTGAAACAGGTTTTGAAGTATAATGTTTCTTCCAAAATTGTTCCTGTTTTTCCCTCCTGTTGCTCCGTAAATTGCTGCTATAACCATCATTATGGGCAGAAGTATTGCAGCCTTTGCTGTGGTGGCTGAAATAAAAGCAGAAAGGATAAGGTTAATAACAATAAAACTCAAAAATATTGAAGTGGCAGATTTCCCGAATTTGACTATAAACCACAGTGCAAACCTCTTCATAACCCTGGTCTTAACAAGCATACTTGCAAGAATAAATGACATAATATTCAGCCACATAACCTTGTGCCCCAGTTGATGATAAGCATCCACTTCAGGGAGAACCTTTGTCAGAACCAGGGCTATTATCAACATTAAAGAGGTCAGGTAATTGGGCACAGCCTCAGTTATCCACAGAATTAAAGCGGAAACGAAAATTGCAAGCATGGAGGCATTTCTTGCAGAGAAAACTTCAGGCCCCACAGCATTGTAAACCTCTTTAGCCCTCTGTGGAAGTATTGAAGGGTCAATGTGTTGCAAAAAAGGAATGGTAACCACAAAGTTCAACAGGATAAAGGCAATCAAAGCCAATGGCCCCCCCACTTTTGCCATCCAGATTTCAAACCTGCCCGCCTCCTTTTTAGGAAGCCTGTTCATGTTGTAATTGCTCATATCAAGGGGGTCAAAGCCATTTCCATTGATCCCGTTTGACTTGTTGCCACCCACCTTACCTTCAGTAATCTCTCTCATCAATCTTCTTCCATCCATTTTTTATATGGATTTTTCATAAGCATGGAATTGTAATATTTTACATCCCCTGTAACTTCTTCACCAAGCCACTCAGGTTTCTCAAACTCCTCGTCTTCGTTTTTTAATTCAACCTCTGCAAGTACCAGTCCTTCGTTGTCTCCATAAAACTCATCAACCTCAAAAACATGGTTGCCATATTTAATTCTGTACCTTGTTTTATCTATTATTCCAGGTTCGCAGATCCTTAAAAGCTGCTCTGCATCCCTGACAGGGATTTCAATTTCCCACTCAAACCTTGAGGCTCCCGATTCATTACCTATACCCTTTACCGTTAAAAAGCCTTTGTCTCCCTTTATCCTGACCCTGACCGTTCTCTCAGGGACAGAGGAGAGATAACCCTGAACTATTCTGACCCCATTCTCTTTTGGGAAATCTCCTTTAACAAGAAACTTCCTCTCAATTTCTCTTCCCATCATAACCTCCTGATTTTAAAGGCTTTATAAAAAAGTACTCGGGGAGAAATCCCCCCGAATCACAGATAATTTTTAAATATTTTCAGAACAGATACTGGAATCTAAAAGCCAGGATCTGGAAATCGTCGTTTCCAACAAAATCGCCATCTCCATCAGCGTATTCATCGTTATTCACTATAATGTAATTCATCATAAACCTTACATTCTGGTTAAAGTAATAGTTTAAACCTATGGTAAAGTTCTTCTCTTCTCCACCAAAGATATCGGCACCACTGTCATTCAGATCAAGGTCACTGTACCTTAAAGCGACCTCAAGTGCACCTTTTTTGCTGTTTGGCACAACCTTACCAAATTCAGCCTCACTTTTCTTCCACTGCCTGGTTTCCCCTGTAATGAAATAACTTACAAAAACATAGTAACCATCAAAGGATGCATCTGGTTTACCATTGTACCTGTTAACATCCTGGGAGATATATTCACCCTGAACCATCAAAGAACCAAGTTGCGCAGCAAATTCAAAATCATAGGCAGAGTAATCATCAACATTCTTTATCTTACCGGTATTAAGGATCTTTTCAGTGAGATGCAATTCAGGTCTCTGTTTGAACTTTATTTTGTCCCCACTTCCAGCATCAGGAGTCAGGTACTGATAGGAAAAACCAAAGTGAAGTATTCTGCCTTTTTCTACAATTGGCTCATAGGTAAGCCTTAAAGCATAAGCCCAGCCTTCGTTTTCACCTTCTTCTTCCCCTGTACCTGGCTCCTGGCCAAAAAATCCTGCCTGAATTCTCCAGTTGTCTCCCCATCTTGTGTAAGACAAACCTATTCTTCTTCCGGATGTAAAAACATTTGGAAGAGCCCTTTCCATAAACACAATGTACCTTGAAGATGTCACCTCCTCAAGGGAAAAAGGCATCTTATGGTTTCCAAGTTTGATAATTGTGTTGTCAAAACCAATGTAAGCCATCCAGAAATCCTTGATGTCAACTTCGTTATCGGCAAAATCCATATCAAATTCACCAGCCCAATTGTCATACATAATGGTTTTAAATGCAATTCTTGCTCTCCTTGTTTCCGTTCCATTGGCAAAGTTGTTCTTATCACTGAAGAAAAAGCCCGCATCAATCATAATCCTGCCGTCAAACCACAGTTTGTATGCCCCATCATCACTTGCAAAAACAAAGTGCCCATCATCGAAATAGTTTTCCATTTTAACCCTGTTTCCTGCAAAAACAGAATTGAATACAAAAAGAACCAAAAGGATTAAAAGAAATCTGAATCTCATAGTAACCTCCCCAGAGAATTAGGCATAAGCCCTTCTTTTTTATTTCAAGCAAAATCAATGCCATAAAGAAAATTAAAAAGACAGTGGTTTTCTACCAATCAATTCATTTCTTTGACGAAATTCTGTCACAAGATAAAAATGGGTAACTTTTTTATAACCCATTTATTTTGATACAGTTATAAACAAAAACATAAAACCTCATGGAGAAAAAAGCGTATATATCACAAAATAAAGGATATTTCACAAGACGAAATTTCGTCGTGTTCTCTGCATACAAAGAGGTATAATAGAGGGCATCGGCTGGTATGAATTTTGAAGGGGATAATTGTGAGAGAAAAGAGGAAAAAGAACAGTAATATGAAAAAGACTTACATATTAATTATAACAGTTTTTTTAACAACAATTTTTGTATTTTCATTCTTTTACTATGAATTTCTAACCTCAATTGAAACAAACAAAAAGATCAGAGGATCAACCGTAAAACAAAGTAAAGAGGTATTCAGAATAGGGGTTGTTTCAAGGTATTCCCCTTCCCTTATCTTTGAGGGGTATCAACCTGTAATAGATTACTTAAATCAAAAAACAGATTATCACTTTGAACTTGTGCCAGGTAAATCTTACATAGACACGATAAACAAACTTTCCTCAAATGATATCCAGTTTGCTTTTCTTGGAGACATAGTGTATTTGAAAGAGAGAAAAAGGGCAAAACTCATCCCGATAGTTTGCCCTTTAAACAGGGAGAAAAAGCCATTCACATTCGTTGTCACAATCACAAGAAAAGATTCGAACATAAACTCACTGTGTGACGGGAAATTAAAATCCATTGCCCTTCCCTCAGAAAACTCCTTTTCTTCAATATGGACAATAATTATGCTGAAAAAATGTAAGAAACAACCACTCATACAGCACTTTAAACACCATCACACAGTTGTTCTTGAAGTATTGAACGGTAAATATCAGGCAGGCACTGTAAGGAAACAGGTGGCAAATGAATTTTTAAACAAAGGGATAAAAGTAATTGAAAAATCCGTAAAAATTCCATCTCCACCACTTGTTGCATCCCCAGCAGTGGACAAAAAGGTGATAGAACAGGTTAAAAAAGCCCTGCTTGATTTTAAACCTGAGCAAAAAAGGATCATACCCGAATTTGAAAATGGATTTACAGAAGCAGGTTACGGTATGTATTCAAAACTGGAAGAATACCTTAAAAAAGAAGGGTACAGATTAAGATGAAAAAAGGATACCTCAACGGACTTGGAGCCAGACTCTTTGGTTATATAGGGATTACAACGGCAATTATGGTTTTTCTGTTATTCGTGGTGGTCACAATCTACTGGAAACAATTAACGGTAAAACACTTTGTGGAAAACACCCTGTCAATTACCAAAACATTCGGTATAGCAGTAAAAAACGCAATAATAGTCCAGCAAAATAACATCTATACGGAAGAAGACAGTATGGCAGGCATGCTGCTTTCTTTTATAAAAGAAGAAAAGGGAGTAAAATATGTTTCAATCTTTGATTCAAAAGGGGGTCTGATAATTTCTTCCCAGTACCCCTCCACAGTTAAACTCACAGGGAAAAACATCCCTGAACACCCGTTTGTCACAATAAAAAAATACAAAAAAGGGTTTGTTGGTGAGTGTTTTTATCCGCTTAAAACAGGGAACAGATACCTTGGACTGCTTGTTGTTGGATTAGATGCGTCCTATGTTATAAAAGACATAAAAATGATCTTCTTCGTAATGCTTTTCTTCACCATACTTTTAACAATTACCGTACTTAGCCTGATATTTGTAATTACCACAAAACTAACCAACTCCCTTATGCTGTTATCCGACATGGTAAATGACCTTGACCTTGAAAAAGGGAAGATGGTTCATTTCCCTGAATTCAAAGATGAAATAGGGTTCATCTCAAAAAGATTGAACGATCTTCAGCAAAGACTTGCCATTTCAAAAGAAAAGATAATACTCGCAGAGAGAAAGATACTCAGAGCAGAAAAACTTGCAAGTATAGGAAGACTTGCATCTGGCATTGCCCATGAGATCAACAATCCAATAAACGGAATAAACCATTGCATCTCTCTAATAAAGCAAAATCCGGAAGATAAAAAGGAGGTCATGGAATACCTTGCCCTCATTGAAGAAGCCACAAACTATATGGAAAATATCGTAAAAAAAATGCTTGAGTTCTCAAAACCTTCCAACAACAAAGAGAAAGCAAACCTGAAGAAAGCAATTGAATCCGTACTTTCACTTCTGGAATACCAGATAACAAAAGGGGGCATAACAGTTGAATTAAAAGGGGAAATCAGAGATGTTTATGTAAAGGGGGATCAGGTATCCATTCAGGAGGTTATCATGAACATTGTCCAGAACAGCATTGACTCTTTGAAAAGAGACAAAAAAAACATAACGATATCGGTTAAAAGCGATGAAAACACAGTAATGGTCAAAATCATGGACAACGGAGAAGGAATACCTGAAGAAAACCTTGCGAAGATATTTGACCCATTCTTTACCACAAAACCTGTAGGAAAGGGAACCGGACTGGGACTGTATGTTGTAAAAGGGATAATGAACTCCATAGGGGGGCACATAGAGGTCGAATCCTCAAAAAATGGAACATCTGTTACGCTAACCTTTCAAGGAGTTATAAATGAAGATATTGATAATTGAAGACGAAAAAATAAACAGAATAGCATTGTCCAATGCATTAAAAAAATCTGGGCATGAGGTTGTCTCATGTAAGGATGGTATAGAAGGTTTACATGCCTTCAAAGAAAATGACTTTGATCTCGTGATAAGTGACCTTAAATTGCCGGGTGCAGACGGGATCACTGTTTTAAAAAAAGTAAAAGAGATAAAAAAAGATGCGGAGGTAATAATAATCACAGGGTATGCAACGATTGAAACAGCAATTACTGCCCTGAAAAATGGTGCTTACGATTACATTACAAAACCCTATCCACTTGAGGAGATCCTCAATAAAGTAACCCAGGTTGAAAACATGATAAAGGTGAGGAAGGAAAACATCGAACTTAAAAAACAACTTAAAAAAGAGTATGAATTTATCGGGGTATCAAAAAAATCAAAACAACTTATTGAAACCATTAAAATTATAGCAAACAGGGACACAAGTATTCTCATTGAGGGTGAAAGCGGAACCGGCAAGGAGGTTGTTGCAAGGCTTATACACAACCTTTCTAACAGGAAAAACCATCCATTTGTGGCAGTAAATTGTGCTGCAATACCGCAAAATCTCCTTGAAAGCGAACTTTTCGGATATGAAAGGGGAGCATTCAGTGGTGCAGAATCAAGAAAGGTGGGGTTTTTAGAAAAAGCAAACAACGGAACCTTCTTCATTGATGATATAGACGACTTTCCATTGAATTTGCAGGTTAAACTTTTAAGGGTTATTCAGGAAAAAGAGATAGTGAGGCTTGGAGGCAACACAACTGTAACACTGAACATCAGATTTATATTTGCCACCAAAAAACCTCTCAAACAACTTGTATCAAAAGGAGAGTTCAGGGAAGACCTCTATTACAGGTTGAGCGTTATACCGATAAAATTACCGCCTTTAAGAGAAAGAAAAGAGGATATCCCTGTGTTAATAGAGCACTTTTTAAAAAAACATGGAGGTGACGATAGGGCAAAAGAAATATTACAGAAAAATCTGGACAAACTTTCAGAATACAACTGGCCAGGCAATGTAAGAGAACTTGAAAACCTGGTACAGAGAGTGATCGCTATAAAACACTTTCCAGAGGATTTCAATTCAAATCTGTACATTAAAGAAAAAGAGAATTTTAATCTGACTTTATACCTTGAAGAGATTGAAAAGAGGATAATTAAATCAACACTTAACGAATGCAATTACAGCATAAGCATGGCAGCAAAAAGATTAAACATCCCGAGAACAACGCTATCAAGCAAGATCAAAAAGTACTCTATTAAAAAGCCTGATTAACCCTGTTCCTGTACTCTTCAAATATGCCATAAACCTCAAAAGCGGTTTTTGCAGAGCTCAATTGAACTCTGATTGATTTTCCATCAGGCAAACTTCTTGAGTACCATGACATAAACAGTTTCATCTTGTGCTTTGCAAGATTTTCAGGATAGCAATCCATTAACATCTTAAATTGCTTCTCAATAACAGAAAGGAGAGAGAGCACTTCAACATCCTTACCGCTCATCAATGAGTAAAATACCCAGGGTTTCTTTATTGCAGCCCTTGCTATCATAACTCCATCACAACCTGTTTCAAGCATCTTTGCCAGACTGTATCTATCAACAACATCACCATTGCCAATAACAGGGATGGTTAATTTAGACTTTAATTCCCCTATCCATCTATAATTTACCGAACCGCTGTACATCTGCTTTCTGGTTCGCCCGTGAAAAAAAATTGCATCAACTCCTTCATCTTCAGCAATTTTTCCAACCTTTCTGTACACCAGAGAGTTTTCGTCCCAACCAGCTCTGATCTTTATAGTCAAAGGGATGGACAAAACCCTTCTGACAGATCTTATCACCTCTGTCGCACTTTTAAGATCTCTTAAAAGTGCCGCCCCTCCACCACTTTTAGTAACATTTTTTGAGGGACAACCAAAATTTATGTCAATTGCATCCGCCCCCGAATCTTCAAGCATTCTTGCAGCCATAGCCATTCTATAAGGGTTTTTACCAGAAATCTGGAAGAAAATAGGCTTTTCATTGCTGTCAAAATTCAACATCAAAGAGGTTTTTTTGCAACCCCTTGTCAGTGCATCCGATGAAATCATTTCTGAAAAAACCGCACCCACTCCACCAAAACCCTTTACAATTCGCCTGAAAACACTATCGCTAATATCAGCAATAGGGGCAAGAAAGAGAGGTGGTTCTATCACTACATTCCCAATCTTTAATCTCTTCTTAAAGAATCGTTTAATTTCGCTCTCAGCCATACTTTTAAAACTTTCGGTTTAACTCCCAGTTCCACGCAGTCTTTATTATGTATTCAAGGTCATTGTATTCAGGTTGCCAGTTCAAAACACTCCTTATTTTACGATTGTCAGCGATAAGAACAGGGGGGTCTCCTTCCCTTCTATCTGAGATCTCAACAGGGATAAACCTCTTAGTTACCCTTTTTGCCATTTCTATAACCTGTTTAACTGAATACCCGGCACCGTAACCACAGTTGAAAACATCGCTTTTGCCACCATCAAGCAGGTAATCAAGGGCAAGAACATGTGCCTTTGCAAGGTCATCGACATGTATATAATCCCTTACACAGGTGCCGTCTGGCGTTGGATAATCTGATCCAAATATCTTTATGTTTTCTCTTTCCCCTTTTGCAGTCTTTAAAATGAGAGGGATCAGATGGGTTTCAGGATTGTGCGACTCCCCTATCTCTCCGCAGGGGTTTGCCCCGGCAGCGTTGAAGTACCTTAAAGCAATGCAGAATATCTCCCCTGTATTTGACATATCTTCAAGTACCCTCTCAACAGTTAACTTTGTTTTGCCATAGGGATTTATCGGGCATAATGTGTGCTCTTCAACAATGGGGACACTCTCAGGGACTCCGTAAACCGCCGCAGTTGAAGAAAAAACAAATCTCTTCACTCTGTGTTTTAAACATTGAGAAAGAAGGTTAAGAGTACCTGAAACATTGTTTTTAAAAAACTTCAAAGGATGCCTGACAGATTCGGCAACCTCAATAAATGCCGCAAAGTGAATTACTGCATCAAATTGCACTTCACTGAACAACCGGTCAAGTATCTCGATATCCAGAATATCCCCTTTAACAAATTTTGAATTTAACACAGCCTCTCTATGACCGTTGATCAGATTGTCAAAAACAGTAACCTCAAAACCACTCTCCTCAAGAAGTTTTACAGTGTGAGAGCCTATATATCCTGCCCCACCCGTCACCAACACCCTTGCTTTTTTATTCATTTTCACCCCTTTTTTTCAAAAAAGATCTGAAAAAAAGTGCCGCAAAAAACAACAAAGCAGGTGTTATATCATTTTTAAAGTCAAAATTAATACTATATTTTTGAAAGATCGGAAGTGAATAGTACTTTGCCTCAATTAAAGATGAGTAAAACCCGCTGAACAAGATGTCTCTGAAATTGTAAAGATAGATTATCAAGCCAGAAAAAGCACTTACCACAATTAAAAAAATTGCCCCGATTCCCCTTGAATTTACCACTGTCTCAAAGAAAAAAAGAAAGGAGTATATGGTGAACAACAAAGAAATAAGTGAAATAAAAGACCTTCCAAACGGTGAAAATCCAAACTTAAAACCAAAAAAAACAGAGAATAAAAGGTAAACAAAAATCAGAAAAGCAAAAGGTCGCAAGAGATCACTCTCTTTATCTTCAACAGCCAAAATCAGGTAGGAAAAAAAAGAAAAAAAGACAAAAATATAATGAAAATTACTCCATAACGCATCAGAAACAGTGCCCCTGACCTGCAAAGGCACCTTTAATGAAAAAACTGAAACAGAATTGTCATTAACATTGACACCAAAAACCAAAAGAGCAACAAAAATCAAGACGATAATAAAGATAAAACTTTCAACCTTTGATAAACTCAAGTATCTTTTTAACCACATCCTCTATCTCCATTCCCGTAGTGTCAATATAGATAGCATCATCTGCCTTTTTTAAAGGTGCTATATCCCTTGATGAATCCTGTCTGTCCCTTTCAAGTTGCTGCTTTAGTATCTCCTCAAAACTCACACCTAAATCAGGGTTCTTTTCTTTTAACTGCAGATACCTTCTCTTTGCCCTTTCTTCAGGGGTTGCATCAAGAAAAAACTTATACTTTGCATCAGGGAAAACAACAGTGCCAATATCCCTTCCTTCAAGTACACTTGGCTTTTTTAACCCTATCTTTCTCTGCTGATCAGTTAAAACCTTTCTTACAACAGGCAGTTTAGAGAAATCAGAGGCAAGCTTTGAGATATCAGGGGAGAGTATCTTTTCAGAGACATTCTCTCCATTTAAAAAAATATTCCCATCATTGTCAAAATCAAGATCTATCCCTTTCAGGTCATCCTCAGTTATAACATCATCAGGGGTTTTCCCTTTTCTATTAAGATACAATGCAACAGCCCTGTACATAGCGCCTGTGTTTAAATAAAAGTACCCGAGTTTTCCAGCAACAAGTTTTGCCACAGTGCTTTTGCCTGCACCTGATGGCCCATCAATGGCAACAACCTCTTTTTTCATCACTGTACCCTCTTAAAAAAAGTTAATCTGAAAAATCTTTTTTTAATCCCCATCTTTATTCTCTCTGCTCGCAAGATCCATAAGTTCCTCAACCTCTTTATGAGTCAACCTCCTGTACTCCCCCGGCTTTAAATCACCTATTTCAATAGAGCCTATCTTTACCCTCTTTAACTTGACAACAGGATGACCAACCTTTTTAAACATCCTTCTTATTTGATTCTTTTTCCCTTCAGTCAAAACAACTTTTAACCACGCATTGTTTCTGTGTCCAAGTAAGGTTACCCTTTTTGCCTTCAAAACCCTTCCATCAATATTAACACCAGTTAAAAGGCGCTCTATCACTCTTTTATCTGGAACCCCCCTGACCTTTACAAGGTAAGTTTTTTCAACTTTTGTTTGAGGGTTAATGATCAGGTTTGCAAAGTCACCGTCATTTGTGATTAAAATTAAACCTTCCGTATTTATATCAAGCCTGCCAACCGGGAAAAGAGCCCTTTTTTCCTCTTTTTTTAAAAGATCCATAACCGTTGGTCTGTGTTTTTCATCACTTTTTGTCGTTACATAACCTGTTGGTTTGTAAAGTAAAATATAAACCTTCTTGTTCAATGGCTTTACAATCTGTCCATCAACTTTTATTATGTCTTTTTCAGCGTCCGCTTTGTCTCCCAGCCCGGCAACAACTCCATTCACAAACACCCTCCCCTCTTTGATCAACTCTTCCGCTTTTCTCCTTGACGCAATTCCAGATTTGGCAATTATCTTCTGAAGCCTCTCTCTCATTCTTCAACACCCAGTTCTTCAAGGGATGGCAGATCTTCAAGGGAATTCAATCCAAATGTTTCAAGAAAGGTTTTAGTGGTTTTGTATAGGGCAGGTCTTCCCACCACATCCTTTCTGCCTGCTATTTTAATAAGATTTTTCTCAAGAAGGTTTCTGAGTATTTGAGAAACAGATTGAACCCCCCTTAAAGCCGCTATTTCCTGAGCGGTCACAGGCTGTCTGTATGCAATTATCGCAAGCGTTTCAAGGGCAGCCTTTGAAAAAGAGTTCCTTGTCCCTCTTTTGTGGAATGATGCAACATAGTTGTAAACATCAGGAGAGGTTAAAAATTGATAGCCACCTGCAATTGCAACAAGGTGAACCCCTCTGTTGCTGTACTCTTCCTTCAATTGAGTTAAAACCTGCTCAACACTATCTTTTTCAACATTCAGAAAAGAAACAATCTCTTTTATGGTCACAGGTGAATCTGCTGAAAAAAGTATTGCTTCAATTATCTTTTTCAATCCATTTTTATTCATACCTTGAAATCACCTTATCCCTGTTTTTATAAGAATAATTCCTGCTCTTTATAAGAATAATCTCTGAAAATGTAGAGGTTTGAACACCTTTTAAAACACTCTCTTTAATCAATTCAAGTACAGATGAAAATGAAAAAACAATGAAGGATTTATCCCTTCCCTTTACAATCTCATAAAACCTGACCTTTTTTTTATCTTTAAAAACCTCATATATGTGTGAAACAACCTGTTTCATTGTGTACCTTGCCCTTTTCACAATCTCAGGTTCTATTGCTTTTAACCTTTTAATCAAAAGGGAGTAAAGGTTGCCAAGAACATAGCCCCCGTTTTCCTGAACGAAAACACCTTTATCTTTTAATGCAAAATCCTCTTTAAATCCCCTCCGCCACATTCTATTCCTTTTATCCAGAAAAACTGAAAGAACCTCTGCCTGCCTGGTTATTTTTTCGTACTCTTCAAGTTTAAACAAAAGTTCTTCCTTCATCTCCTCAAAGGCTTCTTTCTCTCTTGGGATAAGTGATTTCGCTTTCATAAGCATCAGGGTTGAAGCCATCACAAAGTAATCTCCTGCAACTTCAAGTTTTCTCTCCTGCATCTTTTTCAAAATCTCTGAATATTTTTCGGTTATTTCAGAAATGGAGACATCTGAAATCTCCAGTTTATGCTTTTTTAAAAGTTGCAAAAGCAAATCAAGGGGGCCTGTAAAATTGTCAAGTTCAATCTCAATGCTGTTAAAATTATCCATCACTTCCTCTTTAGATTCATTACCTCCCTTACCTCTTTCATCGTTTGAGAAGCAACCTCCCTTGCCTTCTTAGCCCCTTCATCAAGAATGGAATCTAAAAATTGCCTGTTTTCTTTCAACTTTCTCAACCTCTCTCCAACAGGGCCAACCTTCGCAATCAAATGTTCAGAAAGAAACCTCTTGCACTGGAAACATCCTATACCTGCCGTTCTGCATCCTTCTGCACACTCGTTTCTGACATCCTCCGGAGAAAATATCTTATGAAGTGCAAAAACAGGACAATCCTCCGGTACTCCGGGGTCTGTTTTTCTAACCCTTCTGGTATCGGTTTTCATAACCCTCAATTTTTCCCAGATCTCCTCCGGAGTATCCTCCAAAAGGATGGCGTTATTGTAACTTTTACTCATTTTTCTTCCATCAATACCAGGAACCCTTTTTGCTTCAGTAATTTTTGCTTCAGGCTCAGGAAACACCTCCTTACCGTAAAGGTGGTGAAACCTTCTTACAATTTCCCTTGCAAGCTCAAGGTGATAAAGCTGATCTTCTCCAACAGGAACATAGTTTGCCCTGTAAATAACAATATCAGCTGTCTGTAAAACAGGGTAACCTAAAAACCCGTAATTCGAAAGGTCTTTATCCTTTAATTGTTTTTTCTTTTCTTTGTAAGTCGGTACCCTTTCAAGCCACCCCAATGGGGTGATCATTGAAAGAAGAAGGTGAAGCTCAGCATGCTCTTTAACATCCGATTGAACAAATATCACAGACCTGTCAGGGTCAACCCCAGCTGCAATAAACCCTGCAGCCACATCGTAAATGTGCTCTTTTATTACTTCAGTATTTGAATAAAGAGATGTCAGGGCATGCCAGTCAACCACACAGTAGAAACACTGATGTCCTTCGTTTTGCAAATTAACATAGTTCTCAAGAGCACCAACAAGATGCCCTATGTGAAGTTTGCCGGTAGGTTGAGTTCCACTTAAAACCCTCTTCTGCTCCATAAAAACTCCTATGTAAAAAATCTCAAAAGCAAATAATAAAAAGGTCTGAAAATTATATCAAAAACATTGAAATAGATAAGTCCAAGAAGTATCAAAAAACCGTATGGACCTATCTTCGAAACATATCCTTCGTAATTTTTTAAACCCACAACCTTTGCTAACACCCCTGAACCATCAAGAGGTGGTATTGGCAAAAGGTTAAAAATAGCAAGTATAAGGTTTATTGCTGCAAGATAAAAAAGAAAAAGTTGAAGTGGCTGAAAAGAATAAAGGAAAGGCACTTTAATAACAATTCTGTAAAGAACAATTGCAATAAGCATTAAAACAAAATTTGAAAAAGGGCCTGCAATTGAAACAAGAGAGATCCCCTTTTCTCTGTCTTGAAAATTCAAAGGGTTAACAGGCACGGGTTTTGCCCACCCAAAAAGGGGTATGGAAGAGGGGAAAAAGATCATAAAAAGGGGAATTATAACCGTACCCACAGGATCAATATGGTTTAATGGATTTAATGATATTCTGCCCATGTGCTTTGCGGTATCATCTCCCATAAAATGTGCTGATAGGGCATGGGCAGATTCGTGTATTGTAAGAGAAAACAACAACGCTATATACTGCATAAGGCCAATGGCTATCTTCATCCCCAATCCTGAATTCAATTTAACCTCCAAAAACCCTGTTAATTTATTTTATCAAAAAGAGAAGGTTAATTAAACAACATTAAGTATTTGACCTTTTTAAAAAGTAAGGTGAAGTGCCAACATCATTTAAAGCAGGAGAAAAACCTGCCTGCCTAATTATTTTGAAAA
>JALSOA010000053.1 GCA_026986725.1 Acidobacteriota bacterium
GTCAACCTTTGACCCTGTGTTTGCAATCGCATCGCTTGAATCATCAGGAGAAACTGAGATTAAACGAAACCTTGCAATCCACTTCCCGCTGTTTCCTGCAAGTGCAGGCATGGAGATAAGTGTTAAAAAGAAAACTGCTAAAATACCAAAAAACTTCTTCATATCCACCTCCCACTAAAAAAAATTTCAACCTGAAAAATAATTTTATTCAATTATAATTTTTTTTCAATGATTTTGCCACTTTTAATTTTAAAATTTGATTATTGTTAAATTAAATATTCCTGTTGGTAATTTTTTTATCACTTTTTTTAGCGTTATCGGTCAATTTATTGCCATTTTAATTTTTGAACGGTAAATATTCGTTGTTTTAGTGTTTTTTTTGCATGGCATATTTTTTGCTGTATTTTAGTGCAGGGAGGAGAAAATGGAAAAAGAGGTAAAAAAAATACTCATTGTTGATGATGAAAAAAACCTGACCATGACCCTCGTTGATTATTTAAGTTCAAAGTATAATTGCCATGGTGTATACAGTGTGGAAGAGGCAATTGAGTACCTTGAAAAGAATGAGGTTGACCTTGTTCTTTCAGATATGAAACTTCCAGGGAAAGATGGTTTTGAGTTGTTGACATGGTTAAATGAGAACATGAAAGATGTCAGATTTGTGTTAATGACTGCGTATGGCTCTCCTTCATTGAAGAAAAGGGTAAAAGATCATGGAGCGTTATTCTACCTTGAAAAACCAATTGATCTGTCACAGTTGAACAGAATTATTGATAGAGTTGTCAAAGAAACAGGGATTGAAGCATCTGTAAGGGAACTTGAACTTGAGGATCTTTTGAAAATTCTTTCTTTTTACGAAAAGGATTTAGTATTGAGAGTGATTAATAAGAATGGAGAAAGGGGTTACATTGGAATAAAAACAGATAAGGTTATGTGGGCAAAAACTGAGAAGAAAAGTGGCCTTTCCGCTTTTAGGGATATGCTGGGCTGGAATGGCGGAATATTCAGTTCCAATGATTACTATGAATTGCAGAGCGGAAGGATTGAAAAGAGAATTGATACTTTGCTGAAGGAATGTTCGGGTTTGGTCGCTACGCATAATGAAAATGAAGATGTCTTTGATATTGAAATAGACATTGTTGAGGATAAAGGTATGAACCCTGAAATTGATGAAGGTGAAGATGGTAAGGTTGTTGAGGTGAAGAGTGTCTCTGAAAATGAAGGATTGCAGGGTTTTGAGAATGTATTAAATGTTGAAAGAGCAGGTGGGACTGAAGAAAAGAAAGTGAAAACAAAAGGGGAAAAGGAGGAAGGAATTTTTTTAAGTGTTTCTAAAATTCAGAATGATTCTCTTGAATCAATCAAAGAAAAAGGAGGTAATGTGATGGTAACAAGGGGAGCGTCAAGTCTTGAAGGATTGCTGGAAAAGTTTAAATCAGAGATCAGGGGTTTTGTTTTGACCGCTCTTGCTGATTTTGAAAATGGTTTGGCCCTTGCTTCAGTATCTGAAACCGATGATTTTGATGCTGAAACTGCATCTGCAGTTTATGCAGAGGTTATCAAACAATCTCATCAGGCTGCCAATTTTATGGGGGGAGAAGAGCATCTTGGTGACTTAGAGGATATTCTAATTACCCATGAGAATGTGTATATTCTCCTAAAAATGGTGGGAGAAAAGCATTTTCAGATACTTGCTCTCTCAACAGATAAGGGTAATCTTGGTCTTGCAAAAATAGTTATGAGAAATTACGAACCCTTTTTTCTTGAGACATTAAAGGAAATTGGTGAATTATAAATTGATTTTGTTTATTGAGATCAGGGAGGCTTTATGAAAGGAAGTATTGTTGATGCAGTTAAAGACCTTGTGGTTGACAACTTTGGAAGCAAGATGTGGGAAGATATACTTGAGGGTGCCGGTCTTGACAGATTCACGACTGTAAGGTTGCTTGATGATGTTCCTGATGAGGTGGTTATGAAGGTTCTGGAGGTTGCTATGGATAAGCTCAACCTTTCCTTTGATGAACTTGCAGATGTTTTTGGGGAGTACTGGATCAATGTATATGTTCCCAAGGTTTATAAACCGTATTTAAGAAGAATAAAATCTGCAAAAGTTTTATTGTTGAAACTTGACGATATACATCAAAAGGTGGTAAGAAACATCCCCAATGCAAATCCGCCACGCTTTGACTATCGATGGGAGTCTCCCGATGTTTTGATAATGAAGTATAAATCTCCAAGAAACCTTGTAAGGGTGTTTGTGGGAATAGTAAAAGCACTTGGAAATAAATACGGTGAATTTGTTGATGTTACCATGTTGTCAAACAATGAAGTCAGAATCAGATTCAGGGGTGAGTAAAAAGATTGCATGATGGTTTTTATTATATTAAAATAATTGTATGTTTACTTTTAATATTTTTAATGTAAATGTTGTGGTTGTTGAAAATGGGAAAATTTATGCTTTTCCTGAGGAGTTTAAGATCTTTCTTGAACAGGAGGAGGGAAGAAGCGAAAAACTTTTGAAGTTTATCGAAAATCTTGAAAGTGGAAGAGAAGGAGTACGAGAATTTCAATCTTGCTTGTTTACATTCAGGTGTTTTAAATATCATGAAGCAAATAGAATAGGTAAAATATGTGTTGTTATTCCCAAGGAGCAGGACCCTGCTCATTTTTTTTCCATAGTAATTCATGAATTAAAAAATCCCCTTGCGGCGATAAAAGCAATGACACAGGTTCTTGTCTCTGGTATTCAAAATATGAGTTTTGACAGGTCTAAAACCATGTCTTATCTTAAACTTATTGATTCTGAAATTGATAGAATAAACAGGATTTTTTCCTCTGTGATTCAATTGTCAAGACCAAATGAAAGGTTTTCTGAATTTGATTTAGTTAATGTTGTTTCAAACGCCGTTTACATGTGGAGGGAAAAGTGTAACGAATTGGGAATCTCCTTAACCTTTTCAACCAATAAAGAAGAGTTGTTGTTTTTTGGAAACCCAGATGAGTTTTCTCAGATTTTGAGTAATTTGATTTCAAACTCAGTTCATGCTGTTAAGGGCAATCCTGGTGGAAGTATATTTGTTAGTCTTAATGAGAAAAAAAGAGAAAAACTTGTCGAATTAAAAGTGGAGGATAATGGAATGGGCATGACCCCTGAGCAACTTGATAAAATTAAGGAAGGATTTTACACCACCAAGGTTGATGGCCTTGGTATGGGGCTTTATATAGTCAAAATGCTTGTGGAGAAAAACTCTGGCAAAATTGATATTGATTCCCGACCTGAAAAGGGAACAGTTGTAAGTATCATTTTTAATTTGTATGAAAAAGATTCTATTGATTGAAGACGATGACGGTTTTGCTTTAGCCGTAAAAGATTACTTTGAATTGAAAGGTGTAAAAATAGATGTTGTTAATACTGGTGCGCAGGGGTTGTTAAAGGTTGAGGAGAACAATTATAAAATAGTACTTCTTGATTTACGATTGCCGGATGTTAGTGGCCTATCAATCCTGCCTCAATTGTTCTTAAAAAGTGGGGGTATTATTATTGTTATAACTGCATTTGCTGACACAGGAGTGGTTGTGGATGCGATGAAAAAAGGTGCCTTTGACTTTATTACAAAGCCCTGTGACCTTGAACTTTTGTTTTTAAAATTGAAAAACATTTTAGAGCACCTTGAGTGGTTTGACGATGAGCTTTTGGTAGGAAATTCAAAAAGCATTGTTAATTTAAAAAAAGAGATAAAGATAGTGTCGAAAACAAGGATACCTGTTTTGATTGTTGGGGAAACAGGTACAGGAAAGGAACTGGTTGCAAGAGCCATTCATGTTTTTTCAGGTAGAGAGGGAAATTTTATAGATTTGAATTGTGCGTCAATCCCACATGAGTTGTTTGAATCAGAGTTATTTGGTTACAAGAAGGGAGCTTTTACAGGAGCTGTCCAGAGCAAAAAAGGGCTTTTTAAGGATGCGGATAATGGGACTCTTTTTCTTGACGAGATTGTTGATCTTCCAATGCAACTTCAACCAAAACTATTAAGGGTTCTTGAAACTGGAGAATTCAGACCACTTGGTGCAACGGAGAATGAAAAGGTTGATGTTAAATTGGTTTCGGCCACAAATGTACCTGTGGAGGAGATAAGGAAAAAAATTAGGAGCGATCTTTTTTACAGGATCTCTTCTTATGTACTTGAGGTACCTCCTTTGAGGGAGAGAAAAGAGGATGTTCCTTTGCTGATAGAGTTTTTTTTGGAACAACTTGATAATCCATCTGGAGTTTTTCGAGTGAGTAAGCAGGCTATGGATGCGCTTGTATCTTATGATTGGCCCGGGAATGTAAGAGAATTGAAAAGTGAGATAGAGAGGGCATTGTTGTTATGTTCTGGGGAGGAAATAGATATATCTCACTTAAGCCCAAAGGTTGTGAGAAATCAAAAGTCAATTGAAAAGGATGAGATAAAACCCTTGAGAGTTTTTGAAAAGGAGTATGTGCAAAAGGTGCTGAGGGCATGTGGTGGAAACAAAAGCAAAGCGGCAAAACTTCTTGGTATTTCACGATTAACATTGAGAAAAAAGTTAAAGGGCAAATGATTTTTAGAAGGTGGTTCCAAAAGAGAATACGAGTTTATACCTCGAAGGGAATGTGCCTTTATCAAGGTTTGTTGCAATTTGAATCTTCATTGGTCCCACCGGGGTTTTGATTAACACTCCAACACCTGCATCTTTGACACAGGAATCGAATGAAAAATCCGAAGAGTCCTCCCACACATTACCGATGTCTGTAAACAGGGTTAGATAGTAAACATCCTTTAAATGATGTTTGTACTCTGCTGATACAACGAACAGGAAGTTCCCCCCTTTTGGAACCCCTGTTGAAAATAGAGGCCCTGCCTTTTCAAATGATGATATTCTAAGATTGGTTGAGCCCCCTATAAAAAATCTTTGAGGCAGGGGTATCTCATAGTTGTCTCTGGTAAATATCTTACCAATCCTGCTTATTATTTCGAGATTATTGAAATAAAAGCCGAATTTTAAGGATGTTTTCAAGAAAAATCTGTCATCGTTCACCACATAGGCAGGGAATATGGTTGTATTTACAAAGAACCCTTTTTCTGGAAAAAGCACATTGTTTCTTCTGTCATAAAGGATGTTTGTTTTCAAGCCTATTGTGTAATCAGGTTGAAGTTCCTTTTTTATTTCTTTTAATGGTACCCTTAAATTGGTCAGGTTGTTTTTTGTAAATTCTATTGATTCAATGTACCTTAAATGAGAAAATATGTTTCCTCTGTAACTTACCGAAAATCCGTACCTTGAAAACCTGTAATCGTCTCTATCTTCAAGTGTGAAGTACAAAGAGGACAGGAAGTGTTTTTCTCCATTTATTGTGAAATAACCCTGTTTTCTTTTTGAGGAAACTCTAACTATCGTTGTTCCAGTAAGAAATGTTTTAAAAAGGTATCTTTTTTTTATCTTTGCGGTGAATCTTAACCCCTCATCTGAGTTGACCCCAATTGCATAGGAAAAGGTGTAAAGCCTGTTTTCTTTTAGTTTTAAAAGAAGGATAGAGTTTCCATTTTTTCTGTCTATTATATCTGCTTTTGCAGAAGTGAAAAGACCTGAAAATTCAAGTTTGTTTATAAAATTCTCAATCTCTGTTTTATTTATTGTTTCTCCTTTTTTAAAATCTGCAAATTTCAGTATGTCTTCTTTTTTAATGTTTCTATTACCGATAATTACGATGTCTTCAATTTTTTTCTTTTTTCCTGCTGCCACCATTATTTTTACAGGGATTAAGTTATCTTCTGCTTTGGTTATTGTGATGTTTACCGATGGATTGAAGTATCCCTCTCCTGCAAGGTATGTTTTTAAAACCTCAATTGAATGGGTGAGTTTGTCTTTGTTGAAGGTTTCTCCTTCTTTTATCAGAGAATTGATCAATTCTTTACTTAATGGGACATCGCTTACAATTTTGATTTTACCTACAATGTACCTTTTCCCTGGCCTGACATTGACAGTAAGTTTGTGTAATTGATCGTCATACTCAAACCTTATTGATGGTCTTAAATATCCTTTTGCGGAAAGCTGTGATGATAGGGTTGAATAGATGTTGCTTTTTGTCAATTTATTGAAAAATCGGATTTTTTTTGTTAGTTTCAGCGGGATAGGAGAGTTTAATTGAACTGATTTTATCTCTTTTTTTACAGGGTGATTTATGGAACAAAAAAGGTGATTTTTATCTATTTCAATCTTTATTTCTGGATCAGCGTACCCCATCTTCAATGCTTTAAAATAGAGATTTTTCTCGGTGATTTTGATTGTTGCATTGTTTATCTTCCCCCTTTTTAAAAAAGCACATATATCCTCGCTTTCTGTTTTGTCTATTTTGAGATTTTTAGATCTGATTTCAAACTTCTTCCCTTTTTCTATGCTCACTTCCAAAAACACATCTTTTCCTTTGACTGATTCTTTGTAATCTATCTTTGAGTTTAAATAATGCATTTTTAAAAGGTATGCTTTTAATTTTTTTATCCCATGAGTAAACAATTCTTTGTTGTAAACGTGACCCTTTTTTATTTTTATAAATTTTTTGTAAAGTTTCAGGTTGTTGGTTTTTATAGATCTCACTATCAGTGGTTTTCCACAATTTATTGTAATCTCAGGATAAACAGTGTTTTTTTCTGTTTTTAAAAGGCAGGTTATCTTTGCATCAGGGAAACCAAGTTCAGCGAATTTTACCTTTATTGTTTTTAAAAATTCGTTTAATTTTTTTTCTCTGAACTGTTCTTTAAAGGGGTAGAATTCTCTGCAAAGTTTTTTTAGCCTTCTCTTTTTTATCCCGATCTTTCCTTTAATCTTTACTTTGCCAAAGAATTTAGCAGGTGTTGTTTTAATGAAAATAATCACATCATTATTTTTGTCAATTGCTTTTACCTCTACATTGTAAAAAAGCCCTGTTTTGTAAAGATTTACAACAGCCTCTCTGATTAAAGCCGGGGAGATCTCATCTCCTGCTTTGAACGGTAAAAGCGGGTACAGATCCTTTCTATCAAACTTTATCTCTTTTATTGTTTTTGCTGAAAGCAACAAACTTGTTAACAGAAAAAATGCAATTATTTTTTTCATGGGGAAATTATAACACAGTGATTACATGTCCTGATTTTCTTTATTTTTTTCAATAGCCTCTTTTAAAAATTTTTTTAGCTTGAAAACAGGTTGATATCCTTCAATTTTTTCAAATATTTTGTGCTCTTTATTCACAAAGAAAATTACTGGTACGCCTCTTACCCTGAATGTTGTGGCAAGTTTGTATGGGGAGGGGAGGTTTCTGCCTAATGGCATTTTGTTTTCAATGTTTAACTTTACAGGGATAAAGTTTTTGTTTATCATCTCTGCTATCTCTTTATTATTAAGGCTTGAGCGTTCCATAAGTTTGCAGTAAATACAGTGGTTTGAATAAAAGAAAAACATAATCGGTTGTCCCCCTGTCTCCTGTTCAAGCAAAGCGTCGGAAAAACCCTTCCAGTGTATTAAATTCTTTGTGTTGCATGATGTGAGAAGCAACAGCAAAAACAAAGTTAAGGATTTTAATTTTTTCAACTAAAATCTCCTTTTGTGCCTTGCGAATTTTGGCGGCTGTTGCTGGATAACAGGCATTTTATCAAGCATAAACTGATACCATAGCTCTCCGTATGCCTTCATCTTCATTGGCCTCTTGTTTTGGAGCGCCTTTAAGTTTGCAAGCAATCTTTCATCTCCGGGGATCTTCTTCAAGCCCCTGTTTATTATCTCAATTGCCTTTTCCCTTTTACCTGTTTTGTTCATACAGTATGCGTAAAGTGCCCATATAAGGCTTTCTTTTGGTGCTGCCTTTACGGCGATCTCAAAGGTTTCTTCCATTTTGTCATACTGTTTTTTCTTGTAATAAATAACTGCAAGCATTCCCTTTGCAATGTAATGGGTTGCAATACCCTTTTTTAAATAAGGAAAAGCGTTGTCGTAATCCTTTTTGTAGTAGTAAAGCACCCCTATTTGAGCATCCAATTGGGATTTTACAAAAGGGTGTTTCCATCTGTATCTGTATCCCTCCTTTAAAACATCAATTGCACCGTCAAGGTTTCTTTTCATTGCAAGTTTGTTTGCTTTTTCAACAATACCAGTTAATATTGCAGCCATTCTCTTTGAAAGAATATAAAATACTCCAAGCCCTGCAACAAGCCCGACAAGTATGTCAATAATGTAATGCACATCTAAAAGGTATAGCCCCAATCCAACATCAATTGCAACCAGAATACTGATAAGTATGTTAACCATGTTTTTCTCCTTTAAACAAAAGTCTATCAGTCCTTACAGACTTGAAATTATACAATATTTTCGCTATTTTTAATAGGCAGTAAAGAAAAGGGGCTTTTTTATGATGTTTTTTAAAGAAATAAACAACACAAAGGTGATTTACCAGCAAGTTGAATCCCCTGTTTTTGCAATTTCTATCTGTTTAAAGTGTGGTTCAAGGAACGAAAAGAGAGGGGAGTACGGCTTAACCCACTTTTTTGAGCACATGGTTTTTAAAGGAACTGAAAAAAGAAGCGGATTGGACATATCCATTGAAATAGAGGGCCTTGGCGGAGAGATAGATGCTTACACAACAAGGGATAACCTGTGTTTTACCTGCAAGGTTCCGTTTAAACACTATTCAAAGGCAATGGATATTCTTTTTGACATGGTTTTAAACCCTGTATTTAAGGAGAAGGATATTGAAACGGAAAAGGATGTTGTTAAGGAAGAGTTGCGTATGGCAAAGGAAAATCACGAGGACAGCGGGGATGAGGCTTTTATGTCCCTTATATTTAATGAAAAGGAGTTAGGGCGTTCTGTTTTGGGGGATGAAAAAAGCATTGATTCTTTTAAAAGAAAGCAGTTGTTGGATTACAGAAAAACAAGGGTTACCTCGAACAATTTGATTGTTAGCGGTGCAGGAAGCGTTGATGAGGTGGCTTTTTTCAAAGAGATTGATGGGTATTTAAGTGATTTAAAGAGTGATGGCTGTGTCCCTTCAAAGGAAAAACAGAAATTCAGGTTTTTTGATAAAAAGGTGAAGAGAGATGGGATGGACGGAGTCAACCTTTACCTTGCCTTTGAGACATTCCCCGCATTAAATGAAAAGAGGTTTGCACTTTCAATTCTCAATGCGGTTTTAGGTTACGGTATGAGTTCAGGGCTTTTTGAAAAGGTAAGGGAGGAGCTTGGCCTTGCTTACTCTGTCAGTTCTTTTCCTGTTTTTTACAGGAATGAGGGGATGCTTTATATCTATGCTTCAACCTCAAAGGGCAAAGAAGAACATCTCAAAGATGTTGTTTTGAAAGAGTGTTTCAGGTTGGGTGAGTCAATGACAGAGGATGAATTTATTAGGGGAAAGAACCAGGTTATAGGGAGTTTAAGCCTTGGCCTCGAAACTGTTTTAAGCAGGGCAATTTTCAACACTAAAAATGCCCTTGTTTACGGGGTTCCTGTTGATTTTTCAGATATGGTGAATGATATAGAAAAGGTTGAATTTTCAGATGTAAAAGAGTTATCAAAGAATATTTTAAGAGACGACAATTTTTCCGTTTTACTTTACGGGAATGTTTAATCAATCACCCTTCTTGCATACTTGAAATGCTTTTTCCAGAACTCTGTGTCAAGGTAAACCTTTACCACACCCTTTGTAGGGGATGCGTGTACCATCTCTCGGTTACCTATGTATATTCCGACATGGTTTGGCCTGCCAAACAACTTCCCTATTTTGAAAAACAGAATGTCTCCCTTTTTTAATTTTTTGAATTTTAGTTTACCGCTTACCTTTTTCCCTGTTTTTTTCAATTTCTTTGTGGTTGAGGGGATGTTGTACCCTGCACGCTTATAACAGTAATAAACAAGCCCGGAGCAGTCAAAGGAATTGGGCCCTTTCCCCCCGAGTGCATAAGGCTTGCCAACCTGATTTAAGGCAATTGCCACAACCACATTTGCAGGCTGATAGGTTGGTTTTTTGTGGCAGGAAATTGCAAAGATCAGTATAAGAATTAAAAATAATGCTTTTCTCATACCATTATTTTATCACAAAATTTATTCCTCTTTTTTTAAGGTATTTTCAAGTGTGATCCAGGGAAGGAGTGCGCATTTTATCCTTACGGGGAATTTTCTAACCCCTGATAGAGCCTTTAATTCAAATATTGAATCAAACTCTTCTTCTGGCAATTCTCCTTTAAAGTATTTTTTTACCTTTTCAACAAATTTCATTGTCTCTTCAATATCCATTCCCTTTACCTTTTCAGACATAATTGAGCCTGATGCAGTGCATATTGCACAGCCCTTTGTGCATACGGACAGGTCTTCAATCTTTCCATCTTCAATCTTTGTGATAACTTCAACCTTATCTCCGCAGCTTGCATTGTGCCCTTTTTCAGACAAACCTTCTATCTCTTTGCAATTACGAGGATTTTTATAATGGTCTAAAATTACCTCCTGATATATAGGGTCAAAGTTCATACTCATAATTTAAAAACCTCCCTGCATCTTTTAACGGAAGTTATCAATTTTTCAACATCCTCTAAATCGTTGTAAAGGTAGAATGTTGCCCTTGCAAAGGAATCCTGCTCTAAAAATGTTATCAAAGGCTCAGCACAGTGCATCCCGGCCCTTATACAGACATTGTCCTCTGCAAGTATTGTTGCAATATCGTGGGGATGTATCCCGTCAATTGTAAATGATACAATCCCGTTTGATATTTTTTCAGGTGCAAAAACATGAACGCCATCTATCTCCTTAAGCCTTTTGATTGCCTCTTTTGCAAGTTTTGTTTCGTGTTCTTCAATATTTTTCATCCCGATTGATTCAAGGTATTCAATTGCCTTTAAAAGTGAAATAACAGCCCCTATTGGCGGGGTGCCTGCCTCCAGCTTGTTTGGTAACGGGGCAAAGGTTGTGTTTTCTATGGAAACGCTTTCAATCATATCTCCCCCTGTTAAAAACGGGGGTATTTTCTCAAGAACTTCCCTCTGCCCGTAAAGAACCCCAAGCCCGTCAAATGCACACATCTTGTGGGGAGAAAAAACAACAAAGTCCGGCTCTAAGCCCTCCTTCCCAAAGTTTATCTTATGGTGAGGCATGTACTGGGCACCGTCAAGCAAAACCTTAATACCTTTATCCCTTGCAATTTTCAAAACCTCTTTAAATGGTGAAATGGTCCCCAATACATTTGAGCACATTGAAAGTGCAATGAGTTTTGTCTTTTCTGTGATTAACGATGTTATGTTTTTCAAAGGCAATTCAAGTGTTTCTCTGTCTATATAGGCTATCTTCAGGTTGATTCCCTTCCTCTTTGAAAGCATTTGCCAGGGAACGAAGTTTGCATGGTGCTCCATTATTGAGACAATTATTTCGTCCCCTTCATTTAAGGTTTCTCCATAAGTATATGCAATTAAATTTACAGCCTCTGTTGTGTTTTTGGTGAATATAACGCATTCAGGGTTGCTTACCCCTAAAAATTGAGCAACCTTCTCTCTCGTGGCATCATAAAGCTCTGTTGTTCTCCAGCTTAAATTGTATATCCCCCTGTGAATATTTGCGTATGTTGTTTTGTAGAAGTTGCTTACAAAGTCAATGACATGGGAAGGTTTTTGTGCAGATGCCCCGGAGTCAAGGAAGCAAAGCCCCGGATTGTTTTTAAACACCGGGAAATCTTTTTTCAAATCAAGCATTAAAGCAACTCCTTTATCTTCCTGTGGCAGAAGTCTAAAAAGTACTTCTTGATCTTATTGTCCATATTTTTGTAAAAAAAGTCAATGTAACCGTTTAATATCATTGCCTTGGCTTCTCTTTCTTCTATCCCCCTTGACTTTAAGTAAAACAGCTGATTGTCCTCAAAGGAGTGCATTGATGTTCCGTGTGAGCATTCAACGTCAGGGTTGAGTATCTCCAATTGAGGGTAAGAAACGCTGTAACTTTCTTCCGAAAGTATAATATTTCTTGCACTTTGATACGCTTTTGAATTTTTCCCCGATTCGTCTATGAATAAAAGCCCGTTAAGTATGGATTTTGCTTTATCCTGAACAATTGACAGGTTATTTATTTCGGATTTTGAGTTTTCCCCGTAATGGAATGCTTTGAACAATGTGTCAGTAATGCTTGAGTTGTTTAAGATATTTGTTTGATACCTATTGAAACTTGCTCCTTTTTCAAGGTTTGCCATTGTTTCGATCCTTGTTGTTGAGTCTGCAAGCTGCAAAAGAAAAACACTTGATTTTGCATTTTCAAGGAGTTTGTGGTTTGTCCTGAAAAATAAAAGAGAGTTTTCCTCTCCGTCTAAAATTACATTCAGCCTTAATTCGGCATTCTCCATTACAAGGAAATTGAATAAAAGGTTTAAAAACGAGTTTTCAAGGGGTTTAAAAAATATAGTTAAAACCGCTTTGCAGTCTGGTTTCACCGTGAAGTCAATTTGTCTTGACAGGGTTTTTCCGCTTTCAAGTATAAAGTATTCGTTTATAGAGTTTTCTTTTTCTTCAAACTGTACTTTTTCAAACCTTCCATTTTCAACTATTAGATTTTTGAAAAAATCCTGCTGATAGTCTATTTCATTGAAGAATTGAGAGTATTTTTTGTGCTCAATGCTTTTTGCAAGTTTTTTGAAAAAAACAGTTTCATTGTCAAACTCTGTGTACTTTAAAACCTCTTCCACCTTCTTTTGCGGCAGGTTAAAGTACCTCCAGTCCTCGCTTTTTCTTGTGGGATAGTTTTTTATTTCAATAGCCATCTCGCCTCCTAACCTATTGAGCCTTCCATCTCTAACGATACAAGC
>JALSOA010000054.1 GCA_026986725.1 Acidobacteriota bacterium
GGAAAGTGTGCAATAGGGCATGTGAGGTATCCAACCATTGGAGGAAACAGCAAAGAGGATGCACAACCTTTTTACTCGAAATGGCCAGGTATTTTAATGGCACACAATGGAAATATAACCAATTTTGAAGAGATAAAACAGTATTTATTGGAGCAATCTATTTTTCTTTCAAGCAAATGCGATATTGAGCCTGTTCTTTATATCCTTTCAAATGCAATAATTAAAGACAATATTAAACAGGTTTACTCTTTTGAAGATGTGCTGAAAGGCTTGAAGGAAACATTTAAGATTGTGAAAGGTGCTTATTCACTTATAGGCATTATGAATATTGAGGGTAAAGATACACTGTTTGTTGCAAGGGACCCTTACGGGATAAGGCCAGCAGTATGGGGTAAAAAGGGAAATTCTTACCTTGTATGCTCCGAAAGTGTATGTATGGATGTGCTTGATTATGAGTATATGGCGAGTGTAAAACCCGGATATACAATGTTTTTCAGGGAAGATGAAGAGCCAATAGAGTTTGAAATAGAAAAAAAAGGTTTTAAACCCTGTATATTTGAATACATTTACTTTGCAAGGCCTGATTCAAGGATAAACGATCATTGTGTTTATGAAAAGAGGATGGAGCTTGGAAGGTTGCTTGCAGATGAGTTTAAGGAGAGAAAAAAGGGAATAGACTTTGATATAGTTGTCCCTATTCCGGATACATCAAGGCCCTCTGCTATTACTTTTTCAGAGGAGATGGGGAAGCCTATTAGAGAGGGGTTTATAAAAAACAGGTATTCTGGAAGAACCTTTATAATGGGGCACAATGAAGAGAGGGCAACTGCTTTGAGGCTTAAACTGAACCCGATTAAGGCAGAGATAAAAGGAAAATCAATAATGCTGATAGATGACAGTATTGTAAGGGGAAACACTGTAAAGAGGATTGTTGAGGTTTTAAAAGGCAAAGGAGCAAAAGAGATCCACCTTGCTATTTATTCGCCCCCTGTTATTAACCCATGTTTCTATGGGATTGATATGTCCACCGAGGATGAATTAATAGCAAATAGGGTATTAAAAAGCCTTTTAAAGAATATAAAATCACCGGTGAGTCTGGGTACGGAGCACCTTTCAGAGTTGGAGAAAGTGCTTGCAAAAGAATTTGGGCTTAATTCTCTAACCTATCTTTCAATTGAAAGGTTAAACAAACTTCTCGGGCAAAACAGGTGTGCCGCCTGCTTTGACGGTAAATACCCTGTTGAAATTGACGAAAGATCAAGAATGTGCATAGTCTCCGATAGAATTTCAAGCAGGGTGTAAACATAAAAATGTTTTTTGATCTTTAAAAAGTTGCTGTTTTGGGATTTTTTGATATAATTTTCTTAATTAAATAATTGGGAGCGTTAAAAATTGGATTTTTGTCTTAATTTTGAACAAAAGGGTGATTTTTTTAAGGATTTAACCTTGTTTTTTAAATTTTCAAAAAACTCATTGGAAGATTGAACAATGTTAGAGAAGAATAACAGTTGTAAAAAGGAGTTAAAGGGAATTGATGATGTCTTTTCAACTGTTTTGCAAAAAATTTCTGTTGGAATTATTTTAATAGATGAAAATGGCTTACCATATTTATGGAATCAATCTGCGAATAATTTTCTTTCATTGGTAGAAAAGAATTGGCATAAAAAACCGTTTGAAGTAATTTTAAAAAAGGGTAGAGTTGAAAAATTTAATGATTATAAAAATATCTTCAAACAGGATAAAGAGGCGACTTGTTTTAATTGTAAATTATTTTTTAATAAAGAAAAATTGTATGTATTTAAATGTGAAATTTCTTCCATTAAAAATGTAAACAAAATAAAGGCAATTATTGTAATTTCAGATATTACAGAAGAAGAATTTGCCTCTTCTCAATTAAAAGAAAGAGAAGAGCAATTAACAACACTAATAAATTCAACGCCTGACATAATTTGTTTTAAGGATGGGGAAGGCAGGTGGATTGAGGCTAATAAGGCTGATATTGAATTATTCTCATTATATGGGGTTGATTATAGAGGAAAGACAGATTCTGAATTAGCAGAATATACTCATCCAATTTATAGAAATGCTTTTTTAACCTGTGAGCAAACGGATGAAAGATCTTGGGAAAAGGGTGGCATTAGCAGAGGTGATGAAATTATTGTAAAACCAAATGGAGAGATTAAAGTTTACGATGTAATTAAATCTCCCATTTTTAATAAAGATGGAAGTAGAAAGGGAATTGTTGTAATAGGGAGGGATATTACAGAGAGAAAGAAATTGGAAGAGGAATTAAATAAGAGTATTCGTTTTACTGAATTGTTGTTAAACATTGCAACACAATTTATTGGGGTGAGTGTTGAGAATTTTGATGACCTAATAAATGAATCTCTTGCCCTTGTAGGGAAGTTTTTAAATGTTTCAAGGGCTTATGTTTTTAAGTATGATTTTGAAAATGGTATAATGGTTAACACCTATGAATGGTGTAATAAAGGGGTTGAGCCTCAAAAAGATAATTTGCAATCTGTTCCAATTAAAAATTTTCCTGAATGGGTTAACCCTCATTTAAACGGTCAATATGTATGTATAAATTCTGTTAACGATGTCACTGGAAAATTGAAAGAAGTTCTTGCACAACAAAGTATTAAATCAACTATTGAATTGCCAATAATGCTTAAAAAGAAATGTGTCGGTTTTGTTGGTTTTGATACGGTGGATAAAGAAAGGAAATGGGGAGAAAATGAAATCAATGTATTGAAAGTATTAACAAATATTTATGCTAACATTGAAAATTTTAAACTTATTGAAAGGGAAAAAGATGCTTTGAAGATGCAGGTATTGCAGTATCAAAAAATGGAAAGTTTGGGAGAATTGGCTCTCAATATCGCTCATGATCTAAATAATTATCTTCAGGTTATAATAGGGGCATCTGAATTACTATCGTTATATTTACCAGAAGAAAAAGAAGTTAAAGAATTTTTAAAGGATATAAACGATGCATGTATAGCGATAGAGACTTTTACTTCTAAATTATTAACTTTTGGGAGAAAAGAGCCTATTAAATTTTCTTTTATTGATTTAAACAAATTGATTGAAAAGGTTTCAAGTATGATGGAGAAGATCGTTGGAGATAACATAAATATATCTTTTTCCCCTT
>JALSOA010000055.1 GCA_026986725.1 Acidobacteriota bacterium
TAACGGTTGAGGATCTTTTAACTGGAGATAGCACAGTTATTTCCCTTTCCAGGGTTGATGAGGGTAAATATACGGCATCCATTACTCCCTCTGAGTTGTTTGGGAGCGGAAGCGGTTTGTTTGAGGTTGATTACCACGATGCAAATTTTGGCGGGACTGGGGATAGAGTGGTAAAGAGAGAGTTTTACATGGATTGCGAAGCGCCCTATCCTGTATATTTCAGAGCATACTCAAACAGCTCAACATCAGGTAAATTGAAGATTAAGTTTAATGAGGAGTGTTCCATAATCCATGTTTATCTCAATACTTATCCTGAAGATCAAAGGGTTGAGGATTTTGTTGTGAAAAATACCTATGAGGTAAATAAGGTTTTTGAGAATCTTGAACCTGATAAAAGGTATAGTGCTGATATCTGGGTTATTGATACGCTAGGCAATAGTTTTAGTCAGATAGGGGCAATGCTTTTTAAAACAATTCAATCTGACAATGTAAAACAGAGTCAATGTGACAGTGAGGATGATTTTACTCATGGGGCAATTTACGGAAATGATGTGTGGGCAATAACAACATCAAATTGGGCTGTTTCAAATGGAACATGCTGGTTTGGTGCTGAAAAGAATACAACCACATCTTCATACCTCTTGTATGGTCCTGTGGACCTTGGTGACGGGGATTATACACTCTCGTTCTATCACACTTACCACATGGAGTATGGGTACGATGGGGGACTTGTTGAGATCTCAACAGATGGCGGTAATACATTTGTAGATGCAGGTCCATACATGATGGAAAATGGCTACAATTCTGTTTTAGAGGGTGGAATGTATGAAGGCAGGCTTGCCTTTACAGGTGGTGAGTTTGGCACAATGAAAAAAACAGTGATAAACCTTTCCCCTTTTAAAGGGAAAAGTGTTTATATCAGATTTATTTGTTCAAGTGATCCCTCAGTTTCCCTGGATGGTGGTGGCTGGTACATAGACAACATATCGGTTGATTCGGTTACTTATCCAGACAACAGAGAATTTCTTGTCGCTGTTAAAACAACTTCTGTTATTTCAATGCTTCCATACGAAAATACAAATGTAACCGCAGATCTTTACGATAGCAATGGTGGTACTTTCCCTGTTGCAAGCAGAACTTTTACTCTTTCAAAAGATACTGCTGTTCATACAAATCTTGGATCTATCTTTGATGGGGAAACTCTGAACGATAACACTCTATACACCGTAGTCTTTACTTCGAATAAAAGGTTTGGTCTTTACCTGATGGACGATATTACCGATTCAAGAGGAGATATGAGGAACTGGACAGAGGGCAACTTTAAATGGAATAAAATAACGGTTCCGGTCCCACATATTGCACCTGAGATAAATTACTGGGATACACTTATTCAAGTTGCAAATGTTGGGATGGATGATGCAGAATACGGGTTGGCGTATTCTCCTCTTGATGTTTTTATGCCATTTGATAGATGTACTTGCCATCCTTATGCATCAAGACAGTACAATGTGATACACGATATTTTTAATGACTCATGGCCTGACTATAAAGTTAATATGGCAAATGTTCTTTCGACAGGGACGGACGGATATCTACCTGTTTGTGCAACCGAGGTTTTTGAGGTGAAGAATAAGGCAAATTCCTGTAAACTTACTCTTGAACAGAGTCTTTCAAAAACACTTTATGTGGCTCATATAGACAATTCTGATTACTGGTGGACGGGCCTTGCTATTATCAATCCGGATAGAGAAAACACTGCGGTTGTTGAGGTTGTACCATTTGACATGGATGGTAATGAACTTGATAATGGCAGATTAAGATTTTTCCTTAATCCAGGGGAACACTATGCTTTTGTCACAAAAGATGTTTTACCGCTAAATGCTGCCTGGCTTAGGGTTGATTCTGATATTCCTGTAATGGGTTATGAGCTCTTTGGCACGATGAACAGAAAACTTTTAACAGGGGTTGACCTGATTGATAAGCCTTCTGTTGAGGTGTTATTGCCTGTTATAGATAGTACGAATGACTGGACTGGAATTACAATCATTAACCCATTTAACATTGACAACAATGTTAAGATAATGTGTTATTATCAGGGAACAGTGGTACACGAAAAAGATGTGACTCTTGATGGATTTTCAAAGTGGGTTGGGTTGCTTTCTGATATATACAGCGGAGATGTTGATATGGTTAAGGTGGTTTCGGATCACGGTATTGTTTCATTCTGTCTGGAGGGAAATGGCCACGATGATTCAACAATGACTAAGTTAGGCGGAGTAAAAGGTTTTGAGGTTTATTAGGGGTGGACATCTGAAATTAAGGGGGGGCTGATTTAGCCCCCTTTTTTATTTTCTCGAGTATATTCCCATTAAGGTTGTTTTTGCAATAACATGCCCATTAATTGCCTTTAAAACTTCTTTTTTTGTTGCACCAGGTTTCAGTTTTAATTTTGTATCAATTGCAAAAAGTTTAAAGAAATATCTGTGGGAGCCTGTTATTTTTGGAGGGCAGGGTCCACCATAACCAATCTTTCCCCAGCTGTTTTTCCCCTGTACAATACCGTTTTCAAGAATGGGCTTTTTTTCTATGTTCTCTTTTAAAATGGTGGTGTTTGATGGGATATTGTAAATAACCCAGTGAACCCAGGTTCCCATTGGAGCATCTGGATCGTCCATTATAAGCACCAGGCTTTTCGTGTTGGATGGAATGTTTGAAATCTTTAGTTCTGGAGAGATGTCTTTTCCATCACAGGTGTAAACCACAGGTATTTTCCCCCCATTTTTAAATGCGTTGCTTGTTAATTGAAGGGAATAACCGAAGGACACAAAAGCAATAATGCTAAATACGAACACGATTCTTTTCATTTTAGCCCCCTATTTTATTGAATGTTTTAAAAGATCAGTTGTTCTGTATTAAAACTGTTTCTTTTTTGAAAACAGGGCCAATTATCTCGTAAAATTTACCATCATCACTTTTTATTTCTGCAAATGGCGTGATAAACCTTGAACTATATACTTTAAGTGTTTTTATCTGAGACGGATCCGTTGAGAAATCTCCGGATATATCTATTGATCTTAGTTCAAAGTTTGAAAGTGTATATGTTTGATGCTCAATTTCGTTTCCGTTTGCGTCTATTGCATAAACAGTTGCATGTATGGAATAATTTGCTTCATTTTTGATCTTCAAAGTGGTTGATAGGCTGTGCCCCTGAATATTCGGGAAGAAATATGTTTCCATACCGTTGTTCCATTGCGGGGGAATAAGAGAAGCAAGCATTCCCTGGTCATGGTCTCCGTATAGGGCAAACATTGAAATTGAGCCTTTTATAACTTCAAACTCTATTCTTTCAAGGGTTGAATAATCATAACCATCCGGAAGGAAATTCTCAAGTACATCAACCTTTTTTTCATGAGGGTAAAGTGTAAGATAGTATCTGGTATATGCATTGTGGTTATTTACCACAGAGATGTAAATTTTTGAATAACTTTCTGTGGGATTCACTATTGCAATTCCTGCCCACGGGTTGTCTGTTTGTGGCATTAGATCTTTAGTAACATATACTTTTTCTCCCTCGTTTATAAACCTTGAATCCGCAGGTACATAGGCAAGTTCTCTGTGGTTTCTTGTTCCATATAGGGCGGAAACGATAAAATTGTCTTTGCTGTAAAATTCAATATAACTCGTTTGGCCCATTTCAACATCCGGGAAGATGTTTTCAAAGACATCAACTATCTTCCCGTACTGTGGGATATACAATGTTCCCTCTTTTAAAATGTGCTTGTGATAATCGTATAGTTTGTAGAAAACATTTATACTTTTAAAGTGAGATGGATTGACGATTACAATTCCATACCACCAGTAATTTGTGTGGGAAGGGACATGGGGAAGAACAAACCTTTTAGCAGGTTGAATGGAGTAAAAGTACCCCATTGACCCGTCTCCGTGAGACTGGTAAAAACTGAGGAGTTTAACATGTGCGTCTGTTGTATTTACTTTTATCCATTCTGGTGTATTATTAGAGGAATCGTTTAACGGAATCTCTGTGAAAGCAGGAGAAAACTGAATGGTGGGCAACATTGTTTCTGGAACCATGCGGTTGTTTTCGTTAAATACACCCACATACGAACCATTTGCATTTAAAATCTCTGTTTCTTCATTTGTGTCTGAATTTTTCTTTGTATATGGAATAAATCCTGCGTAAACGAAGTTGTCCCAGTAAGAAGTTTCAAGGGTGTGAGGGATGATTATTTTTGTGTAATTTTCATGGGCTTTGAACATATAATTGTCATTGTAATCACCGGTAACAGGATATTTTACATTGAGATAATAGTTTGTTATCTCATTCCCCCCTGTAAATCTGTAATTTACATCTTTATCTATCGAGTTAAATGGGAAAAATCCAAGGTAATTTTGCTCTGAATCATAGTATTTAACCACCTCATAGTGAAAGTAATCATTAAATGTCATGCTTAAGGTAACATCCTCACCAGGTTCAATAAACATGGTGAAGTAATCGTCATTTTCAATTCGGTAAATCTTATTTGTATCAAGTGGTTTTGCGTGTTCAAAATCATTGTCCGGTTCATTTGGGTCGTCTTCATCGCTGTAATCGTTTGACATAATGGAGTGCACCTGAGCAAGGGATACATAGGGGTTTTTCCCGGCATCGTTGTCAGGATACCATGCAAAATCAGGGTGGTCGTTTACAGAGTTCCCTGTCCATTCACCTGAAACAGGGTCTCCATTTGAATCAAGGGTCAGGTCGTATGTGTAGGTTTTTGTAAAAGAGTGAGTATCACCAAAATCATCAGGGTTAAGTATCCCGTTGTCGTAACTGTCTGTGGCACAGTAAACTGTCAATGTACAATGCCTTGTGTTTCCCTCATCTGTATATGAGAGTTCATATTTGTAAACAGGGTAGGTCCATATCTCTTTTGTTGGATCGGCATCAATAAGTATTGGGGTGTTATTGTCCTTTAAGTACATTTTTAAAACATTTTGCAGGTCAAGTGGGTTTATATCGTCAAAAGCCTGTTGATTATCGTCCCCCATATACCTTGTCCCGTATGTTGTTCCAGATGCTCCCTGGTGGCATTCACTCAGTAAGCCTTTTAGATCCCCAACATAAAAAACAATTGAGTTGAATGTGCTTTTGTGGGTTGGTTCCTGCTCAAGTATTGATGCCACAGCCCAGCCATTACAATGCCCCCACCAGTATGGTGCATCTGGAAAGTAATGGTTGTTTATTTCCCATGTTGTTGCATGGTATTTCTGGTTTAATGCCATGTCGTATTTTTCCATGGGCGAGGGGTATTTGTTGTAATCCTGTCCTGTGCAAAGACCATTGTTGTTTAAAGGCCACCAGTATCCGTTCCACGGTCTTGTGGTTATCTCCACAGTTTCAGTTGTCTGTGCATTTGCGTAAAAGAAGAAGATCATCAATAAGAGAAATGTGACTAACCTTTTCATTTTTCCTTAACCTCAATCAGTTTAAATTTATTTTGTTTTTTTGTATTAACCTTACCATTTACAAAATAATCTCGTGCAAATGAAAAAGGGAAAAAATCTGTTTTTAACTCCAGTTTTATGTATTCTTTTTTGTCAATTATGAATTTCTTTTCTCTTCCAGCGAGTGTCTTATATTCAACAATCTTGATTATCTGTCCATTTCTGGCTATATAAACCTCTGCTTTCAATTTATTTTTTAAGAAGAATTTAAGAACATTGTTTTTCTTTACAACCTTCCAGTTTAAGGTAAAAGGGTTGTTCTGAAAATCGGTGTAATATCCTTTAATCATTATTGTTTTTCCAATTGTGTTAAGTGTAAACAAGAGAACCATACACAGCATTACCTTTTTCATGCTCACCTCACATATTATCAGAAAATGGGTTTGATTGAGTTTTTAACAATACCCTCCAGCTCCCCTTTTCTTTAATCCATTTGTTTTTGATTTTAATGTTGTCAAGCCTGTAACCCTGAAAATCAATTGAAATTAAAACAGTTACCATTGCATCTTTTTCATCTTTTGAGTATGTTATGTTTTGAATTTTGAATTGAAGAACTTTATAGTTCAGAAGCGAATAGAACTTTTGTTCACTGACCTTTTTCTTCAGGTCTTCAGCCAGAAAGTCCTCGTACAATCTTAATGTTTTATTTTTGTATTTAAAGGTGTACTTGCCTGTTATTCTTGCTTTCCAGAATAGTTCAACTTTCTGTTTAAGCGGGATGTCATCCCCTGTTTTTAAACAGCCGGACATAAAAACAATTAAAAGCAAAATTGCAATCTTTTTCATATCAACTCCCTTTTAATAATTATCCATAAAAAACTTGAAAAAACAACCTGTCTTTCTTTAATGGTGCCATACATCACAAATTTCCTGTTTTTAGACGGGGTTTATTGTGTTATAGTTTTAATGAGATTCTGTTTGAAATCCATGTGTGGAGGTCTGGTATGAAAAAATTGATCATTTTAATTTTAGGAGTATTACTTACCCTTCCTTCTTACTCAATGAAGGTTGGCGGGAAAAATCTTCCTGATACCCTGAAGTTTGGAGATGTTACTCTGGTGTTAAACGGTGCAGGGATTAGAAAAAAGTTCTGGATAAAGGTTTATGCAGGGGGCCTTTATTTAAAGAAAAAGTCGCACGATTGGAAGGCGATATTAAATGCTGACGAACCAATGGCAATAAGAATGCACTTTATCTATGACGGTGTTTCAAGTAGCAAAATGATAGGTGGCTGGGAAGACGGTTTTGAGAATATTCTTGGAGAAAACTTTGGAAATTTAAAGAGCAGGGTAAAACTGTTTGAATCTTTTTTCAATGTTGAAACTCATGAAGATGATATATGGGACCTTGTTTATATCCCTGGTGTGGGGACAAAAGTACTGTTCAATGGCAAAGAGAAAGGTGTGGTCCCCGGTCTTGATTTTAAAAAAGTACTTTTTTCAATATTTATTTCCGATAAAGCGGAGCACGAGGATTTGAGAAAGGGAATGCTTGGCCTTGAATAAATCGTTTCTCTTTTTGTACCAGGCAGGGAAACCTGCCTTTTTTTGTTTTAATTAGAGTATTAAGTGTTGTAATATAGCGGTATGGATTATATAAAGTTAAAACCTCTTTTAATAGGTACATTATTTATAACAGGTTTTTTGTTCCTCCTTTTTGTGTTTATTGTCAGAAGGTTAAGAAGGGAGTTTGAATCCAGAAAGATTGTTGAACCTGACGATATATTCTATCAAAACTTAAAGACAGCACTTGAGAAACAGCATGCTTTAAACCTTGAGGTAAAAAGAAGAGAAGAGTTCCAGAAAACCATACTTGACAGTATCCCGGTTGGTGTTTTGGTACTGGATAAGTACAAAAAGGTTAGAGATTTAAATCAATTTTTCAAAAAATTTTTTAATATCTCAGATAATTATATCGGTCATGCTTTTGTGAAATTGAATCTTCCTTCTCCATTTTCGAATTTCATTAAGGAGATAAATTTCTCCATGCTATTAAAGCCTTTTGAAAAACGGATTCTCTTTAATGGTAAAGTTCTCCTTGTAAAGGCATCGAAGGTGACCTATTTTCAGGGGGAAGAGGGGATTCTCGTAGTATTTCAGGACATAACGGAACTGGAGGATGCGAAAAGAAAGCTTGAATTAAAAAACAGGCTTGAATACATTGGAGAGATGTCTGCAAATATTGCTCATGAGTTCAAAAATTCCATTTCAACGGTTAAGGGGTATGGGCAGATGATTTTACAACAACTTGAAGGTAACAACAGGGCAAAGAGGTATGCTGAAAAAATTTTAAAGGAAAGTGAAAACATAAATGAGGTGGTAAACAGGTTTCTTCTCTATGCGAAGCCGCTATCTTTAAATATAGAAGAGATTGATGCTTTTTCTTTTTTTGAGGAATTAAAAATGGGATTTTTTAAATTTGACTTTGTGAAATTTAACCTTGCAACCGATTTCAGATTTAAAGGGGATACACTTTTACTCAGGCAATGCTTTTCAAACCTGATTAAAAATGCTATTGAGAGTGTGAGTGGTGTTGATAATCCAGAGGTTCAGGTTTTTTTCGAAAAGGGAGAAGACAAAGGTTTTACTTTCAGGGTTAAAGACAATGGATCTGGTATTGATGAAAGTGACATGACAAAAATTTTTATCCCCTTTTTCACAACAAGAAGTGAGGGAACAGGGCTTGGTCTTTCTCTCTGTGAAAAGATACTGACCCTTCACAACGGCACCATTGAGGTTAAATCGGAAAAGGGAAGGGGGACGGAGGTTATTGTAAGGATATGACCAGGATTTTAATTGTGGAGGATAGGGATAGTTTAAGAGAAATGCTTGAGGATTTTTTAAGTGAAAAGCATTATGTGTTTTCATCTCCATCTGCAGAGGATGCGGAAAGGCACCTGATCCACTATCCTGATATTGTATTGTGCGATCTGAAACTTCCCGGCAAAAGTGGCCTTGATTTTATAGATATTGTAAAAGAAAGATGTCCGGAAAGTGAAGTGATCATTATGACTGCATTCGGGGATATTCCTACAGCTGTTGAGGCAATGAAAAAGGGAGCATTTGACTTTATCCCCAAACCACTTGATCTTGATCTGTTAGGCATTATTCTGGAAAAGGCAAAAGAAAGAATTTTGATGAAAAGAAGAATTGTTGCTGGTAATGAGAATATTGAAATGGTGGGGGAAAGCCCATCTTTTAAAGCGGCAATTTCCCTTTCGAAAAAGTATGCAAAAAGCAATGTGCCCGTGTTAGTCACAGGGGAAAGCGGAACGGGAAAGGAATTGGTTGCACGCTATATTCATTTAAACTCTGAAAAAAAGGAAGGGATATTTCTTGCCATAAATTCTTCTGCAATCCCTGAGCATCTTTTTGAATCAGAGTTATTCGGTTATGAAAAGGGTGCTTTTACCGGTGCAGCCGGGTCGAAAAAGGGGTTAATAGAAACTGCTGAGGGTGGGACTGTTTTTTTTGACGAGATAGGAGACATGCCTTATGTTCTTCAGGGAAAGATTTTAAGGCTTATTGAACTTGGAGAATATCAAAGAATAGGGGGGAATACAGTAGCAAGAACGGATGTTAGATTTATCTTTGCGACATCAAAAGACCTTGAAAGTCTGGTAAAAAAAGGAGTCTTCAGGGAAGATCTTTACAACAGGTTGTCCATATTCAGGATTGTATTGCCCCCTTTAAGGGAAAGGGTGGAGGATATTCCTCTTCTTGCAAGGTATTTCGCAAAAATGTTTGCAGTTGAATTGAACAAGAAAGAGATTGTATTGAGGGAAAAAACAATTAACTCTCTCATTCAAAGAGAGTGGAGAGGTAATGTGAGGGAGTTAAAAAACCTGATTGAAAAATGGACCATTTTGGGTGAGGTAAAACTTGATGAAACCCCCTCTTATGCAAAGAGCATTTCCGTTACTGTTTCACCAGAAGGAACTTATCGCTCTTACATTGATATGTTTGAAAGAAAACTCTTTGAATTTTATCTAAGAAAGCATAATGGAAACAAGCTTGCCGTTGCAAAAGAGTTGAATATGAACTATAAAACACTTTTAAAAAAACTTTTGAGGTATGGTCTTTGAGGTACATTGCTTTTTTCCTGTTTTTAGCCTACTGGCCTTTGATGAAAAATAACGGGGTGACAGGGAGTTTTTCCGAATACAGATTCAACCACATTCATTCAGGCTTTGACCTTTCGACCAGAGGGGAAACAGGTTATCCGTTAAAATGCTTTGGCAACGGCTATGTTTTTATGATTAAGGTTAAAAAAAGAGGTTATGGAAATGTGGTTTACATAAAGCACCCTGATAAAAGACTTATTTCTGTTTACGCACATCTAAAAAGATTCAATGATAAAATTCAGGCAGTTGTTGAAAGGTATAAAAAAAAGAGAAAGACAAGGTATCCTGGATTGATTGTATTAGAAAAGGGCAAAATAAGGGTTAAAAAGGGTGAAATAATTGGTTATAGCGGAGAGTCAGGAGAGGGGCTTCCACACCTTCACTTTGAGTTAAGGGATTACAATAACAACCCTGTTGATGCGTCCCTTTACGGTTTTGATATGAGGTTTGACAATTCTTATCCTGTAATCGTATCTTTAAAGGCAATGCCCCAGGATGCTTTTTCCTGGGTTAACGGAAGGTGTGAGCAGGTTGATTTAAAGGTGAAAAAAAAGAGTAAAACTCTTTACACATTTGAGCCTTTTACTGTTTGCGGGAATGTAAGGTTTGCATTGAACACATACGACAGGGCAGGAAGGGGGAAAATAGGGGTAAAGGAGATTGTGTTTTACCTTAATGACAAAACGGTTTATCATTTTCTTCCAGATACATTCTCTTTTGATTCTTTTAAACAAAGTTGCTGTGTTTTCGATTTTGAAAGCACCTCGCTTTCTCCGACAATGTACTATTACAACCTCTTTAAGGTTAAGGGTTGCACCCTGCCAATCTCTTCAGGCGTTGAGAATTACCCTTTTAAGGAGGGTGAAAACAGGGTGAGCATACTTGTGAGAGATTTTCACAACAATGAGGTTGTTTTGAAGGGAAGGTTTTATTACAAAAAAGAGCCTTTAAAAGAAATGCCAGATTTTACCCCTCTAACCGTTGTTAAAGACGGAAGGGTTATTTTTGCGGATAAACTAAACTCTTTAATTGAGTTTGAGAATTACGCTGTTTTTCCGTATGACGGGATTAAAAGAGAGTACAATTACAGAACAATTCACATAGAGATAGAAGGGCTTTCAACTGAGAAAAGGTTGTTAAAGATAGAAAAAACCGGGTATAAAAGGGGATTTTTAAAACCTGTGGAAGGCACATTTTACAGGGTTTCGAGGGAGAATGAGTTTGTAAAAAGGATCGTTTATGCCTTTAAATTAAAAAAGGCAGATAAAACTTATGGGGTTTACTATTACGACAGGTTTAAAAAAAGGTGGAAGTTTATAGGAGACGACATAAAGGTTGTGGATAAAAGTGTTTTTCTTTCCGCTTCCTATTACAGAGCGGGGAAGGTTGGTGTTTTCATTGACAATGAAAAGCCATCTGTCTCTTCAAAAGGATTTTACTTTGACGAAAAAACAGTTATCCCTGCCGGAGACATGGGCAAAGGGATTGATGAACAATACAGTTTCTTGAAAAGTGGGGAAAAAGTCTTTAAACTTGAATACGACCCTGACAGGAAATGGCTTTTTTACTATAAAAAATTAAAAGAAGGGCTTTACACTGCACATATATCGGACCTTGCAGGCAATAGTATTGAAAAGAGGGTTTACATTTCAAAAAAGAGGAGCAGGTAAAACCCGCCCTTTATTTGAACATGTTTGCGGTATCAGGGTATCCTATTTTCAGATATTAGTTTCTTCAAAACATCTTCTGAAGCAAAGGCAAAGTAAGGGTGAGATGTTTTTGGAGTAAGTTCTGGGTGAGAGGAGTAATGGTAACCTATTACATCGTACAGCTTTGCCTTCATTAGAATCAACTGGGTTGCGGTTTCAACAAACCCTGCTGGGTTGAATTTTCCGACGATCTCTGTCCCGATAAATTGAAGATTGTCTTTTTTGTACATAACCTTTACGAAAACCTTTCTATGCCCCGGCATATTGGCATACATGCAGGTGGATTCGCCGTAACCGGTTATCACATCGATTCCCTGTTCCATGGCATCCTTCTCACTTAACCCGGCGGAGCCTATTGCAATCTCTCCCACCTTTGTTATGGTTGCGTTTATAACTCCCTCATAAGGCCTTTTTATACCCCCTAAATTCAGCCCTAAAATCCTTGCCATCTGTCCTGCATTTGAGCCCAATTTTCCAGGGTATGGCTTTCCTGTTATAAAGTGCTTTGTTTCAATACAGTCCCCGATAGCGTAAACATCCTTAACCCCTGTTTCAAAGTATTCGTTTACAATTATTCCGTTTTTTGATGTTTTAAGCCCGAATTTTTCTGCGTAATCAACAAGTGGCCTTACCCCAACGGCTGAAAGGACAGCGTCTGTTTCAATAACCTTCCCGCTTTCAAGCAAAACCCCTTCAACCCTTTCTTTTCCGGTGAATTTAACAGCCCTTTCGCCTGTTAATAGGGTTATCCCCATCTCTTTGAGGTGTTCTTCAACCATTTCAATTATCTTCTTATCAAGCCTTCCCCCTAAAACATGGGGCATTAACTCAACAACTGTAACCTCTTTCCCCATTCTCATTAAAGAGACTGCGAACTCCAATCCTATGTACCCTGCCCCTAAAACAACTATCTTCTTCAGGTTTCCAATTGCTTTTATTGTTTCTTTTA
>JALSOA010000056.1 GCA_026986725.1 Acidobacteriota bacterium
AAGACAGACAATTACAAATGGGTACTGTTAAAAGACATAACAGATGAAAAAAGACTTGAGCACATTGTAACTGAAATGAACCTTATGGAAAACTTATCAAATATTTTTTCTTCAATACGGCACGAAATTACCAACCCTTTAATAACTGCAAAAATAACCCTTGCAGTCTTAAAAAAGAAAATCAAAGATTCTCCCGAAAAAGCACAAATAAAATACATTGAAAGAATGGAAGACTCTATAAACAGAATTGAGAAAATTATTGCATCATTAAAATCATTCAGCCTTTACAACACCCCTGAATTTGAGGACATTGAATTAAACGAATTTATAAAAAAGGAAATAGATTTACTATCACCTTATCTATCTGAAAACAATGTGGATGTTAAACTAAATCTCTTTAAACAACCTCTACATATCAATGGAATGCCAAACGCATTAAAACAGATATTTTTAAACATAATATCCAATGGAATAGAAGCAATGGAGAAAACAGAACAACCACAGATCTCCATAACCACAACAAGAGAAAAAAACCATATTTTACTCAAAATATCCAATAATGGAGAAATTATACCAGAAGAAAATTTGTCCAGAATTTTTGACCCGTTTTTTACCACAAAACCAAAAGGTACCGGTCTTGGTATGTCAATTGTTAAAAAATTCATATTAAAAATGGGTGGAAACATTGAAGTAACATCCAGTGAAGAGGAAACAACATTAACAATCACATTCCCAACAAAAAATAAAACTAATAATTCTGGAGGAACCAATGAAACACAACATACTCATAGTTGACGATGAAGAAAACCTGCTTGAAAGCATAAAAGATGGACTAAAAGAATTGGAACAGGACTGGGATATTTTTACTGCCAGAAATGGCAGAGAAGCAACACGAATACTTGGAGAAAGATCAATTGATGTACTTGTTACAGATTTAAAAATGCCAGAAATGGACGGATTTCAACTTCTAACCTATGTCTCAAACTTCTATCCAGAACTTCCTGTAATTGTAATGAGTGCCCACGCCACAGATCGCACATTAAAAGAATTGGAAGAAAAAAACATAGACTTCTTTATAGGCAAAAATTTTACCCTTGAGACATTGCACTCAAAGATAAACTCGGTAATTGAAAGAACTGCATTCGGCTTTGTAAAAGGGATAAACATTGCTTCATTTTTACAATTGATCGAGCTTGAAGAAAAAACCTGCACCTTACAGATAAGAAAAGGGAAGAAAACAGCAACCCTTTACTTCAAAAAAGGGGAGCTCTGGGATGCAGAATTAGATGATTTAAAAGGAGAAAAAGCGGTAATGGAGATAATACCATGGAAAAATGCCATTATTGAAATAAAGAATCGCTGTTTAAAAACCAAAAAACAGATTGATTACGACCTTAAACATTTAATTCTTGAATCATTAAAACTTCAGGACGAAAAGGAAAACCAGAACAATCAGGATTAGAGAAATCAGGAAAAATTATCTATTCAACCTCAATAACATTGAGAACCTTTCTGTTAAACATTCTGCAAAGCTCAAAAACAGAATAAATCTTCCTTGATTTAATCTCATTGAAAGCAGTCAAATCGCTTCTGGAATCATCTTCATTTGGGAAATTTTTAATCAAACAGGGTAAAAAGGAAGGGACAATCTCTTCATTAAAAAGCAACTCACAATCCCTTAAACATCCATTTTCATCAATATGAAAGACAAAAAAACCTATATTTGAATTCAGCAAAAAGTAATCCCCCACAAAAAAATCTCTTCCCTTTTTATGCTCTAACTCAACCGTTGAACAAACCGGATATTCAAGAGAATTGCACTTGCATCTATCCTTTACCGAATACTCTCTCATCTTATCCTTCCAGAAATTAAAACAGGGCTCTTTTTCAAAGAGAGAAAGGGGAAAGGTAAACTCAATATCAGTTTTATCCCCTTCTTCAATATAAATAGCCCTTTCAACCTTAAAATACTCCTTAATCAAAAATGCAATAAAAGTTAAAACAGAATCCTCACAAAAAAATCCTTCATTTAACCTCCAGAAAAACATTTATATTCCATGGGAAATTGTATGGCCATTATTTTAACAAAGAAAAGTTGTTATAAAAAAGAAAAAATTATTTTACTTTTTTGTAAAAATAATTATAATTTACTTCGGGAGGTAAGTATGAGGCTATCACTATTACAAACTCATGGATTAAAAATCTTATTAACCATAATAAAAAGCGGGAAAGAAACGCTCACTGCATCTGAAATCTCAAAAATTGAAGGCTTGAAGACTGGATATGTGGGTAAAATTCTATTCATGCTAAGAAAAGCAGGGATTGTGGCCACGATAAGAGGCAAAACCGGAGGATATTACCTTGCTGAAGACAAAAAAAACATAACTCTTTATGATATCTTAAATGCACTTTCACCTAACAAAATTGAGGTTAAACTATGCCCGAACATAAAAAAGGGCGAGGATTGCACACATTCAATTGACTGTGCAATAAGACCAATCTTTTACGAAGCATACAGATACTTTAAACACCTTGCCTCAAACATAACCCTTGAAGAAATGGCATTTAGAGAAAAAGAGATACTGCAAATGGTACAAGAGATGAAAAATTACTATTGTGAGGAGAGAATATGAACAAATTTTTTGAAATTAAAAGCCTTAATGTTGAAGTACAGGGCAATAACATAATTTCAGGGTTATCTCTATCCCTTGATAAAGGGACTATATCAACTATTATGGGGAAAAACGGGATAGGGAAATCAACCCTTGCCTATGCAATTATGGGGCACCCACAGTACAAAGTTGACGGGGAGGTTTTCCTTGATGGGGTTGACATATTAACCCTTCCTGTCCACGAAAGAGCCAAACAGGGAATATTTCTTGGGTTTCAGCATCCAATCGAGGTGCCAGGTGTGACTGTTGTTAAGTTTTTGCAACAGGCATACAAATCGTTAAAAGGGAATATTGATTATACCGAATTTCAGAAATCCCTTACAGAATGGATGGAGTTCTTAAACATAGACAGGTCTTTCCTCTACAGATACCTTAATGAGGGATTCTCAGGGGGAGAAAAGAAAAAATTAGAAACACTGCAACTGCTTTTATTCAATCCAAAACTTGCAATTTTAGACGAACCTGAT
>JALSOA010000057.1 GCA_026986725.1 Acidobacteriota bacterium
TGGTATGGAGGAGTAATTCAGGTCTTTATCATTGAAAGAGATTATCTTGTACATAATGGTTGTAATTGTATCTCCTGTAAAACACCTTTTACCCGTTAGCATTTCGTAAAATACCACCCCGGCAGAAAACATGTCACTTTGTGGAGAGACTTTTCCCTCTTTCAATTGTTCTGGTGACATGTAAGAGATGGTACCAAGCAGAACACCTGTCTGGGTGAGATCTGATCCCCTTTTTTTTGCTATGCCGAAATCCATTATTTTAATTGTTCCGTCTGGCAGCACTCTTATATTTGAAGGCTTGATGTCTCTATGAATTATTCCTCGCGAGTGGGCATAATGAAGAGCATCGCAGAGTTGTTTTGTTATATTAACTGCGGTGACCTGATCAATTTCCCCATTCTTTATCATTGAATCGAGGTCTTTTCCTTCAACATACTCCATTACAATGAAAGGGGTGTCGTTTTCAATTCCCATGTCATAGATGGTCACTATGTTTGGATGTTGAAGTATGCCTGCTGCCTTTGCTTCTCTAAAGAACCTTTCTCTCTGGTCTTTATCCTGAAACAGGGCAGGGTTCATTGTCTTTATGGCAACCTGTCTCTCAATAATGGGGTCAAAGGCAAGGTAAACTATACCCATTGCCCCTTTGCCTATTTCCTTTATAATCTGGTATTTACCAAATTTCATTACCTTTTTTTCAGCCCCTTATTCTTTGAATGTTAATTCAACAACTCCAAGTTTTATTTTATCACCGTCTTTTAAAAAACACTCCTTAACTTTTCTATTGTTTACCAGCACCCCTTTTTCACTGTTAAAGTCGTAAAGTTTGAATCCCTCAGGTTCAAAAACTATCTGAACATGTTTAAACTCAATTGAAGGATGTTCAATTACTATATCGTTTGAGAAATCACTTCCTATGTTTGTTGTACCGAGTTTTAGCCTGAATTCTTTGTTTTCATTTATTCCACCACTTATTACCAGCCTTGGTTGTCTTATTAGCATTGTTTTCCCCTCTTCTTGTGATGGTTCAACCTGTTGAAACACTGTACCGTCTTCTTCAGGGGGAATTATTGGAGGGAGGTCGTCAACACTGGTCTTGGTTTCAAAGGCATCTTCGAGGTCTTCCCTCTCCACATCTTTTATTTCAGTAATGTCCTGATTAATTTCATTTTGTTCGTAATGGGGCATTTCTGGTTCGTTTAACTCTATGTTTTTTTTAAGAATCTCGCCTATTTTTTCATTATAATCGGATAATTTTTTGTAAAGTTCAAACCTCTCTTTATTTTCCTCTTCAATTTCTTTTATCATTTCATCCGCTTTTTTCCTTGAGAACTCTCCCAACTCGCATCTGACCTCTATCTCTTCTTTTTTTATATTTACTTCTTCAAGTTCTTCTGAAATTTCATTGAGTATGGTTTCAATTTCAGATTTTTTTAGTGCTATCTGTTCAACAAGAGGGTATATCTCAGTGTTTAATTTTTCAATGTTTTTGTCGTAATCTCCCTTAATTCTCGAATAAACCACTTCACTTATGTTTTCCTTTTTTTCATTGAGTTTTTCAATTCTTTCAAGGAATACTTTTTTTTCTTTGTCCAGTTCTTCAAGGTTTTTAATCAATTTATCTATTGTTTTAAAATCCATAAAACCCCCTCTTCTTTGATTTTGATTATATTTTATACTATATTTATTTAAATCAAAAGTTAATATTTAAAATCTATTCCAAAAGGCTTTAACGCCCTTGGCAGTATCCCCAGGGTATAGGCAATTACAATCCCATAGTTTGTGATTTTAATTTTATTTTCATTAAAGGTATTTATTCTTGAAAACATAGCCTTTCTGTTAAGCATGCAGGCCCCACAATGTATTACAAGTTTTACCTCATTGTTCTCAAAATCAAAGCCTTTGCCTTTGTGGAAGATAAAGTTCAGTTTTTTGCCTGTGTACTGCCTTAAAAGCCTCGGTATTTTAACAGTGCCAATATCATCTATAACAGGATGGTGGGAACATGCTTCCATTATAAGCACATTGTCTCCGTTTTTTAATTCTTCAATCCTTTTTGCACCTTCAACAAAGGTAAAGAGGTCTCCTTTGTACCTTGCAAAGAGAATGGAGAAACTTGTCATTGGTATGTCTTCAGGCACATCCCCTGCAACCTTTAAGAATGCCTGAGAGTCTGTTATAACTATGTCCGGCTTTTCCTTCACAAGAGATAGGGTGTGCAACAACTCCCTTTCCTTCACAACAAGGCAAAAGGAATCATTGTCAAGTATCTCTCTAATTGTTTGAACCTGAGGGAGTATAAGCCTTCCCTTTGGCGCTTCCCTGTCTATTGGAACCACAAGTATTGCATAGCCCCCTTCTTTTACAAGCCCGTCTATCAATCCCTGCCCAAAAGAGCTTGTTTTTTTAAGTTTTTTTATTATCTCTTTTTTTAAAGCCTCTATCCCTTCCCCTGTTTTTGTGCTCACCTTTATTGAGTTGCCAGCATTGTAATTGTGAATGTCGGACTTGGTATAAACTTTTAAAAATTCAACATTGTTTTTTCTGAATTCTTCTATTATTCTTTCCTCAAACTCACTTTCTAACCCGTCTATAACAAGGATTGCAAGATCTGTCTTTTTCAATACATCAAGTGTTTTTTTAATCCTTTCCCTTCCAATCTCTCCTTTATCGTCAAGCCCTGCGGTGTCAATGAATATAACAGGGCCAAGGGGAAGCATCTCGAACGATTTATAGACAGGGTCTGTTGTTGTGCCAGCAACATCCGAAACTATTGCAAGGTCTTGTCCAGTAATTGCATTTATTAAAGACGATTTCCCGACATTCCTTTTTCCAAAGAAGGCTATGTGAGGCTTTAATGAGGATGGAGTTTTTAGCATTTAAAACCCCAGTTTTAAAAGGTTTTCAGGTGTTAAAGCATTCTCTAATTCTTCTTTGCTTGCTATTTTGTTTTCTATAATAAAATCGTATAATTTTCCCCCTTTTCCCTTTGCTTCGTTGAATACATCTTTTGCCTTTTCGTAACCTATAATAGTTGACAGAGCATAAAGCACTGTTGAATCAAGGTATTTGAGGTTTTCAAACCTTTCCCTGTTTGCCTGAAGTGTCTTTATACATTGTGAAAGTTTGAAGCAACCTGCATCCAAAACTTCAATACTCTCAAAAACAAGGTGTGCAATGAGTGGGAGAAAGGGGTTTAATTCAAGATTCCCCATTGATGAAGCATACTGTATCCCGCAATGGTTTGATTGAGCCTTTACACCGCAGGAGATGGCAAACTCAGGTATTACAGGGTTTACCTTTCCCGGCATTATACTTGAGCCTGTCTGCACTTCTTTTAGTTCTATCTGGTTTACAGGTGAGGATGATAGAAACCTTAAATCATTTGATATCTTTATGAGATTTGTTGCAAGTGTTGTCAGAATACCTGAAACCTCAACTATTGAGTCTAAATTCTGGGTTGAATCAATCAGGTTTTCAGCCCTTGTTAAAGGCAGGTCGGTTATTTTTCTCAACTCTTCAATTACCCTGAATATGTACATTCTCGGGGCTTTGAACCCTGTTCCTATTGCAGTCCCCCCTATGTTTACCTCTTTAATTCTCTCAACTATCTTTGATATTCTCCACCTGTCCCTGCTTATTGCGGATGAGTATGCTGAAAACTCTCTTCCAAGGGTAACAGGGACTGCATACTGCATCTGGGTTAATCCGGGTTTTACAAGGCTGTCAAACTCCGTTTCCTTTTCTTCAAGAGTTTTCAAAAGCTCAATTATTGATTTTTCAAGTTTCCGCACAAGTTTGAGAACGGTTATTTTAACAGAGGTCGGTATAACATCGTTTGTTGACTGGTGCAGGTTTATCGTGTCGTAAGGAGACAGTTTAATTCCGTAAATCTTGTAACAATGGTAAGCAATCACCTCGTTTGCTATCATATTCAGCGATGTTCCTGCTCCGCCCTGAAGCATTGTTATGCAAAAGTGCTTGTTAAACTCCCCTTCAATTCCCCTTTCAATTATGCTTTCAATCTTTCCACCTGATTCTTTGTCAATAAAACCAAGCGCTATATTGGTTTTTGTCGCTGCAAGTTTTACCTGAAAGATTGAGGATATTAAATCTTTGTGTGGTAATGCAATATTAAGGGGAAAATTGTTTTTTGAATTTTCTGTCTCTTTTAAAAAATCCTTCTCCATCACAGATAAATGTCCCTTTCTCCATTCTCAATTCTCTTTAATGCGTTTATTGTTTTCTGTTTAACCTTTTTCGATGGTATTTCCCCCAACATCTTTTCAATCAATTTCTCCCCTGTTTTTCTGGTTTCATCAGAGGCATAATCAACAAGGTATTCTTTAAAGGTTGTTAAGGCGTTGGGGAGGCAGTAAAGTTTGATCAACCCTGGTTTTGCAAGGTCCATAAAGTCAAGCCCTGTTCTTCCAAGCCTGTAACAGGCTGTGCAGAAAGACGGAATGTATCCAAATTTACACACATCGTAGATAACTTCGTCTATAGTTCTATGGTCTCCGAGGGAGAACTGCTCCCCTGAATCTTCGGATGAATAACCACCAGGATTTGTCCTTGAACCAGCACTGATTTGAGACACTCCAAGTGCAAAAGCCTCTCTTCTCATCTTCGGTGTTTCCCTTGTGCTCAAAATTATACCTGTATATGGAACAGTTATCCTCAAAAGTGCTATTATCTTTTTAAACTCTCTGTCCGATACAGGAAATGGCGGATTGTACGAAAGGGGTGCCCCATCAGCAGGCTCAATCCTTGGAACAGAGATTGTATGAGGGCCAAGACCAAACTCCTTTTCAAGGTGTTTTATATGCTGTAAAAGTGCAAGTATTTCAAACCTGTAATCGTAAAGACCAAATAGAATTCCAATCCCCACATCGTCAATACCCGCTTTAAAAGCCCTGTCCATTGCTGTTAAATGATAAAGGTAATCCGATTTCGGACCCCCTGGATGAACCTTTTTGTATGTTGGGTAATGATATGTTTCCTGAAACAGTTGATATGTGCCAATTTTCGCTTCTTTCAATCTTTTAAACCCTTCAACCGAAAGAGGTGCGATGTTTACATTTATCCTTCTTATCTCTCCATTGCCGACTTTAGTTGAGTATATTGTTTCAATACACTTTATTGTGTAATCAAGTGCACTCTCACCGAGCCCCTCTCCTGAAACAAGTAATACCCTTTTATGTCCCTGAGAAACAAGGGATTCAATCTCTTTCTTTACCTGTTCCAAAGTCAGTGTGGCCCTTTTCAATTTTCTGTTGCTTACCCTGAACCCACAGTAAACACAATCATTTTTGCAAAGGTTGGAAACATAAAGTGGTGCGAAAAGCACAAGCCTCTTGCCGTATATCTCGTTTTTAATGTAATTTGCGGTTTCAAAAATTGTTTCCAGTTGTTCATCATCTTCAACTAAAAGCAATTTCTCAGTCTCTTCAAAGGAGATCCCCTTCAATTCCCTTGCATGGGCAAGTATCTCCTCAATCTCCTTTTTTTCAGGGGGTTTTGTGTTTGCAAGGTAATCGTAAATACTCTCATGGTCTATAAAACCTGTTTCTTTTGTTAAAACCATATTAGCCTCCATAAATTACAAAAGGGGGAAGGAGTTTCCCCCTGTCTCCTCCCCTTACCCTACGAAAAAGTACTTACCCCTCGGGGTATAGTGGGTATGTAAAAGTTTGTGCGAAACCTCGCTTAACGGGTGTTTTAGGAATTCTTTGTACAATTGCTGCAACTCGGGGTTTTCGTGTGATTTTCTCACAGGCAGATTCTTTTCCTCTTCATAGATTGCCCTTGCCCTTGCCATTCTTATTTCAGGAGTGGTGGGTATTGGCTGGCCCCCTCCTCCCAGGCAACCACCCGGACATGCCATAATCTCAATAAAGTGGTAATCTGCTTCCCCTTTTACAACCTTATCCATTATCTTTTTTGCATTTGCAGTGCCGTGGGCAACTGCAACATTCAATGTTACCCCTTCAAGCCATCTGTATTCAGGCAATGTATTCTCAATGGTTAAAGATGCCTCTCTTACTCCCTCCATACCCCTTATCGGTGTTATTTCAAGGTTTTTAAATGGAACAGGCTTTCCCGTAACTATCTCATATACAGTCCTTATTGCAGCCTCCATTACCCCGCCTGTTGCCCCGAAGATCAAACCTGCCCCGGAACCAAGCCCGAGGGGGTGATCAAAGTCCTTTTCAGGCATATCTTTTAAATCTATCCCAGCCTCTTTTATCATTGTGGCCATCTCCCTTGTTGTTAAACCGAAATCCACATCCTTGAACCCGCTATCTCTCATCTCAGGCCTGTTGCACTCAAACTTCTTGGCAGCACAGGGCATTAAGGCAACAACCACTATCTTTGAAGGGTCTATTCCCACTTTCCTGGCATAGTAGGTTTTGATAATTGCGCCAAACATCTGTTGGGGGGATTTGCAGGTTGAAAGATGGTTAAGATGCTCAGGGTAGTAATGCTCTGCAAACTTCACCCAGCCGGGAGAACAAGATGTAATCATCGGAACCTTAACAATTTCATCACCTTCAACTATCCTTTTTTTCAACCTTTCAATCAATTCGCTTCCCTCTTCCATAATTGTAAGGTCTGCTGCAAAGTTGGTGTCAAACACTCTGTCAAACCCTATTCTTCTCAATGCCGCATTTAACTTTTTGGTAACGCTTGTTCCCGGTGGATATCCAAACTCCTCACCTATTGCAGCCCTTGGAGAGGGTGCTGTCTGAATTATTACAAACTTTTCAGGGTCATCAATTGCTTCCCAGATAAAGTCGGCAGGGTCGTTTGCCCTCAAAGCACCTGTGGGGCATCTGTTTATACATTGACCGCAGTTTATACATATCACTTCTGCAATAGGTTTGTTCAATGCGGTTGAAATCCTTACCGAATGTCCTCTTCCAAATGTTTCAAGCGCTCCAACCTTTTGTAAGTCTATGCAGGTTCTGATACACCTTTTACATGAGATGCACTTGTTCTGATCCCTTACAATTGCGTATGAGGAGTTGTCTATCTCATACTTTGGCTTAATTACACTTGGAAACCTGTAATTGTCAATTCCATAGTCTCTGGCAAGAGACTGCAATTCGCACTTTCCGTTTCTAACACAGGTGTAGCAGTCTCCGTAATGCTCTGAAAGAAGAAGGTCAAGGTTAATTCTCCTTGCCTTTCTTATCTTCGGGGAATTTGTTTTCACAGATACAGGTCTTTCTATCTGAAAGGCACATGCAGGTGTTAATGTTTTCATTCCCTCAATCTCAACAACACAGATCCTGCATATACCGGCAACTGTTAAATCAGGGTGATAACAAAGTGTGGGAATGTTAATTCCCGCCATCTTACACGCTTCCAGAATGGTTGTGCCTTTTTCAACCTTGAATTCCTTTCCGTCTATTCTAATGTCTATCATTTCTCTGTTCATAATTACCTCATCTAAAAATTACTTCGTCTTTGAAGTTTTCAAGTATTGACAGAAAACAGTTGGGTGATGTTTGGCCAAGTCCGCACTTGGAAGATGTTTTCATAACCTCGCACAGAGTCAACAACTCCCTCAAATACCTGTATGAGCAATTCCCCTTTTCAAGCATGTTTACCCCTTCAAGCAACCTGTAATTCCCCTCTCTGCAGGGGGTACATTGCCCGCATGACTCCTCCACAAAGAATTCGAGAAAGTTCTTTAAAACCTTTAACATATCCCTGTGTTCCCCAAACACAATTATTGAGCCACCTGGGGGCAATCCCTGAAAACTTATGGGCCTGTCAAAATCCTTTTTTGCAACGCAAATGCCGGCGGCACCGCCAACCTGAACAGCCTTTGGATTTTTAGCCCCCACGACCTCTAAAAGTTCATTCAATGTTATTCCAAGTTCAAGTTCGTACACTCCCGGGTGTTCAATATCCCCTGAAACCGAAAACAGTTTGGTACCTGTGGAGCCTTCTATACCAAAGGATTTAAACCATTCGGCACCTTTTGAAACAATGTAAGGGACAAAGCATAGAGTTTCCACATTATTAACAACGGTTGGCTTATCCCTGAACCCTTTTTGTGTTGGGAACGGTGGCTTGTTTCTCGGTTCCCCTCTGTATCCGTTCATTGATTCGATTAAAGCAAACTCTTCCCCGCAAACATAGGCTCCCGCACCAAGCCTTACTTCAACATCAAAGTGAAAGTTTGAGTTTAATATGTTTTCACCAAGCAGGTTTTTCTCTTTGAGGTTTGTTATTGCCTTTTCAATGTTTTTAAGAATGTAAATATACTCTCCCCTTAAATATATAAACCCTCTTTTTGCGCCAATTGCATAGCCTGCAATTGTCAACCCCTCAATAACCTTTTCAGGCTGCTCTGTTAACAGTTTTCTGTCTTTGAATGTGCCAGGCTCACCTTCGTCTGCATTACAGATAACATACTTTTCGTCAGACTCCTCTTTAAATGCAAACTCCCATTTCAATCCGGTTGGAAAGCCTGCTCCCCCTCTTCCCCTTAAACCTGAATCCTTAATCTCTTTAATAACATCTTCAGGCTTGATTGAAAGGGCTTTCTCCAAACCAATGCCGCTTACATACTCACCAAAAAGTATTTTCTTCTTTATCTGTTTCATAATCAGTCCCTCTTTCTTAACTCGTCAATAACCTTAATAACCTTTTCAGGCGTAAGGTTAAAGTAAACATTGTCGTTCACAAGCATTGCAGGGCTTTTGTCGCACATACCTATGCAGTTGGTGTACTCCAATGTGAAAAGTCCGTCTGATGTTGTCTCACCGAAATTTATCCCCAGTTCTTTTTTCAGGATCTTTTCAATCTTTTCCTTGCCAGCCATTTCACACGAAATGGTTTTGCATAACCTCACTGTGTATTTACCTCTTTTTTTTGTGGAAAGAAAGTGATAAAAAGACACAACACCGTGAACCTCAGCAACCGGAATCTCAAGAAATTCGGCAATTTCCGCCATGGCAATTGGGGTTATGAAACCGTGAATTCTGTTTACCTCGATAAGGATTGGGAGAAGACTGTCCCTCCTTTTTTCAAACCGCACCAGGATACCTGATATCTCTTTCTGTTTGCAAATATCAATGTTAACCATGATACCACCTGAAATTTTTCATTAATTACATAAAATGTTTTTAAATTTTAATCTCTTTTCGCACCTATTATGCCTTTTACATCAATAATGTAAATTAGTAAGTTATGATAGTCAAGTGATAATTTTCACTAAATGTGATTTTTTAAAAATCTTTATAGTATTTATGATGGTTGGCGGAAGGATTTTCTTAAATTATTAACTTTAATTATTAACTTTAGTATTTTGATGGATGTTAAGACCAATTGTGTTTAAGGAAGTGTTTTACATAGAAGAGAATAATGTCGTTTCCATAGAGGTAGGTGATAACACTTGCTATTGATAAAAAGCATCCGAAAGGTATCTCGTAATTCTTACCCTTTTTCAGCACATAGATTATGAAAAGCCCGACAATTGTGCCTATAACAGAGGCTATCATCAATGCAAGAAAAGCCTGTTTTCCTAAAAATGTCCCCATTAGTGCAAGCATTTTAACATCTCCCATTCCCATACCCTCAATTCCTTTTAATTTCAAATAGATATAGGCAAGAAGGAATAATATTCCGGCACCTGCAATCCCCACAATGAGGGATTCTGTTAATGTTCTTTCAGGTGAAAAGTAAGCAAAAATAAGCCCCACCGGGATAAAGCCGAGTGTTATCTCGTCAGGGAGAATCCTTTTGTCAAGGTCTGTGAAAAACAGGATAAGCATAATTGATGACAAAACTATAAATTCAAGAGCCTTGAAGGTTGGCCCGAATCTGTAAACTCCGAATGCGAATATCCATGCGCTTAGAAGTTCAACAAAAAAGTACCTGAATGAGATCCTTGCCCCGCAGTAGGCACACTTTCCTCTTAAAAAAATATAACTTAAAAGAGGGATATTGTAATACCATGGTATTGTTTTTTTGCAGGATGGACAGAATGATCGGGGTTTAATTACCGACAACTCTTCTGGAAGCCTGTATATGCACACATTGAAAAAAGAGCCAAACATTGAGCCAATAACAAAAGCAAAGAAAAGCATAAATTTAGTGTCTGCAAATGTTTGCAGGTATTGAATAAAGTCCATTTTTCCCCCTTATTTAAAGTGAAACAGTGTCCTGATACTCTCCGAAAACCTCTCTTAAAACATCTGCCATCTCTCCCAATGTGCAGTAAACCCTTACGCAGTCAAGTATGAATGGCATAAGGTTGTCTTTCCCCTGTGCTGCCTTTTTCAACGCCTTTAATCTGTCTTTAACTGCAGAATTGTCCCTTTCTTCTTTTAACTTCTTCAATTTCTCAACCTGCTTTTTCTCAACCTCATCGTTTATCTTTAAGATTTCAACATCCCTTTTCCCCTCGTCAATTACAAACCTGTTAACCCCGACCACTATCTGCTCCTCGTTTTCAACAGCCTTCTGGTAATTGTATGCGCTTTCAGAGATCTCCCTTTGAACATAGCCGCTTTCAATGGCTTTAAGCATTCCTCCCATTTTGTCTATCTTTTCAATGTACTCAAACGCCTTTTTCTCAATCTCATTTGTTAAGGATTCAATGTAGTAAGAGCCTGCAAGTGGGTCAACCGTGTCTGCAACCCCGCTTTCGTATGCTATTATCTGCTGGGTTCTCAAAGCAATTCTAACAGACTTTTCAGTGGGCAGAGCAAGTGCCTCGTCCATTGAGTTTGTGTGGAGACTCTGTGTTCCTCCCAAAACTGCGGCAAGTGCCTGCAGGGTAACCCTAACAATGTTGTTTTCAGGCTGCTGTGCCGTTAAAGTGCTTCCCCCTGTCTGGGTGTGGAACCTCAGCATCATTGATTTTGGATTCTTTGCTTTAAACCTTTCCTTCATTATCTTTGCCCACATCCTCCTTGCAGCCCTGAACTTGGCGATCTCTTCAAAGAAATTGTTATGTGCATTGAAAAAGAATGAAAGCCTTGGCGCAAATTTATCCACATCAAGCCCTGCCTTGATTGCTTCCTCAACATAGGTAATGCCGTCAGCAAGGGTAAAAGCAACCTCCTGCACCGCTGTTGAGCCTGCTTCCCTTATGTGATATCCGCTGATTGATATTGTGTTCCACTTAGGCACATGGTTTGAGCAAAACTCGAAAATATTTGCGATAATTCTCAGAGAAGGTTCGGGGGGATATATGTAAGTCCCCCTTGCTATGTACTCTTTTAAAATGTCGTTCTGAATTGTGCCTGACACTTTGTCAAAAGGTACTCCCTGTTTTTCAGCAACAATTAGGTACATTGCAAGTAGAAATGAGGCTGTTGCATTTATTGTCATTGATGTGGAAACCCTGTCAAGGGGGATACCGTCAAAAAGAGTTTCCATATCCTTTAAAGAATCAATTGCAACGCCAACCTTTCCAACCTCTCCCCTTGCCATAATGTTGTCGGAGTCGTAGCCAATCTGGGTTGGCAGGTCAAATGCAACCGAAAGCCCCATGGTACCCTGTTCAAGTAGGTATTTGTACCTTTTGTTTGATTCCTCTGCCGTTGCAAAGCCTGCGTATTGCCTCATTGTCCAGAACCTTGAGCGGTACATTGTGGGCTGCACTCCCCTTGTGTAGGGGTATTCAGACGGAAAATTCAAGTCTTTCAGATAATCAAGCCCTTCAATATCTTCAGGGGTGTAAACCCTCTTTATCTCAATTCCTGAAGAGTTTTTAAAACTTTCCTTTCTCTCAGGAAACCTCTCCGTTGCCTTCTTAACCTTCTCTTCATACCTTTTTTTAGACTCGTTAAAGTCAGACATATCCCCTCCGCTTAACTGTTTTAATCTATTATAAAAAAAAATCCCCCTGATTTATACATCAGAGGGATATAAATTCAATTTTTTTGAAAAATCAAAGTGTTTGAATAACCGTTAAAATCCCTGTGTCAACAATATCCTGATAGGAACATCCGCGGGAAA
>JALSOA010000058.1 GCA_026986725.1 Acidobacteriota bacterium
TGAAGGGTGATTACAATAAGGCTGTTGAATTGGAGAAAAAGGCGTTAAATATTGGAGAAAAGAATCATTCAAGGCCTGACTTTATCCAGAGTTACAAAAGATCCATTGAAGAGTGGAGCAAAAAGGAAAAATAAATCAAAGGGGCTTAAAGCCCCTTTTTTGGTTTAGTATTTGATTTTTTTCCTTGTAAAAAATGATAAAAAGTATTATATTTATCATTATGAATAAGGAAGAAGTAGGATTTTATGAAAGATATTTTCAGAACAATTATTTATGATTTTATACAAAAGGATTTTAAGAATATATTTCCCCGGGATTATAATATTCCTCTGAGTTCAAAAAAGATAATTTCCATTGTTGGCATAAGAAGAAGTGGAAAAACTTACACAATGTTTAACATAATAAATCAGTTAAGGAAAATTGTATCAAGGGAAAACATAATCTATGTTAATTTTGAAGATGATAGGTTGTTTGGTCTTCAAATTGGAGAACTTGATGGTTTAATAGATACCTATTTTGAGATATTTCCTGAAAAAAGAAAAGAAAGAATTTATCTGTTTTTTGATGAGATTGAAAATATTAAAGGATGGGAAAAGTTTGTGAGAAGGCTATATGATACATTGAATGTTTCAATCTATATCACAGGCTCTTCTTCAAGATTATTAAAAAAGGAATTTGCATATTCATTAAGGGGAAGAACCATTACTTATGAGATCTTCCCACTTACTTTTAAAGAGTATCTCCTGTTCCACAACATTAAACCTTATATTACAACTTCTGAAAGTAAATCAAGAATCTTAAATCTCTTCAATTCATTTCTTGAATATGGAGGTTTTCCTGAATTGATTGGGGAAGATGAGGATATAAGGAGAAGGATATTGAGTGATTATGTTGATCTTATTGTGTACAGAGATATTATTGAAAGGTACGGAGTAAAAAACACCCATTTGCTGCGATTTCTTATCAAGTATTCATTTTCAAATCCTTCAACATTGTTGAGTATAAACAAACTGTATAATCAATTTAAGTCAATGGGACTTAAAGCTGGCAAAGATACATTGTATGATTTTTTTGAATATCTTGAAGACTCCTTTGTGGTTTTTAACATTCCAATCTTTGCATCTTCAATCAAAGAACAGCATAGAAATCCAAAAAAACTATACATTGCAGATAATGGATTCAAGTTTATTTTTAATACTTCTTTTTCCAAAGACTACTCAAAATTGCTTGAGAATACGGTTTTTTTACATCTTAGAAAAAAATATGAAAACATTTGTTATTTTAAAGATAAACAGGAGGTTGACTTTTTAATAACTTATAATGGAATAAAGCATCTTGTAAATGTGTCATACTCTGTTAAAGACCCTGATACCAGAGGGAGGGAGATTAAAGGATTGCTAAGTGCTATGGATTATTTAAATATAAACACATCTTTTATAATAACGGCTTTTGAAGAAGAGGAAATTAACATTCAAAACAAAAAAATATTTATTGTACCTTTTTACAAATGGTCTTTAAGCAATTATTTTTAATGCAAATCAATTTTAATCTTTAATTCTTTTGATTCCCCTCAATCTGTTTAAAGCAGCCATAATTTCAAATACCCTTGCCTTTGCAAGGTTGCCGTCTTTGTATTTTAAAAACCCTTCATTTTCAATTCTTGAAACTATATCCTTCACCTTTTCAATTACCGGTTTTTCACTTCTGTCAATGTGAATGAATTTAAGGACAAGCGCCATGAAATTTGTTTGATTGCTTTCTGCAAGTTGCTCAACAAGATTTAGGTCTATAACATTTCTTCCAAATTGAATTGAGTTTTTGCCCTTTGCGGATATTTTCTCTTTTTTACCTTTTTGAGGGGATGGCAGGATTATTTTTCTTTTTTCAATGTTTAATGCAAGTTTTTTATTGAACTTATTGCTTTCTTTTACAGCCTTTTCCGTTACATCGTAGGGCAGATACTCGTCCATCAGTATTACCCTGTCGGCAACATCAAAGTAATCTCCGCTTCCCCCTGTTACTATTATGGTTGAAATACCGTAATCTCTGTAAAGTGATTTTGCAATATCAATGTAAGGGGTTATGGGCTCTTTTTTTACAATCTCCCTTATCCTTTCGTCTCTAATCAGAAAGTTTGTGGCAGAGGTATCTTCGTCTATGAGAAATAACCTTGCCCCACACTCAAAGGCTTCCACAATGTTTGCAGCCATTGAGGTTGAGCCGCTTGCATTTTCAGTTGAAAAATTAGTGGTGTCTTTTTTAAACGGAAGGTCTTTTATAAAGCCTGATATATCCACTCCTTCAATACCTCTCCCGTCTTCCGCCCTTATCTTTATAGCTTCATTAATTGTTGCAACCAATTCCCTTCCATCTTCAGGTATGTGACCGTAAATACCCCTTTCAATTGCCTTTAAAAGGGTTGATTTGCCGTGAAACCCCCCGCCTGTAATAACGGTAACTCCTTCTGGTATTCCCATTCCGCTTACCTTTCCGCTGTTTGGCAGTTCAAACTCAACCTTTAAACTTCCGGGGGATAGAAAGGGTATTACGGTTTTCTTGTTTAACTCTGGGGGTCTTTCGTCAATTCCGCTTCTTCTCGGAAGAATGCTTCCGTTTGGGATAAAGCACACAAGTTTTTTTTCTTTCAATGATTTTTTAATAAAGCAGTAATCCTCATAAGTTTTAATGTGGTTTAGCAGTTGGTTGTATGTTGTGTCGTCGAAGTGTGTTGAGTAATAGACAATGTCAGGTATCTCTTTAAAAAACATATCCTCCGCAACAAAGCCGAGCACTGTCCTTCCCCTTGCAGGAAGACCTGCATAAAACCTGAATTCGATCTCGCTTTTTTCTTTGTTTAATACAACCGAGCTTCTTTGCAGGATCTCCTGTCCACACTTTTGAATTGAAATAACACCGCTGTTTCCACTCCCCCTTAATCCCTTTGAGAGTTTGTTGATATTTTTTACAAAAAGCCTTGTTAAAAAGTCGCAAAGCGCAATTTCCCTTTCCTTTGTTTTAAATGTCTCTTCATTCAGCCCTGTATCTTTCAATTTCACTGTGGCTTTCATACTTGACGGGGAGGCAAAGGGGTCTCCCTGGGCATGTGTTATCTCTAAAACAAAGTTAGAAAACAGGTATGTTCCCTTAATATCTTTGTAAGCCTTATATCCTCTTCCATTAATCCTTTTCAGGATTTCTTTTAATCTATTTGAATTCTCCATATCACACTCCTATACAATATCCTGCTAATTATACCTTACTTTTACATTTTTTTCTTATTTAAGTGGGTTATAATTTTTATGTTATGAATGATAAAGGGTTTCGCAAACAATACAGGAAATTGTTTCAGAGATTGACTTACTCGGTTTTAAGGGTAAATGAAAACTGTGATTTTTTAGGCAAGGATATTGCTGTTGGGGTCTCCGGAGGGCTTGATAGCCTTTCTCTTTATACCTTTTTAAAAGAGTTTTATAAAGTAAGAGGTTTTAAGGGAAGGGTTTACGGGGTTAATGTTGTTTTAGGCAAAGGTGAAATTATGCCTGTTGATTTTGAGGGAATAGTAAATATTTACCCTGAAAGGAAGGATTTTGAGGATTTTAATTGCAGTTTGTGTTCGAGAGTGAGGAAGATTGAGATCTTTAATTTTTGTGAAAAAAAGGGAATAAAATATGTTGCACTTGGGCATATTGCAAATGACTTTGCAGAGAATTTTATCTGGAATGCAATGTATCATAAAAGGCTTGAATCAATGGCTTTGTGCAGAAATTATTTTAGTGGCAGGTTCTTTGTTGTGAGGCCTTTTGCTTTTGTTTTTAAAGAGGAGATTTTAAGATTCGCCAGATTAAAAGGGTTGAAAGATATGCAGATCAAGTGCGAATTAAAAAATAAAATAAGGCAGGATGTCAGAGATTTTTTGAGAAAAATGGATACAAAAGAGGTAAGTGTTTACAGGAATCTTTTTAAAATTATAGAGAAAAACCAATTTTTCGGAGAGTAGATAACCGTTTACTATTTCCTCAATTTGTGTTATCTTTTTTACTGCATTGTTGTTCTTTTAAATTTCCGGAGAGGTGACCGAGTGGACGAAGGTGCACGACTGGAAATCGTGTGTACCGCAAGGTACCGCGGGTTCGAATCCCGCCCTCTCCGCCATTTTAAAAGAATACTTTTCGGGGGTCTGGTCCTGTGCAACGGCGGTATCCGAACCGTGTCAGGCCCTGACGGGAGCAGCACTAAGGGTATTTGCCGTGTGCCGCAGGTAACCAGATTCCCGCAAAGTATTTCATAAAGGGTGAATATGGCTTACAGTGTACTTGCGAGAAAATGGAGACCTTCCACATTTGATGAGGTCATAGGTCAGGAAGCGGTAATTCAAACACTTAAAAACTCAATTGAAGAGGGCCGAATTCATCATTCCCTGATATTTTCAGGTTTAAGGGGAACAGGTAAGACCTCTACTGCAAGGATATATGCAAAGGCTTTAAACTGTAAAAACGGGCCCACAGTTTCCCCCTGCCTTGAATGTGATGCCTGTAAGGATATTGCAGAGGGAAGGGATATTGATGTTATGGAGATTGACGCTGCATCTAACAAAGGGGTTGACGATATAAGAAATTTAAAAGAGATTGTGCAATACCCCCCGGTAAGAGACAGGTACAGGGTTTTTATTATTGACGAAGTTCACATGCTGTCAACTCACGCATTTAATGCTCTTTTGAAAACAATTGAAGAGCCGCCTGACTATGTTGTTTTTATACTTGCCACAACAGAGCCCCACAAAATTCCGGCGACAATTCGCTCAAGGTGTCAGATCTTTGAATTCAAAAAGATACCCCCTGTGAAAATTGTGGAGCATTTGAAGAGTATCTGCGAAAAAGAGAAAATTGAGATAGAGGACAATGCTCTAAAACTTATTGTTGATGCCTCTGAAGGCAGTATGAGGGACGCTCAAAGCCTTCTTGACCAGATTATCTCTTTTACAGGGGGAAAGATAAAAGAAGAAGATGTTTCCGTTGTTTTAGGTGTACCGGATTCAACTGTTTTTTTTGAAATCTTTAAAGCAATTCTTGATTCAAACGGCTCGAAAATTGTTGAGATACTTGATAAACTGGAAGAGAGAAATACTGATTTTGTAAAGTTTGTTTTGAGGCTTGGAGAATTTTTCAACTCTCTTCTTCATGCTGTTGTAAGCAAAGATAATGATTTTTTACCGGATTACCTGAAAGAGAAGAGGTTTTCTGTTGAGGATATTATAAGATACTTAAATGTAATTTTGCAGAATGAGAGGTTTGTCAGAGAGGCTTTTAATCCAAGAATTGCAGTTGAATTGCTGCTTTTTAAAATGGTTTTTGCCTCAAAGGTAATACCAATTTCAGAATTGCTTTCAAAAAAAAAACTGAATGAGAATAAAAGTTCTGTTTTTAAAAACAGTGAAGATGGATATTCAGAAAGAATATTTAAGAGAAATTCAGAATTAATTGATTTTATTAAATCCAGTTTCCAGAACTATACAGCTTTTAATTCCATTTTGAAAAAGGCTGAAGTTGATGTTGAGGGTAATATGGTTTATGTGACCCTTGACCCTGTTCCCTCTTCTGTAAAAGAATCTATTGAAAAAAAGGTTTTAAAGTCTATTGAAGGTAACCTTTACATAAGGTTTAAAAAGAGGTTCAGGTGTATGTTAAATATCCCTGAAATATCACCAAGAAAGAGTGTTAATGGGATTGAAAAACACCCTCTTGTAAAAAAGATAGTTGAAGAGTTTGATGGTAGAATAGAAAGAATTGAAAAATAGATGGAGGTTGTATGGCAGACATTAATTTTTTAATGAAACAGGCAAAGAAGATGCAACAGATGTTACAAAAAAAATTGGAGGAGTTAAGGGTTGAAACAACCAGCGGAGGTGGTGCTGTGAGGGTTGTATTAAATGGTCATAAAGAAGTGGTTTCTTTAAAGATTGAAGATGATTCTTTGATTGAAGACAGACAGATGCTTGAAGACCTTATTATTGCATCGTTAAAGGAAGGTTATAGAAAGGTTGATGAACAGATTGAAGCAACCATGAAAGGGTTTGGAGGAATGGGTTTCCCTGGTTTATTTTAAAAAATCAATAAAAAAAGGGGGATTTCCCCCCTCTTTTTTTCTTTTTTCTAATATTGTTAGTTTACCATTTCTCTCAGTTTTTTACCGGCTTTGAATCTAACAACCTTTTTAGCAGGGATCTTTATTGCTTTGCCAGTCTGTGGGTTTCTCCCCATTCTTTCAGGTCTTTCAACAACATCAAATGTTCCAAAACCAACAAGAGATACCTTTTCTCCCCTCTTTAAAGTATCACCGATTGCACTGATAATACCATCAACAGCTTCAGCAGCCTTAACCTTGGTAAGCCCTGTTTTCTCAGCAACTGCATTTACCAATTCAGTTTTGTTCATAAAAGCCTCCTTCAATTTTTCACAAGTTCCCTTGTGAGATTTAAGCATGTAATTACGAATTTATATTATTAGTAAACCATTTTACTGTCAAGAAAAAAATTAACTTTTTCCTTTTTATTCATCAGGCAGAGAAAGTTCATCATTTACTATTCTGTATTTGTAAGTTTTTCCGTCAAAATTATATACAAAAATTTTATTTTTTTTGTTATTTTTTAAAACTTTGTCTGGAAATCCAAGTGCTGTTATTACCTGAAGTTTGTGCATTCCATCCATTATTTTACCGTGTTTTGCGTACTCCCAGTAGAAATTGTAAACCCTGGCAACCCTTTTTTTCGGGTTAAAGTTAATAAAATGGTTATTAAAAACCTTCAGAGCATCGTTTATGGTTTTTATATTATCGAGCATAAGAACTCTATAAGTTAAAACATCATTGTTTTTTATTAGGTAAAAGTTTACGCTTTTTATTCCAGTGGAAGGATCTATTGAAATAGTGACTGAGTCAATTTTGAATTTTGTGAGGTTTAAAAAGTGTTTGTTTTCCCCATTGTTTGATATTATGGGGTTTCCAATGCTCCAGTAATCTTTCCCTTTTAAGGCATTTGTTAAAACAAACGAAGCCATGTGTTCTTCAAGGAGATTGTCACTTTCAAGAGTGTACCATTTCTTTTTCCTTTTATTATAGGCAGAGAGTGAAACTTTTATACAAACTTTGTCTTTCGTTATTTTTCCTTGAATATCAATCTTTTCCTTTTTCCATTTGGGTTTTCTTTTGAATTTCTGTGTTGGTGTCCCTATTAGAGGTCTTCTCCTTCTTTTAATTTTGAAAACCCTCTCACCCTTTATCATGTAATGTTTTGGGGTTGTGGTAAATTCTTTCAGATCATAATGCTCTTTTGAGTATCTTTTCAGTTCTTTTACGAATACTGGAAAAAGATTACTTCTGTTTACCTTAATGTTCAGGCATATAGTACCTGCCTGGATGTTTACCGGGAATAAAAGGCATGTTAAAAGCAATGAAATCAATCTTTTCATTTATTTCTCCTTTTTTATAAGATCCTTCATTTCTCGTACAGCCCTTTCCAGCCCAACGAAAATTGCTCTTGCAATTATTGCATGTCCAATGTTAAGTTCCTCTATTTCTGGTATGCTGGCTATTGGTTTAACATTTCTATAGTTCAAACCGTGACCTGCTGCGACCTTTAATCCTGATCTTGCTGCCAGTTTCGCAGCATTGATTATCTTGTCAAGTTCATCTTTCCTCTCATTTTCACTTTCGGCCTCAGCATATCTTCCTGTGTTTATTTCAATTATATCTGTGTTTAACTTGATACATCTCTTTATCTGTTCATGATCAGGGTCAACAAATATTGAAACCTTTATGCCGTGGGATTGATAGTCTTTAATTAGGGTTTTTAAGGTTGATTGATGGAGGATTACATCCAATCCTCCTTCCGTTGTCACTTCTTCTTTTTTTTCAGGGACAAGAGTGACGCTAAAAGGTTTTACCCTGCAGGCAATGTCAAACATCTCGCCCGTTGTTGCCATTTCAATGTTGAGTCTTGTTTTAATAAAGGCAGACAAAAGTTCCACATCCCTTTCCTTGATGTGTCTTCTATCTCCCCTTAAATGCACTGTTATTCCGTCTGCACCGGCAAGTTCTGCCAGAACGGCTGCGTAAACAGGGTCCGGGATGTCAATTTTCCTTGCCTCTCTTACAGTGGCCACATGGTCAATGTTTACTCCAAGTTTTGTCATTTATACCTCCGTTTTATTAAAAAATTCTATGATTTTTTTTCTGGCAAACTTCAATGGTTTTTCATCTCTGCTTTCTATTAGTATCCTTAAAATGTTTTCTGTTCCTGAGTATCTCGGAAATATCCTTCCATCTCCAAGTTGTTTTTCCAGTTCTTTTATCAATGGCACAAAGCCTTTTATCCTGTTAATGGGCTTCTTGCTATTTACTTTAATGTTAACCACTGTCTGGGGAAATAAAGGATAATTTTTTGATATATGCTCAAGATATAGGGATTGTGTATTTAAAATTTCGATTAGTTTTAAATAAATTGCAAAACCATCTCCGGTTTTGTTTATAGGGGAAAATATTGTATGGCCGGAGGTCTCCCCACCCAGTATTGCTCCTGTTTCTTTCATCTTTTCTTTAACAAACCTATCTCCCACAGGAGTTCTGAAGAATTTTATTCCCCTTTCTTTGCAGAATACTTCAACTGCGGAGTTTGTCATTACCGTGCCTACTAACTTTTTAACCTTTAAAAAGTCAGAAAGAAACATCAATATGTGGTCACCATTTATTATGTTTCCTTCTCTGTCTTTTCCCATTATCCTGTCCCCGTCTCCGTCAAATGCGAATGATTCAGGTTTTATATGTTCTGGATTTGCTGCTCCACAGTCCTTGTTTATGTTTTTCCCATCGGGAATGATGTTGTATGGTTTAAAATCAAGGTTAAAAAAATCCTGTGCTGTTTTTATAAAAAGGGAACAGGCCCCATTTGCACAGTCCAAAGGGATTGTTCTTTTTATCGCTGAAATTTTTATGTGTTTTTTAATTCCCTTAAAATATTCCAAAAGATATTCGGTATTAATGAAAAGTTGATCCTGAATATGGTTTTCAATGTGAGTGGTATTATCAAAATTATCAAATTCTTCTTCTATGGCTTTTTCTAACCCGTCACTTATCTTTTCACCATTTTTATCAAAGAATTTCAATCCATTGTGATTGTAGGGGTTGTGTGATGCTGTTATCATGATCCCACCGTCAAACAAGGGATTGTTCCCCACTATGTAAGACAAAACCGGGGTGGGGATACATCCAAGTAAAACAGCGTTTTTGTTTGAAAGTTTGATTGCAGAGATTACGGCATTTGCAATCCAGAGAGAGGATTCCCTGGTATCCCATGCCACAGCAATGTTTTTCAATTTAAACTTGGTTGAATAGATTAGAGTGACCTTAAAAATATCTTCCTCTGTGATCGGAAAAGTCCCTGTTTTTCCCCTTATGCCATCTGTTCCAAATAGTTTTGTCATTTAAATACTCTCACATTTACAAGTGAAGGGATGGTTTTAAATTTAACGATGTTTTTTACTTCCTCACCGTTTTGTTCAGAGTAATCGATTTGAGGAGTTAATATGTAATCCTTTTCTCTTGGTGCAAGGTTTTTGCAATCAATAAATACCTTGATCTTTTTTCTTTTTATTTTATCCACAGAACTTTTTGGGCCTTTAACCTGAACCATTATTTTTCGAGGATTTACCCATATCTTGTGTTTTCCTGTATTGGCAAGTGTTACAGGAATGTTTTTAAAAAGCCTTATCTTATCCTTTTCACCTATTACTATTTTGACCCTGACATTTGGGTTTGTCAGAAGTTTTAAAAAGTTTGAATTCAATATTACGACTGAGGTTGTTTCAAATGTTTTCAGTTTATTACTTACATCGATTACCTCTGTAGGGAAAAACTTGATCTTTTCGAGAATAGATTGTGGCCCCTCAACTCTCACCACTGGAGGGGATAGAATAATTTTTTTCACTTCAAGGTTATCCGGCAATTCTCCGACAATATTCGGTTTTATAGGTATAATTCTCGTAATCTTTTTTTCAATCTTAAATTGAATGGTGTTTGGAATAATGTTTATCACGGATACCCCTTGAGGTTTATGGACAAGTTCCTCAGTTAGAGGGATTGAATGAAGACCAAACTTTTTGTTTTTGAGATCAATTGTTATGTAAACATCTTCTGGTTTTATTTTTTTTATGATCTGTTCAGGTCCTCTTAATTGTACAGTGATTTCGTAAAGAACATCCCTTGTAAGTATCATATTATCAGAAGTATTTTCAAAGTATATGGGCGCCGTGAAGTTTTTTTCTATAATTTTTGGAGTTTTTTGACCGCTGATAACCGCCCAGACGATAAAGGCTATTAAAAGGGAAATTATTTTTAAAAACATTTCACTTTCAAAGATGTTTCCGTATTTACTCATGTTTAAAAAAACTCCTGAGGGTTACTAACATATTACTCTTTTTTTTCTTTTTGTTAATTTCAAGCAGTCCTTTTAAATGGTTTATCATTCCTTCAAGCGAGTTGTCTTTATAGTGCATAATGGTACCGTTTTTTGCAAATGAAATTTTGCCAGTTTCTTCCGAAATTATTATTGCTATTGCGTCCGTCTCTTCAGTAATACCTATTCCTGCCCTATGCCTTGTGCCAAAGTGGGGAGGCAAATGTGGATTTGAAGAGAGGGGTAACAGGCAGGAAGCGGCTGCAATTCTTCCATTTGAAATGATTATTGCTCCATCATGAAGGGCTGTTTTGGGTTCAAAAATATTTGCAATCAGGTCATAGGAGATAAGTGCATCTAAAAGTATTCCTGTTTCGATGTATTGTCCAAGCCCCTGTCCCCTTTCAATAACAATTAAACCACCTTTCTTTTCTTTGGACAGTATATTGGCAGCTTTTAAAATCTGCTCAATGGAACTTTCCTCAATGTTCTCCTGATGTTTAAAGAAAGAGTAGGTACCCAGTCTTGCCAGTATTTTTCTTATCTCATATTGAAACAAAACAATAACAGCAATAGGTAGAAAGTTTATGGTTGAATCTATTACTGTTTTCAGGGTGTTTAAATGAAAAACACCAGATAGTATGCTTGCAAGGAAAAGTAAGGCAATACCGGTAATCATCTGCATTGCCCTTGTCCCTTTAATGAGGAGAAGCAGTTTATAAATTATATAAGCAAGAATTAATATGTCTATAATATCGGTTATGGTTGGTATTCTTATTGCATCAATATGTGGAAATCCCATAACACTCCTTTAACTCCTTTGTTCACTAAAATTTTAACAAAATACACATTATATTTAAAAAAAAATTGCAAATTTAAAACCACTTAATATATTTTTATTTGTGCGAGGATTTTTTTATGGTATAAATACCATTCGGAGTTTTTTTTGGGGGGTGAAATTGACCAGGGACAGCAAGTTTTCACACATTAAAGATTATGCCATGAGTAAAGGTTCAATCACCTATGATGAGTTAACCAGTATGATAGATGCTGATACCAGTATTGAAGAGATAGACGGGCTTATAGACGATATGAAAAAAAGTGGAGTTGACCTCCTTGATTTCGAGAGGGAAGATAGTGATTACTACGGTACAGGGGAACTTGATGAGGTTGAGGAAAAAGAAGCTGATGATGAGAACCAGGAAGATTTGACTTTTGCACCGGGAGAGATTGATAAGGTTAATGACCCTGTAAGGCTTTATCTCAAAGAGATGGGAAATGTTGCGCTTTTAACAAGAGAAGAGGAGATTTACTATGCTAAAGAGATAGAATCTGGTATGAAAACCACTTTAAAGGCTCTATCCAGGATAAGGGTTGTTATCCCATACATCTTAAAACTTGGGGAACTGATTGAAGAAAAGCCATTTCACCTCAAAGAGGTTCTTGCGGTTGATGATGAGGCATTCGGGGAAGACAACAAAGCGCTTGACTATGCTCTTGATATTTTCAGAACCATAAGGAATGAGGAAAATAGACT
>JALSOA010000059.1 GCA_026986725.1 Acidobacteriota bacterium
CTTCGCCAATACATTCGTTATCGCTGCAGTCAATGTCGTCTTACCGTGATCAACATGTCCAATCGTTCCTATGTTTACATGCGGTTTCGTCCTTTCAAACTTTTCCTTTGCCATAAAAACCTCTCCTTTAAAAGATTTTATTTACTGGAGCCCACGACCGGACTTGAACCGGTGACCTCTTCCTTACCAAGGAAGTGCTCTACCTGCTGAGCTACGTGGGCATTTTTGCCCTCATAAAGCCCAGATTAAAAAAAAATTATTATGGAGCGGGTGATGGGATTCGAACCCACGACCCTCAGCTTGGAAGGCTGATGCTCTAGCCAGCTGAGCTACACCCGCTACCAAAAAAAATGGTGGGGAGAGGAGGATTCGAACCTCCGAAGCCTTACGGCAACAGATTTACAGTCTGTCCCCTTTGACCGCTCGGGAATCTCCCCACATCCTTTATTGCCGCGCTTTTTAACACGGCAAAGAGAATATTAACATAAAATTTGCAAAATGCAACACAATTTTTTTAAAAAAAATTAAAAAAATCTGCATAAACAAGAAAAAGAAAAACCTTTTATATTCTGTAAATACAGGGAGAGTATCCACAATGATTACACCTTCTGGCAAATTCATGATATTCAACACTATTATCAGCCCATTCCAGAAAAAAGATAACCGTTTTTTTAGGATAAAGAGAGTAATTACTGTTTACTTTAACTCCAATATGTGAAAGGTAAAGATAATCTGATATGGTTAAATTCTCAACAATGGGAACCCTCCCTATGCCTGGACTTTTCCTGAAACTCTGTTTTTCATCGTCACCCCTGGATGAACAAAAAACAAAGTTAACAAAATCAACAACCTTTTCAACAAGGGCATTTGCCGAAGATTCCAGAAGAAGCCTGTAATGTTCCTGCCCTTTTTTAGAATAAAAGTCAAACATTGCATCAATCTCCTCACCCAGGGTGGCACAGCCCAAAGAAAGCCTTTCAAGTGGGAAAGGAGGCCGGTAAATTTTAAACTCAAACACTTCAAGATCCACATCAAGGTTGTATGCAAATGAGACTGTAGCAAGTTTCAAAACATCTTCAATCGCCTGATTGATCTTTATTCTTAAAGCATTATCCACATCTTTTGCCTTTAATTTCAACCACGGTAAAACCTCGCTTACACTCAATATGAGATCAACATCTTTCACTTTATTCAACCTTTATTTTTGCAAACCTTCTTTTTCCAACCTTGACAACATATTCACCTTTTTCAGGGGTAAACACAAATGAAGGGTCTCCTATCTTTTCCCCGTTTAAAGAAACCCCACCCTGTTTGATCAACCTTTTAGCCTCAGATGCTGACGAAGCAAGGTTGTTATCAGCAAGGAAGCGGGCAAAAGGGTATTCCCCTTTGATTATATTTATCTCAGGCATATCGTCAGGCAACTGTTTTTTTGCAAAAACCCTCTCAAACTCTTTTTCAGCCTTTAAAGCATCCTCTTTTGAATGAAAGTCAGTTATTATCATTTTTGCAAGCTGTTTTTTAACATCTTTCGGGTGTTTTCTCCCTTCTTTAACATCCATTTTCAATTGTTCAATCTCTTTTACTGGCATATCTGTCAACAACTCGTAATATTTATACATTAAATCATCTGATATTGACATCAACTTTCCAAACATTTCTTTCGGCGATTCGTTTATTCCAACATAGTTTCCAAGGGATTTGCTCATCTTTTCAACACCATCAAGCCCTTCCAAAATTGGCATTGTCATAACAACCTGAGGCTCAAGGCCATACTCTCTCATCAAATCCCTTCCAACAAGAAGATTGAAGGTCTGGTCTGTTCCACCCAACTCAACATCACACTTTAAAGCAACGGAATCGTATCCCTGGCACAGTGGATATAGCAATTCGTGTAAAGCAATGGGCCTGTTTTCCTTTAATCTTTTGCTGAAATCGTCTCTTTCAAGTATCCTTGCCACAGTGTACTTTGATGCAAGCCTTATAAAGCCTTCACTTCCAAGATTTCCGAGCCATTCACTGTTGAACTTTATAACCGTTTTTTCAGGGTTAAGTATCTTGAAGATCTGCTTTTTGTATGTTTCGGCATTCTTTTCAACTTCTTCTTTTGACAATTGCTTCCTTGTTTTTGACTTACCTGATGGGTCCCCAATCATACCTGTAAAGTCGCCTATAAGGAAAACAACCTCATGACCCAGATCCTGAAAGTGCTTCATCTTCCTTATTATAACAGTGTGGCCAAGGTGCAGATCAGGCGCTGTCGGGTCAAAACCAACCTTTACCCTTAACCTTTTACCGCTTTCAAGCTTTTTCTTTAAATCCTCTTTTTGAATACAGTCAACAGCACCCTTGGTAAGGTAATCAAGCTGCTCATCAATGGTCATATTCTTCACATCCACCATTTCACTCTCCCTTTATATAAACTTTGTTATCTCTAACCTCAATTAAGTTATCAGCAAAGAGATTGATAATTTCAGGATATAGATTGCACTCTTCCTCAAATACCCTGTTAGCAATATCCTTGGGTGTGTCTTTGGCATAGACAGGAACACACCTCTGAGCAATAATCAACCCCTCATCATAATTTTCATTGACAAAGTGAACAGTGCAACCAGTAACTTTAACCCCGCTTTCCCACACCGCTTTGTGAACCTTTATTCCGTAATAGCCCTTACCGCAAAAGGAGGGGATCAAAGCGGGGTGAATATTTATAACCCTGAATCTGTAATCTTCAGGCACATTGTATTTTTTAAGATACCCTGCAAGCACAATTAGATCGGGATTGAATTGAAGGATAAAATTGTTTATCTCTTTGTTTAACCTTTCATTGTCTTTTATGTCAAAGCCCTTTGCCGGTATTCCGTATTTTTTTGCCTTTTCAAGCCCCAAACAGTTTATTTTGTTTGATGCGACACATACAATCTCCGCCTTTAAAGTGCCGTTCTTTATTTTTTTAACGAAGTTGTCAAGAGTTCTTCCTGTGCCTGACAAAAGCACCGCAATTTTAATTATATTTTCACCCATATCAGATCAACACCACCCTTTTAAATCCCTGCTCTATTACCCCGATCTCATAAACCTCTTCCTTAACAAGGGAGTAAAACCTCTCTATGTTCTCAGGTGAAACCATACACACCATCCCAATCCCCATATTAAACACACGGTAAGCCTCCTGCCAGGAAACATCCCCGTTTTCAATCAGGAAGTTAAAAACCGGAAGAACAGGTACCCTGTCTTTTTTTATAATTGCATCGCAATCTTCAGGAAGCACTCTCGGTATATTGTCAATAAATCCGCCACCTGTTATGTGTGCCATCCCGTTTACAATTCCCTCTTTTACTGCATCTTTTAAAATTGGATAATAAGAGCGATGCACTTTCAACAACTCTTCCCCCACAGTGCAACCAAGGTCATTAACATAAGAGTCAACACTTAACTTTAAGTCCTCAAAGATTATTTTCCTTGCGAGAGAATAACCGTTGGTGTGCAACCCGCTTGACTTTAAACCTATTATTATGTCTCCCGGCTTTATTCTTTCCCCGGTTATAACCTTATCCTTATCAACAATGCCGGTGATAAAACCTGCTATATCATACTCGTTATCAGAGTAAAACCCGGGCATTTCAGCCATCTCCCCGCCAATCAATGCAAGATTGTTTGATTTACAACCTTCGGCAAGCCCTTCTATTATCTCATTAACAACTTCTGCTTTCAGACTTCCAGTTGCAATGTAATCAAGGAAGTAAAGGGGTTTTGCCCCCTGAACAAAGATGTCGTTTACGCAGTGATTAACCAGGTCTGTCCCGACAGTGTTGTTAATACCTGTCATAAATGCTATTTTTAACTTTGTTCCGACACCATCACAGCTTGAAACAAGGACAGGCTCTTTGTATCCATCAGGTATTCTGAAAAGTGTACCGAAAGACCCCAAACCTGTTAAAACATTTTGAGTAAAAGTCTCCTTTACCTTTTGCTTAATGCCTTTAATAGCCCTATCCTGCTCATCTATGTTTACCCCTGCCTGCAGATATTGTGATTGTTTTTCCATCTCTCACCTCTAACTTTTTCAACAGAAAGATTATCCTAAATCTTAAAAAGTATTGTCAACAGAAAAGAGAATATGTGGAAATTTTGGCTAAAAATGTTTATTATAAGTTTATGGATACAATTTTGCTTGTTGACGACGATTACTCAATAATTGAAACAATGTCTCTAATTCTCAGACAGAATGGCTTTAATGTTCTAAATGCAGAGAAAGAAAGCACTCTTTTCAATATCCTTAAAAACTCTCTCATTGACCTGATAATCCTTGATATTCAACTTCCAGACAGAGATGGGATAGAAATCCTGAAAGACCTGAAAGAGAACCCCGATTTTTCTCATATCCCTGTAATTATGTTCACAGCACACCACAATGAAAAAATATTGCAAAAAGCGTTTGAATACGGAGCCAATGATTTTATAAAAAAGCCAATTTCAAGTAAAATTGAACTTTTAGCAAGAATTAAATCCCATATAACTATAAAAAAGTACGAAGATAACCTGAGAAAAATGAATCTTGAAAAACAAATTGAAACACTTAAACAGATAACAACAACCATAAGACACAATTTAGGTCAACCATTAACAGTAATGTCAAGTTACTGCTCAATTTTGGAAAGGGAATTAAAGTTGGATCCTGATGTTTATTCAAGGGTTACCCCTGTATTAAAAAAAATTGAAAAAGCAATAGAAGAAATAAACAACATTATTGGTCAACTGAAAGATATTACAGAACTTGAAATAACTTCCTATGTTGAATCCATAAAAATGCTAAAACTCAATACCACAAAAAAAGCCCCGAATAATCGGGGCTAACAGCATATTTATTTTATTCCGCCTCTTTTTCCTCATCCTTCTTTATAAAATCTTTCATCAAATCCCCTAATTTCACTCCACCACCTGTTGAATTCTCTTCCTGCTTATTCTCATTCTTCTCTTTTTTGTGCTTTGGTTTATCCTTTTTCGCTTCCTTTGCCTTTTTGGCCTTTTCTTCGGCTTTTTTCTTTTCAAGTTCTTTCCTCTCCCTGTCTATTATCACCTGCCTTATGGAAAGCCCTATCTTCTTATCCTTTGCATCAATTTTTACTATTTTCATCTCCTTCACATCACCAATATTCAAAACATCAGAGGGTTTGTCAATCCTCTCTTTTGATATCTCAGAAACATGAACAAGCCCCTCAATATCTTCATCAAGTTCAACAAATGCACCGTAATCCTCAAGTTTAACAACCTTACCCTCCACAACATCACCCATCTGGTATTTTGAAAAGAACTTTTCCCAGGGATTCTCCGTTAATTGCTTAATTCCAAGGGCAATTTTCTGATTTTCTCTGTCAATATTAAGTATCTTAACCTTAACCTTATCACCCTCTTTCACAATTTCAGACGGGTTTTTAACCCTCTTTGACCAACTCATATCACTGACATGAATAAGGCCATCAACCCCATCATACACCTCAACAAAAGCACCAAAATCGGTTACATTCTTGACCTCTCCCTCAAAAACATCTCCCACATTAAACTTCTCCTCAATAACATCCCAGGGATTTTCTTTGATCTGTTTTAAACCGAGGGCAAGCCTTTTCCTTTCCCCATCAACCTCAAGAACAACCGCTTCAACTTCATCTCCAAGTTCAAAGTAGTTTTGAGCATTTGAGATCTTTTTTGTCCAGGAAATATCGTTTATGTGAATGAGACCTTCCACCCCAGGTTCAACTTCAACAAATGCACCATAATTTTTTATGTTAACAACTTTACCTTTAACCTTCGTTCCCTCAGGATACTTCTCTTCTATATTCTTCCATGGGTCTTCAGTTTTTTGCTTATATCCAAGAGAAATCTTTTCATTCTCTCTATCTATTGAAAGAACAACAACCTCAACCTCGTCCCCAACCTTGAAAAAATCTGACGGGTGAGAAACCTTACCCCATGAGATATCGGATATGTGAAGCAACCCGTCAACACCGTCCAGATCTATAAAAACACCATAATCTGTGATATTTTTTACCTTCCCTTTAACAAGGTCTCCCTCTTTAATCGAAGCAAGGAGTTGCTCTTTTTTTCTATCAAGTTCCTTCTGGACAAGTTCAACCCTTGATACAACACAACTTTTGGGGGTGTACTTTATTATAAGAAAATCATACTCTTTCCCTATGTACTCAGAATCCTCTTTTCTCAACCTTCTCACATCAACTTTGGATTGAGGCAAGAAAGCAATTTTACCACCTAAATCAACATTAAATCCCCTGTTCACCATTTCAATTATCTTTCCTTTTACAGGGATTTGATTTTTATATGCTTCTCTTAGCTTTTGCTCATACTTTTTATTAAAAGCCTTTTTAAAGGAAAGCCTCACCTCTTTATCAGTCACCTTTTCTACAACAACCTCTATCTTGGCTCCCTCTTCAGGGAGTTCAGTATTGGTCTCTTCAAAATCTGATTTTTTTACAACACCTTCAACCTTCTGACCTACATCCACAAATACATAATCATCCCCAATTGAAATAACTTCTCCCTCAACCATCTGCCCTTTTGAAACCTCAGAAGGTGCTCCCTGATGCTGTTCCAGCAATTTTGCAAAAGATTCCTTTTCTTCAATCTCTTTTTTTCCACTTTCATTACCATCTGCTTCTTTTTCCGCCTCCAACACATTTTTTATTTCTTGTGTGTTTTCAGCAACCTCCATGGTTTCATTTGTTTCTTCAATGTTTTTTTCCTGTTCGTTAACCATAACATTCCCCCTAAACCTGATTAAAAATAACGGAAAGCAAAATGCTTCCGAACTGATGGATAATTATAGCAATACCTCATATCTATTGCAAGTTAAATCACTATCTAATATAATATTCTCTGAATATTTTTACAGGAGATGCGTTTGTACCGTTTAATTTCCTTTTGTGGCATTTTTTTTATGTTGTTTATTGCCTTTTTACTCTCAGAAAACAAAAAAGAAATAAAATTGAAGCCGGTAATTGCAGGGATAATTCTGCAGTTTATATTTGCCCTTCTAATCCTTAAAACATCCAGTGGTAAAAATGTGTTTCAACACATTGAAATTTATGTTTCAAAGCTGATGGAATTTTCAATAAAAGGGGCTGCCTTTGTCTTTGGTAAACTTGCAAACCAGAAAGACAAAGGTGTGGGATTTATATTCGCCTTTCAGGTTCTACCAACAGTTATTTTCTTCTCCTCAATAATGTCCATACTCTATCATTTGAAGATTATGCAAAAGGTTGTCAAGGGAATGGCATGGGTAATGCAGAAAACAATGAAAATCTCAGGAGCTGAAAGCATGGCTGTTGCGGCAAACTCATTTATAGGCCAGACCGAAGCCCCCCTTGTTATTGCCCCTTATGTCAGGGATATGACCATATCCGAACTCGCAACACTTATGGTTGGCGGGTTTGCAACAATAGCAGGCTCTGTTCTGGTTGCCTATGTCAGTTTTGGGGTAAGTGCAGGCCACCTTGTTGCTGCAAGTATAATGTCTGCCCCTGCTGCAGTTGTCATTGCAAAGATAATATACCCTGAAACCGGGCAACCAAAAACCCTTGACCTAAAACAGGTTGACATACCCATTACAACTTCTAACATAATTGAAGCGGCAAGCGAAGGGGCAACAACAGGGATGAGACTTGCATTGAACATTGCTGCAATGCTAATTGCATTTATTGCCCTTATTGCACTCGCTGATGCAGTTTTAGGGGTTTTTGGACTTTCTTTAAAAGTGGTGCTTGGCTACATATTTTACCCCTTTGCAGTTGCTATGGGAGTTCCAATTAAAGACTGTGCATCATTCGGGTACCTTCTTGGAACGAAGATCTCAATTAACGAGTTTGTTGCATACCTTGAACTGGGTAAAATGATTCAAAATCACACATTATCCCAGAGAAGTGTGGTGCTTGCAACCTATGCTCTTTGCGGATTTGCAAACTTCTCTTCAATTGCAATTCAAATAGGTGGGATAGGGGGATTGGCTCCTGACAGAAAGAAAGACCTTGCAAAAATTGGGCTAAAGGCAATGATAGGAGGGGCACTTGCCTCATGGATAACAGCCTGCATTGCAGGAGTTTTAATTTAAAAGGGAGGGAAGATGGATTACATAGCGATTGCCAGACAGATTGAAGATAAAGGAATAAAAGATATCGACATTGCAATGGTTCTGGGTTCAGGGCTTGGCTTTCTTGCAGATGAAGTACAGGGGAAAAATCTTGATTACTCTAAAATAAAAGGCTTTCCCAGACCAACTGTTGAAGGACATGGCGGCAAAATGGTGCTTTCCAACATAAATGGTAAAAATGTACTGTTTTTTCAGGGAAGATTCCATTATTACGAAGGATATTCAATGAAAGAGGTGGTTATATTCCCCAGGATAGCAAAACTTCTTGGGGGAAAACTATACCTTGTTACAAATGCTGCAGGGGGAATAAATCCAGATTTCAAGCCCGGAGACTTAATGGTAATTGAAGACCACTTAAACCTTATGGGAACAAACCCGTTAATCGGCAAAAACTACGATATGTTCGGACCGAGATTTCCCGATATGACAGAGGCATACAACCCTGAAATGAGGAAACTTATGTTTGAGATAGGAGATAAACTTGGAATAGAACTTAAAAGCGGGGTATATGCTGCACTGACAGGGCCCAGTTACGAAACCCCTGCGGAGATAAAAATGCTTCAAACCCTTGGGGCAGATGCAGTGGGAATGTCAACAGTACCCGAGGTAATTGCCGCAAGGCATTCAGGATTAAAGGTGGTTGGGGTATCCTGCATCACCAACCTTGCTGCCGGGGTGTCTAAAAATCCCCTCTCCCATGAGGAAGTACTTGAAACCACAGAAAAAGTCAAGTATCATTTTGGTAAGTTAATTTTGAAGTTCCTTGAAACGGTGGTTATATGAGAAAAATAGAAGCGTTAAACATACTGAAAAGCCTCATTACAAACGCATACGCTCCGTACTCCAGCTTTACGGTTTCAGCCATAGTTGAAGGGGAAAATGGAGAGTATGCAGGGGGAGTCAATGTTGAAAATGCCTCTTATGGGCTTACCGTTTGTGCAGAAAGAATTGCTCTGTTCAATTTCATATCTAACGGATTTAAAAAACCAATAAGGCTTTTTTTATACGCTCCGACAGAAAACTTTACACCTCCCTGCGGTGCATGCAGACAGGTATTAAGTGAATTCAACCCCGATATGGAGATAGTTATTTTTAACAAAGACGAAAACTTTAAAACATACGAACTTGGAGAACTGATACCACTTTGTTTCAACAAAAGTAATTTAGAGGGGAGAAAATGATAATACAATGTCCAAACTGTTTTAAAAAGTACAGGTTCGACGAGTCAAAATTTGATGGAGAACCAACAAAAAAAGTTAAGTGTGCAAAATGCGGCACAATATTTGAAATAACAAACCCTGAATTGAAAAAACAGGAAGAGAAGGCAACAAAGGTATCAACGAGTAAGGAAGAATTAAATGAAGTAAAGCAGGCTTTAAAGAAAGACGCCTTAAGACTCTACAAATACTCACTGGCTGTACTTGCAGGGCCACTGGCAGGCAAGGTTATACCCATAACAAAACCAGTGGTTACAATTGGAAGGGCAAAGGCAGACATTGTAATTCCAGACCCGGAGATCTCAAGAACTCACTGTGAACTTGTAATCCTGCCTGAAAAGGTCATACTCAAAGACCTTGATTCAACCAATGGAACCTATTTTGATAGCTTTAAAATAACAAAGGTTGATTTAGGCAACAGAGATGAATTTACCATCGGGGATACAACCTTAATGCTAATAATCACCCCTAAAAAACCGGACTAAATAATGCCAAAAGTTGCCATAGTCTTTGGGGGCAAAAGCCCGGAGCATGAAATCTCAATCATCTCTGCAAAGTCTGTATTCAAAAACATCAATAAAGAGAAACACATAGTATCCCTTATTGCAATAACCAAAAAGGGAGAGTTCTTTATTGGAGAAGGCTGCTTCGATCTACTTGAAAGAGGTGATAAGAACAATGTTAAAAAAACCACCTGCAACATTTTCAAAAACTTTGATGTGGTATTCCCGGTACTTCACGGACCATACGGGGAGGACGGTACAATCCAGGGGTTGCTTGACTTCCTTGGCATTCCCTATGTTGGCTGTGGAATTGAGGCTTCATCAATATGTATGCATAAAGGAATAACAAGGGACCTGCTTAAACTTTACAAAATACCTCAACCGCAGTACACATACTTTACTAAAAAGGGGAAACAAAAAGGTATTGAACGCTCATTAAAACTGAAATTTCCTCTATTCGTTAAACCGTGCAGAGGGGGCTCATCCATTGGTATTACAAAGGTTAAAAGAGAAGAAGAACTTGAAAAAGCAATAGATCTTGCTTTTGAATACGATGACGAAGTGATAGTTGAAGAGGGGATAAATGTTTCGGAAGAACTGGAGGTTGCGGTTCTTGGCACCCCTGACGATTTAACGGTTTCTCCCCCCGGAGGCCTCATTCCCGGAGATGAATTTTATACCTATGAAGACAAGTACCTGAATTCAAAAACAGAGTTCAGGATACCTGCACAATTAGATGATAAAACCATCGAAAAAATAAAAAATTATGCAACAAGTGCCTTCAAAGCCGTTCATGGAAAGGGAATGGCAAGAATTGATTTTTTGTACGACAGACAAAAAAACATGATTGCAATAAATGAGATAAATACAATCCCGGGATTTACTGAAATATCCATGTACCCTAAATTGATGGAAATATGCGGTTACTCATTTGAACAATTAATAACAAAGTTGATAGAAATTGCAATAGCAGAATGATTGAAGACCATATTGATTTTCTTCAAAAACACGGTATTCAGTTAAAACAACATCACCTGGAAAAATTAAATAAATTCGCAAAACTCATACTTCAATGGAACAGAAAAATAAACCTTACTGCAGCAAGAAGCATTGAGGACTTAATAAAAAGGCATCTACTTGATTCTTTAATGCCAATCACCATTGGATTTTTTAGAGAAAAAGAAGTAATTGACCTTGGAAGCGGAGGGGGGTTCCCGGCCATCCCTCTTTCAATATACCTTGAAAACATAAGATTTATTCTAATTGAGAAGGTTTCAAAAAAATGTGCATTCTTAAACAAAGTAAAAAGAGAATTGTCTTTAAACAAAATAGAAATCATAAATAAACCCTTTGAAAGTTTATGCAATCCCATTCCCTCAAGCCTGATAACAAGGGCAGTAAAAATTGACCGCAAAATGCTTGATAAGTTCAGAGAAAAGGGGATTATCTGGTATTATAGTTTTGAGACAGAAAAGCCTTTAAAAGGTTTATTCTGCCAGTACACCCTTCCGGGGGAAGAAAAAATCAGGTTTGTTGTAAAAAGAAAAACTGATGAAAAATGATGTTTTAAACAGAATACTAAAAGAGGTAATTGAAAACTCAAAAACGATAATAATGGTTACGGACATGGACGGGAAAATTCTCTTTCTAAACGACCAATTTGAAAAAACCACAGGCTACAAAAAAGAAGAGGCAAAGGGGAAAAACCCTTCATTTTTAAGTGCAAAAATACTTCCACCAAACTTTTACAAAAAACTGTGGGATACAATTAAAAAAGGTGATGTGTGGACAGGGGTATTTATAAACAGGAAAAAAGACGGGACAATTTACCATGAAAATGCAACCATAACCCCTATAAAAGACAACAAG
>JALSOA010000060.1 GCA_026986725.1 Acidobacteriota bacterium
TATAAGTTAGGTGTTAAAGAGGATGGAGAAATATATTTAGAAAGAGATGCAATAGTAGAAGGAGTAATTGTAGGGATATTAGATAAAATCATGAAAAAAGACTCAACAAAAAGGGGAAAGGCTAAGAAAAGTAAGGGAGAAAGAACAAAACAAACAGGGAAAAAAGGATAAGGCCAATTATTCTGCTGGAATAGCAAAGAAAGATAATGAAATAAATATTACACATACCTTTTTACAGGCTGTTAACAATATAAAATTGATTTAAGGAAGAAAAGTTTTTAAACCAATTTTATCTAAATCATAAGGAAGTTTATTTTAAATACTGTGAAATAATGTTGCTGATTAAAAGCAAAAAGATATATTCTAAAAGAAAGGTAATTTTTATGAAATGGCTTTATGTTTTTGTTTTTTTCCTGTTTTTTAACATTGCATATCCAGTGGAAAAGGGGGTTTACATTGTCTCCCCCCTTGAATCAGGGGAGATTGAGGTTTACTTAAAAAAGATTAAGGATTCCGGTTTTAATACAATTATCCTGACATTTACAGACGAAGATGTTGAGGATGGAAAAAGCGTTGCCTACTTTCACTCAAACCTTTTGCCAATGGCAGAGGGGGTTCCTCAGGATTACATTGAGCAGGTTATTGAAACAGCACACAGCCTCGGGATAAAGGTTTATGCCTTTTTCAATTTGCCGGATGAGCACTTTTTATCAATTCACCCTGAATGGATATCAATCCTTTCAAACGGGAAGCCATCTGACTATTACAATTCAAACGATTACTTTCAAAGGCTCATTCCCCCTTCAAGGATTTTAAATTCCCCTGAATACCTGAACCTTTTGTCAGGGATAATATCTGAAATTTGCACATTCAACATTGACGGATTTGATTTAAACGACAACTTTCAATGGGCTGAATGGTACCTTGAAAGTGAGGATAAAACCCTTACCTCTTCCTTTGATTCATTCACTATTGCAAGGTTTTCAGAAGAAACAGGGATAAGTGTTGAGGGAAATTCACCTGAGGAGTATGCGGAGTTTATCTTAAACAACAATGAGGTTTATTCAAGGTGGGTTGAGTGGAGGGCTGAAAAGGTTAACCTGCTTTTGAGTTTTATAAAAAAAGAGATAAAGAAATCAGGGAAATTCATACCTTTCAGGCCTCACCTTCTTGCAAGCAAGTGGGCAAAAGAGGATTACGGTATAGATTACAGAGAGGTTTGCAGAATTGCTGATGTGCCTTACACCATGATTTTGGTGGACGAAAATGAGGAGAACCTGAAAAAGTACAGGGAGTTGACCTCCCTTATAACAGGGGTATCCTCAAAGAAACTTGCAGTATCAACCTATCTTTACAATGTGGAAGAGGGGGAAAGCAAAAGCCTTGCAGACAGAATTTACCTTCTTTCAAGGTGCAATGCAAAGAGCATAAACCTGTTTGACCTTGAATTGATAAGGGAAAAGAATCTGTTTGAAACAGTGAAACTTGCCTTAAAGGATTTTGACAGAAGGGTTTATTCCAAAAAAAGCGGGTTCAGAATGGGGGTAAACATTTTTGGGGCAGAAAGTATGAGCAAAGAGGAGATTGAAAAAAGCATGGCAAATGCTAAAAGCCTTGGAGTGAGGTATGTTAGAGTGCCTGTAATATGGGAGTTTTTAAACCCTGAGAAAGGGAGATTTGATTTTGATTACTGCGACAGGGTTGTTGAGAAAGCCATTAAATACAATGTTTCACCCCTTCTCACAATTGCTTTCACCCCGAAATGGATTTCTGAAAACAGGGATGCCTCCGATTATTACCTTTACCCGCCAGCCGCAGGTGTTTTAGGGGATTACCAATCTCCCTTTGGGACAGGGACAGGGTACGATTACCTTTACCTTTTTGCAAAAACCATTGCGGAGAGGTACAGGGGAGAGGTTGAGTACTTTGAATTGTGGAATGAAGAGGATATACCGTCTCTTTTCAAAACAACAAATCAGCAAAGGGCAAAAACTTACTCAAAGATGCTTTTTTACTTCTTCAACGGGATAAAGGACGGAAACCCCGATGCAAGGGTTTTAATGGGAGGACTTGCGTTAAGCACAGAAAACGGAAGCGAGACGGATTTTCTTCAAAAGATCTTAAACGACAGCGATTACCCTGCAGGGGAAAACTTTGACATTGCAAACATACACACAAACTTTAAATCTATTGAAGATATTGAAGAGGCTATTAAAAAAACCTGTTTAACAATGGAGCAAAGCGGGGTAAAAAAGCCATTGTGGATAACTGAAACCTCTTACTCACCTGACATAAATTATCAATTTACTCCCTTTGACAAAGGAAATCACGGATTTTTAAATTACATACAATCCTGCATAAAGGAGCAATTGTCCCTTACAGACGGTGCTGTTTTCTGGGCACCGCTTTCGGATTTAATGGACAATGAAAACGCATTTAAATTCAACGGTTTATTCAATTCAAAAGGGAAAATAAAAGAATCAGGGCTTGTTTTCAAAAATATTGCAGAATCAAAGGATTTTGAGGCAATCATACCCCACATTGCGGAAAACAACTGGGAGACAGAGGTGAAGATTTCAAATTTAAGCGGGGAAGTCTGTTTTGCAACCCTTTACACTTACTCAAACGGCACCTTAAAATCAAGGATAAACCTCTCAATCCCCCCGCTTTCCTCAAAAACACTTACAAACTCCGATTTCGGATTCAACGGCTTTGCAATTCTAAAATCAAACTCAAACACTTTATCGATCACCCTCTCTTACAGGTACAAAGACACCCGCTCACTTTCATCATTTTCAATTGAAAGTTCAAAGGGGGTTAAGTGGGTTATCCCTTTGAGAAAAATAGACTGGTTCGACTGGACAGGTATAGCGCTTGCAAACCATTACAATGAGAGTATTAAACTCACATTAAACTTTTACAAAAGCGGGAGTTTGATAAAAAGGGTTGATACAAACTTAAACGG
>JALSOA010000061.1 GCA_026986725.1 Acidobacteriota bacterium
TCAAAATAATAATAATCTTTTTCATATCTTTCCTCCTTCAAATTTTACTTCAAAAAGAGGTTGACGCCAACCGGAAATTACGCCACCTATTATCTCTCTCTCTCTCTCTCTTATGTCAAGAGAAAAATTTAAAAAAATAATAAAAAATGATTTGGGTATTATGTGATTGGTGTTCAAAATTAATTTTGAATTCTAAATTTTGAATTTTGAATTATAAATTAAATAAAAAGCCTTCCTCAATCCAAAATCTTTAATTCAAAATTCATAATTCATAATCTAAATAAGCATTGTCATGTCAATTATGCCTGCCGAGTGGGTGATGAAGCCTGTTGAGATAAAGTCTATATCAAGGATTTTTAAACTTTTCAGCCTTTCAATGGTTATTCCACCTGAAACCTCAATGAAGAATGAATGCTGTTTTTTCATTTGACATGCCTTTGCTATCTCATCATTGCTCATATTGTCAAGGAGCACCCCGTCTGCACCTGCTTTGATAGCCTCTTGCAGCTGTTCAAGGTTTTCAACTTCAACCTCAATTTTTATTAAGTGATGTGTGTTCTCCCTGCATAATTTAACTGCCTTTTCTATTGAGCCTGCTGCCTTTATGTGGTTTTCCTTTATTAAAATTCCGTCGTATAGCCCGAATCTGTGATTGTGCCCGCCCCCTTTTTTTACAGCATACTTTTCAAGTGTTCTCATTCCCGGGGTTGTTTTCCTTGTGTCAAGTAGTTTTATTCTGCTTCCTTTAAGTTGTTTTACAAAGTTGTGTGTTACAGTTGAAATTGCAGATAGCCTTTGAACAAAGTTGAGCAATGTTCTTTCAAGTTTTAGTATTTCAACTGTGCTTCCGCTTAAAGAGTAAATTATCTCTCCCTTTTTTGCGTATTCCCCGTCTTTTTTGAATACTGTGAATTCAACATTTTTGAATATCTTTTTTAATTCTTCAATTACAGGTTTGCCGCATACAATGCAGTTTTCCTTTGTTTTTACCACTGCATTTGACCTGTGGTTTAAAGGGAAAATGCTTTCGCCTGTTATGTCTCCATGCCCTATGTCTTCTTTTAATGCCAGGCTTACAATCTCTTTGATTCCTTCCATAATTCCACCTTAAAAGATTATAGTGTTTTTTGCTTTTTTTTGAAGCCTAAAATAGTTGAAGTTCCATTTTTGAAAGTACAGGTTCAAGTATTTCAAGTGCCGTTTCCTGATGCTCTTTAACTGCAATCTGGAAGTTGTACCAGTTTGAAGAGTAAAAGTTTTTTAAATTAAGGCAGATGAAGTTTTTAACAGGTATTGTTGTTGATATTTCAATGTTTTCAATTCCCGTTGTTTTTACAGCCTCGTTTAACCATTGCTCTTTTCTGTACGCTGGCATTTCCCCTTCCTGTTTGTAGAGTTTTAACCTTGTTCTTTTGTAGTAGTCTCCGTGTTTAAACTCTTTGTAATAGCACTTTTTAAGTGTTTCAATTGTTTTTTTAAGAGCTTTTGCTTTCAGTTTGTTACTTATATTTTTGTTTTGAACTTCCCAGAGGTATTCGAATATTTTTTTTGCAGCAAGGAGAAATCTCTCTGTGTTGTGCACAATGGCGTTTTTTGATACAAGCCTTTTGTCTTTCCATATCTTGCCAGGTATGTCAGGGTCTGTTTTTGCATCTGCATGCCCTATGTTTGGCAATAACCTTTCAACCACTCCCTTCATTCCGTTAAAGCAATCGTAGTAGCCTACAAAGTTTTGATGTGCAAATGAGTCTGCGTAGGTGTGAAGGGCTATCCCGATTCTGTATAGATTTTTTGTGTCAATGGCCTTTTTTAAAAGCATTCTCACATTTTTGCTGTCAGGGGTGGTGTTAAGCAGGTGGAGTTTCCCGTCTTTTCTCATTGTTGATTCTGATTGAAAGTCGCCGGGAAAGAAGTGAAAGCAGGGGTATATCCTCATTAACTCTTTTTTGGGTTTTAGTATGTCCATAGTCTGGCTTATATAGTTTTGAAAGTATTTGTCTTTTCCCGTTTTTACCCTGCAAACAAAGGTGTTGTCGTCTGTGAATTGTGAGGAATAGGATAGTTTAAAAGCTGATTTTTCGTCAAAGCCTGCGTTTTTTGCAATTATGTATATTGAGTAATAGTGAAACTCAATATTCATTTTGCATCCTTTTATATGTTTTGCTCTAAGGATATAATTGCTGCACCATAAGCCCCTATAAGTTGAGGGTGCTCTGGCATTTTTATTGAATACCCTGTTTCTTCTTCAAGCATTTCTTTTATTGCCCTGTTTTTTGCAACACCCCCCGATAGCATTAAGGGGGGGGTAAAGGCAACAGAGTTGATCATTCCAACAATCCTTGTAATTAGTCCCCTGTGAAGTCCTTTCAGTATTGAGCCAATCTCTTCCCCGTAAGCAAGCAGGGATATTATCTCAGATTCCGCAAATACAGTGCAGGTTGAGGATATTTTAACCTCTTTTTCTGATTTTAAAGCAATTTCCCCTATCTTTTCAACAGGAATGTCCATTCTTGCAGCAGTGTTTTCAAGAAACCTTCCTGTTCCTGCAGAGCATTTGTCGTTCATTGTAAAGTCAAGCACCCTTCCGTACTTTTCAACCACAATTACCTTGCTGTCCTGTCCCCCTATGTCAATCAGGGTGCCTGTTGTGTTCAGTGCATAGTATATCCCCTTTGCATGGCAGGTTATTTCGGTCATACTCTTTTTTGCCTCTTCAACAAGTTTTCTCCCATAGCCTGTGGATATTATGGGGATATCTTCTCCTTTGAAGCGCTCTTTTACTTTTCCGATAACCTCTTTCACCTGCTCTTTTATCCTCGGCTTTGTGTTTTCAATGTGTTTGAAAAGAATTTTCTTGTTTTTGTCAATAACAACAACCTTGACTGTTGTTGAGCCAACATCAATTCCCATTGCTTTAACCATAACTTACTCCCAACATTTCAAAAAAGGATTCTATCCTTATTGCTATTTGCTCTTCAGAATACGCATTTTCATCATTCTGGTCTGCCTCCAAAAGCATTGCCGGTATTTTAAATTCTTCGATAAGCCTGTTTCTTTGATCCATCTGTCCCATTGAGTAAGGCTTGCAGGAGCGGTCTGAGTGGAGAATTACCCCGTCAAGTTTAAACTCCTTTACCATTTTTACCATAGTGTTCAGTTTGTGCCCTGTTCCCCTGTTTAAAATCGGGGATAAGTAAACCTTTGCAATCACCTCAAACTCGTCTTTTTTTAAGTCCATTAAAGGGGCAAGCTCCCCCCATGCGTAGGTGTAGGTGGATATAGGTATTGAGATGCCTCTTTCAGCCATTTTGACAGCCAGTTCCCTCATTTTGAACCATATCGGTAGGTTGTCCCAGAGCAACCTTCTTCTTTCCCTTTTTAAAGCCCCCTTTCTCGTATTAACCTTTGATTTTACCTCTTTGTACATTTCATTGTAGTAATCAACTGTTTCCCTGTCCCCCCTCATTTCAACAATTGGAGCCATAAATACAAACTGATCGAAAACAGTCAAGGGGGATGGTTTTTCTTTGCATAGGTTAAGGATTTCAAGCCACAACTCTGTTGCATCTTTTGAGAATTTTATAACTTTTTTGAGTTCTTTTTCTTTTAATGATTTTTTTGCAATTTTTTCGGCAACGGGAAGAAGTGAATGAAGCAATTGTTTTTTTACATATTCAACCTGATGGGGCTCTATTTCATTGTAAACAAAGGGGGTGTCTATAATTACAAGGGGAATGTTGAGGTGTTTTTCAAGCATTCTGTACCAGTGAAGGACTGTCTGGCATATATTTGAGCATGCAAGCAAAAGATCCGGTTTTGGCAATTTCCCGGCTGGTGTTCTCCCTGAAAGGAGAGAGCCTATGTCTGTTCTAACATAGGAGCAAACATTGTTTGATAATCCCTCTTTTTCTGCGGTTTTTATTAAATCCATCTGAACCTTTCTTGCCCCGCAAAGTGCAGCGTGGTTTTCAGGGTATATGAGGAAGAATCCAAGAGCCTTTAAGATCTCAATTGGTGCTCCCGATGTTACCCATGCAACAGGCTTTACCCCTTCAATGTACCTTCCTTTGAAATAGTGTGAGGAGACAAATTCCTTTGTGTATGCTGTTATCTTTAAAGGGGGATTTAAAGGGGAGTCTGGATTGAATAGTTTTGCAATCTTTTTTTCGCTTTTTTTTCTTTCAATCCTTAAATACGGTTTTCCTATAAGGTTTGTCATTAAAGCATACTTCAGCTTTTTTAGAACATTCATTTCAATGTCTCCATAAACACTTCAATCCTTGTTATTGTCTGCTGGGATAGTTCATCGTTTATATCCGTGTCAATGACTATTGATTTAATTCCCTTTTCACTCAATCCCTTTCTAAGGTGGGGAAGGTAGAAGTACTCCATTTCGCAGAATTTTACTATAAAGAAGATAACCCCCTTTGCACCTGTTTTTTCTGTAATGTGAATAAGGTGATTCAGTCTTGCCTCAACGCTGTCTCCCCTTGATGAATCAGGGGGAGAGTGCACAATTGATTTTGCCATTCTTACAAAGGGATTCTGGCCTTCGGATTTCGGATAAAGCCTTCTCCCTGTTGTTGCAAAATCGTCTCCAGCAACAAGCCCGTCTTTTTCGTTAATTACATTTAAGATCTCCATTGGCTCAGGTAAAAGCCCCGAGAGTATTACAGGCTTTTTGTTTAATGGAGTGTCAATTTTGTAAGTTTTGTAAAACTCTTCTGCTATTTCGATGAAATCCTCTGCCGGAAGGTACTCCTTTGACCTTATTGTTTTATAAAAAGTGTAATCGTCAGTATTAAGGTAAGCCCTGTTTTTTATGAGTTTTTTTACCATGGATACTGCTTGTTCTTCAGTTTCAATGTGATGGTTAAGTTCATTTTTATCAGGGGTAGTCCCTGTTGCTTTTTGTAATTCATTGTAAATTTTTTCAATCTCTTTTGAGAGAAAATCTATGTCAACCTGCCTTCTTCCACGGGGGATGTAAAGGGTAAATGCTTTCTGTTCTGGTTTTATGAAATCAAGGAATATGCTTCCAAGCCCCTGCAGAGAGTCGCATGTGTGTGGGATGAGGATGTAGTCGCAGACACTTAAATTGCCTTTAAGGTGAAAGGTTAAAATAGAGTGAACAACCGAGCATATATAGGTTTGAATATGGGATTTGCTTTCAAGTGTGTTCAGTTTTGGGGGCCCCCACAGTTCAACAGGGAGTATGTTGAATGCCCTGAAAAGTGCCTTTGGGTAATGGTAAGGGGCAATTGCAGCAATTTGTCCCCCTTCTGCTTTGAATTTTTTTATAATCTCTGATCTTTTTTTTAAGTTAATCATTCCTTTTAAATATACCATTGAATGAGCAGCCATTCAATATTTGCCCTTTTGTTTTTAGTTTTATTTGGATAAAATACTTGCTATTGAGGAGATAAAATGATTAAAAAGTGGAAGGAAAGAATTAGGAAGGCGGCTGATTCAGAGTATGCTCTAATATTTTTATGCCTTACTTCATTTGCAGAGAGTTCTTTTTTTATAATTCCCCCCGATAGTTTGTTAACCCCTATGAGCCTGTTTGACCCTGATAAATGGAAAAAGTTTGCTTTTTATACAACTGTTTTTTCAGTGCTTGGAGGGGTTTTTGGCTATGGGATAGGTATGTTTTTGTTTGAGCAGGTGGCAAAACCGATAATAGGGTTTTATCACCTCTGGGATAAATTTGAGTATGTTAAAACCCTTTACTCAAACTATGATTTCCTTGTGGTTTTTGTTGCAGGGCTTACCCCTCTCCCTTACAAGGTTTTTACAATTGCAGCAGGGTTGTTTAAAGTGAATGTGCTGGGATTTGTTGTGGCCTCTGTTTTTGGAAGGGGCATCAGGTTTTATCTTGAGGCATTTCTTGTTGCAAGGTTCGGGGAAAGTGCAATAAAATTTATAGAGAGACACTTTGTCGTTGTGAGTATTTTAATTGCCTTATTTGTTGTTGTTCTGTTTTTTCTTTACACTCATTTCTTCAGGTAATAAATATGAAAAGGCTTTTAGTCAAAATCAGGGGACTGGTTCAGGGGGTTGGATTCAGGTATTTTGCATATAAAAAAGCCATGCTTTTAGGTGTTAAAGGCTATGTTGTCAATCTCCCTGACGGGAGTGTTCTCGTTGATTGTGAGGGCGATGAAAAGATTTTGAGTCTGTTCCTTGATTATCTTAAGAAGGGTCCTCCTTATGCCAGGGTGGATGGCCTTGAAGTGGTTGAAAAAGAGCCGGTTTATTACGAAAGTTTTGAGATAAAAAGATATTGACACATTCTAATTTTTTGAAGATTTTTATGTAATTTTTACCCAAAATCCTTTTAAAAACCATTTTTTTTCAGGCACAAAAATTGCAATTAAAAATATGTGTGAAATAGTAAATTTTAAGGAGGGTTAATGAAGGGTAACAGAGGTTTTTCAATGATTGAGTTAATGATTGCAGCAGCCATTTTTGCTTTTGGTATGCTTGCAATCGCAGGTATGTCTTATACCTCAGTGTACCTTGTTAGTTCATCCAACGGAAGGTTTGCTGCAACAACCATTGCAGAAGAGGTTATTGAACAGGCAAGAAACCATGATCAATCATGGATACTGAGCAAAAATGGAGAAGAGACATACTTTGACGAAATGGGGAATCAATTGCAGAGCGATACTTCTTCAACGGGGATTGTTTTTACCAGAAAGATATCAGCGAACTCTTCGGGCAATGGTGTTCTCGTAAGGGTAAAAGTTACCTGGAAGGAAAGGGGGGAGATGAAAAATGTTATACAAAGCGCGCTTATTTTCTAATAAAAAAGGTTTTACTCTTGTTGAATTGATGGTTGGCATTATTGTCAGTATGATTGTTCTTGGAATGTCTTATGCCATTTTTAGCTCGCAGTTGAGGCTTACCAAAACTGAGATGAGTATTAACGATGTACAGTTAAATACCCAGATGGCTTTAAGATTTTTGTCCAAAAAGTTAAGAAATCTCGGTTACGGGGTTACAACAAAGATACCTGTTCCATCTGTTATGTGGTACGATGGAGATCAGGGCTCTTCCGGAAATGGGGTTGGTTCACTCACGATGTGGCCAACCGACAGGCTTACCTCTTCAGATGTTCTTGCGTTTTACTCTTCTAATGTCCCCACAGAGATAAAAGTTGTTGCCTATCATCATAATTCTCAGGTTGCTTTTTTGAAAGAGCCCAATATTTTAAGTGAAGGGGTTAATCAAGGGCATTCTGATGTTTACATAGGTAAATTACTGCTGTTTTTTGATAGTGCCAACCAGACTTATGAAGTCGTTAAAATAACCAATGTGGTGGCAGGAACACATGGAGGAACCCAGACAAAGGTGGTTTTTAATCCGGGCTGGGGTGGTAATTCAAATCAGGGTTTGCCATTTAACCCTACCAGTGCTGTTTACCTTGGAGATTATAATATGATCTATGTGGACAGAAACAATGTTTTAAGGGTGAAAAACCCTACCACAAATATTCCTTTGATGACAAATGTTCTGTCTCTCCAGGTCTCCGTTGGATACGATAGCGACGGGGATAATGTGGTTGATGCATGGACTTACAATGTTAATGATGTTCCGAGTTTTTATGATATAAAGGCAGTCAAGGTGTTTATAGTTACTGCAACAGGTAAAGTGGAAAAGGGTGTTTCAATGACCATCTGGGATAAGATTTCTGAATTAGACCAGAATTCAGGTGGTCTCTGGAGCCAGGAAGTGAACTGGGATAACGTTATAAATGATTATGCTCAGGTTCACGGTGGAGAGCCTGGCGTACCAAGAGTTTATTCTTTTGCCTGTGAACTTAGAAATGTTTTCACATGCAATTAAAGGGGGCTTTTATGATTAAAGATAAAAAGGGGGCGGCAACACTAACCGCAACAATAATTATCTTGATGCTTTTAACCGTTCTTGGTTTAACCCTTCTCACTCTGTCAAAATCAAGCGTCAGGATCTCAACCAGTTTTGAAAAAAACGAGCAGGCATTTAATGTGGCTGAATCAGGCCTTGAGAATATTGTGAGGACCAGGTTAACCACTTACAATGACTTAATTACTTACCTTTTTTACAATCCTTCCAATTTGAATACATTGCCTGATCCCAGGTTTGCAGATTTTGATGCAATTTTAAACGGTCAGGGTACTTTTGGAAATCTTTATTCCACATATTATTCACACTTTCCTGAATTAACAGGTTCTTTTGTTGTTGATCAGGGAGATCCTTCTAATCCCAATGATGATCTTATAGGAGAGTATTACATAAGGGTTCTTGATAATGACATTTTTATAAATGAAGATGGCGATATGTTCAGAAATCAATTGGAGGATGAGGATGGAGACCCTGACAATGGCACTGTTCTTGCGAATATGAGAATGGACAGGGACAGAAATTTCTTTGTTCAGGCAAGGGGAATTATCAGGCAGGGTAATAGAATACTTGGAACGAGGTTGATAACTGTGAGGATTTGTGCAATTCAGGAGGCAACCGGAACTCAAAAGGGTGGTTCTGCTGCTAATGTTAACCTGACGAGAAGGTTTTGTTTGCAACCAAATTATATTCAACAATAAAGGGGGAAGGTATGAAAAGGGTGTTTAATTTTCTGGTATTTTTATTGATTTTCGTCACCTATTCTTATTCAGGTTATGCTGCCTGTACAAGAAAGGTGTTTGACCCGTTAGAGCCGATAAATAAGACTGTTCCGCCAAATATTCTGGTGGTTGTGGATAATTCAGGTTCAATGGCATGGGATACAAGGAATGTTTATATTCGTGATCACAGATACGCAAGGTTTTTGGGGTCTCCAACAACAGGAGATTATTACCACTATAATCTGCCATATCAGAATACTAATGATAAGGCTTATTATGTACCACATTATTCAAGGTTTGATTATAGAACCCCCGTGCACAGAAGAAGAGTTAGAACAAATATGACTTTAATGGGGCAAATAGATGTCCCTGAAAATGGGGAAATTAACTATGTGGGAATTGCTGTTGATATATGGGTAAGGTATAATGTTTATAATGATAGAACACTTGCCCAGATTACAATTAGATTAGAGCACAATGGTGTTACCGCAGAGATAACTCCAACTGATCAGTGGTTTGCTTACAGGTATAGTAGTGGTGATGACAATGATGTTGAAGTGAGAAGAATACACAGAAGATGGTACTATAGATTAAGGGTACAATATGCTTTCCCTGATTTTCACAAAATGGATAAATCTGGAACATGGAAACTTTACTTAAAAACAAATTATACGGGAAACAGAATTTATTATGATAGATTCGGGCTTACCTTTAATCCTATAGTGAATAAAGTAACCGCTCTGAAAACCGTTTTGCAGAGGATTTTTACCAATAATCCCAATGTCAGATTTGCACTGGGAACTTATAGAGCTGGAAGCAGATATTCTACGGTATGGGATGGTGACGGGTTAAGGCGTTATTCAAATAGATGGGGTGTAATAAACCCTGCCGGTCTTTCTATATGGGAGTCATGGCCATCTGATGAAATAGACACTCAGTCAAACAGAGATGATGTGCTGGCGTGGGTTGATATGAAGATCACAGATGAAGACGAATATTTTAATGGTGGATTAAGAAAAGAGATCTTTGCAAGTGGTTTCACTCCTATTCGTTCTTGTTTTGTTAACATAAGACAATACCTTAACTCTATGTACGGTGAGGATAGCTTTCAATCCTGCAGAAATTATGCTGTTATCTTTTTGACTGATGGACAGTGTTGGGCTGATCCTCTTGGTTGTGATAACAATGCTATAAGGGATATTATTCAAGAGATCTATCAGGATCATGTTATATCTGTGGGAACCACCAACAGGGGGACAAAAACCTATGTTATTGGTCTTTCTTTGAGGCCTCGGGACAGACAATGGCTTGATTCGTGGGCTGATGCAGGAGATGATGGCGATTATACAAACCACTCTGCTCAAGCATATATGCCCCAGAATGCTGATGAGCTTGAACAGGCTTTTGCTGATGCAATTCATTCAGCATCGGCTCAGGAGGTTGTTATCAATTCGGATGTTATCTTTGGAACGATCTCACCTGAAAAGGCACCTTCTGGCTCAATTTTCAAGGCAAATCAATTTACCACACCATCGGGTCATGTTTTTGATGGAACCTATCCTGCAATTGAAGCGAATATCATGTTTACCACAAAGATATTCTATCCCTCCTGGGAAGGGGATCTTGTTGCTTACATGCCAATGTACAGAAGTGCAACGGATCATAAGATCTATTATTTCCCCCAGGATTACGACCCCAATACTGGAACATACAAGCCTGATTATCCAAAGATCTGGAGTGCAAGAGAGGAACTTTCCAAAAGGCTTAATGGATATGAGGGGAACCATGGTCATGTCCCCGGGATCAGAGATGCTCTTGGTTTGACGACAGTTCAAACATCTGATTCTGATACCATCCCATGGAGAAATATAAAATTGATTTATCCTGCTGGTCAATATCCGAATTTTACCATGTTAAATTTAACATCCTTTGTGTATGATTCAAATGAAGGAAAATGGGTTCCATCTCAAACCTTAATCAACCAGGTTGCATCGATTGTTTATGCCGGTGATTCAAATGCTGAGGAAAAGGCTAAAAAATTCATTGAATTCGTACAGGCAAGAATGCTTGCTGATATAACTTACTCTTCTCCTGCAACTATCTATGAACCGAACATGGGTTTTGAGGATTGGAGAGATAGCTATATGAAATTTAAGATTGTGGAAAGAAATACGAGAACACCTGTTGTGGTGATAGGTGCCAACGATGGTATGCTTCATGCTTTCAATGCTTACACTGGTAGAGAAGAATGGGCTATTATTCCATGGGGTGTTATTGATAGTTTGAAGGATATGGTGGCAAATTATGATCCACAAAATAATCCATCCGGTCAGGTTGATGTCACCGTTCAGGATGCCCTGGGAAGGAATATGCACATTTACGGGGTTGCTTCTTCTCCCAAAATTGTTGATATAGGTCATTTGAACGATGATAATCCTGATAATGACAGCTGGAATACTGTTCTTGTCTGTGGTCTTGGTGGTGGGGGCAATTCTTACTTCTGCCTTGATGTTACAGACCCATTGCACCCTCAGGTAAAGTGGGATACTTCAACAAGTGCCGATTTTTCCGATATGGGAGAAACTTGGGCTTATCCTGCAATGTGGCTTACCAAACTTGATGATGATTATAAAACTGTTGGATTTTTTACTTCAGGTTACAGTGTGGATACTGATAAGGGTAAGAGCCTTTACATTGTTAACATAGACACAGGTGAGTTGATGGATAAAAAGGACCTTTTAACAGGAAGTAATAAAGATTTTCTGTTTGCTTCTCCTGCAGGTATTCTGGATGTTGATGCAAGATTTATAAAAGGTGTTTATGTTGGGTCAACCTATGGTGAATTGTTCAGATATGATCTTCTTAACGATGATGTTTGCGAGGTGTTTGACACCAGGCACAATTACTCTATTGTGACATTACCTGCCGTTTATGTTGATTCAAGTAATCATGAGTGGGTATCGCTTGCTGAGTTCGGTTGTGAAGATGCTTTTAATGGTACATTTGCAAAAAATGCTGTACTTTACACCATCAAGGCTTACCCTGAGAATGATTGCAATGGGCATAAAAATCTGATTGACATTACCTCTCAGATTGATAGTTCAAACTTTAATACAACCATACCTCTGGGTGGTAAGGATGGTTATTATTTTAAGTTGCAACGCAATGAAACGATGTTTGCTGACCCGCTTATAACCACTTATTTCTATGAAGACCAAAACTCAGGTGGAACGAATTATGAAACGGTAAGTGTCTTCGTAACATATAAGTATCCTTCCTCAGGTGATTACTGTGGTCTCGGTAATTCTTATCTGTATATTTTTGGTGTCACAGATCTTTTTGTTGGAACAAGGGAGAACAATCAGGATACTTATGGGTCAAGAGTCTCGAAAGGAAGAAGCGGCAGTCCTGTTAAAACAGGTGTTAGTGGTACAGTATGGATAAATACGCCGGATGGTCCACTAAGAATTTTACCTCTTGATGATTCTGCCGGTTCATCTTCAATTCCTGTATATTCACCTTTTGCCCAGAATTGTACCGACGCTAAAAAGGTAGGAGCAGGATCATGGATAGTTTATTAAAGAGAACTAAAGGGTTTTCCCTTATTGAATTGCTGGTTGTTATTGCGGTGCTCGTAATTATTATGGGCACCGCTGCCCTTACCATGGGAACTTCAATGAGGGATTCGAGAACTAAAAAGGCAGCATTTGATTTTAAAGCCATGCTTACTGATGCCACAAAGGAGGCTATGGCCAATTACAAGCCAGTGGTTGTTCGTAAAGACACTTCTTTTTCAAATGGTATCAGATTGATGATGTTTATGGACAGGAACGAAGACATGGTTTTTAATGGCAATGACAGAATGCTTGCATACTTTGTTGTTACAGGCAATAAGGTGGATCCTGGCAGACCTCCCGAGTATAGTGGTGACTATTATTTTACACCCGATGTTTTGATTAAAAGCTCAACACAATCTGGGGGAACAAGCGTTGATTTAAGCAATCTGTACGGTAGCGACTTTAACTCTGTCCCTGTTCTGGACGATAATTCTATTATTGTTGTAAGACCTGAGGGAGTGTATGTTGTAAGAGTTGGAGGTTCTGTTTCTCCAGTTGGGGGTGTTGTTCTTTTCAGAAATATTCAGGATATTGATGAGGCAACTGAAGAGAGACAATATTTTGTATTTGTTACCAAAACATTTACCAGGGTTTTAAAGATGGAGGACGATGGTACTGGAAACTTTGTAATAAGGGAGTTACAGTAAGATTTCCCCCGGGAATTCCGGGGGTTTTTTATTTTACCACGAATCCAACAGCCATGTGTCCAACCCAGTGCTTTAATGAAAATGGTGCAGAGACTCCAAATCCATACCCTTTTAACGGGACCATGGGGTCTATATAGGTATCATCGTAGTGAATGAATTCTCCAAAAAGATGTTTTTTGGTTGTTTTTTCAATAATTTTTTCTGTGGTTAAAAGCCCAAATGGGATGGAGTACCTTCCACACCACAATGCTTTTTCATATACCCTGTCTTTTACAATCTTTCTGACTTTTTTAACGGTTATTTCCCCTTTTAAATAGTTTTTAAATATTTCAAGGTCATTTTGTCTTGCCCTTTTATGCCCCTCTTCACCTTTTCCGAATGTTGTGTTGTTAAAATCCTCTCCATAGTGGTTTGCATCGGCAGATATCAGGAACACAACATCTTTTAAAGAGATACTGTTTTTTTCGAGGTAGTTTGTTATCACTTTTGAAAGTGCGTTTGATATTTTATCCATGGTTTTCAGGTCCATTGGAGTGACCATTACTGGCATTATTTCAATACCTCTGTTATAGTACGAAAGAAAAGGAAGGATGGCTTCTATTGAATGCTCGTAGGAGTGATATGTATTACTAACAATATAGTATTTTTCTTTGAGGTTTTCTTTTACAAATTCTCTTAATGATGATACCTTGATGTTTTGGTAGGGAGAGTACCAATAGGCGTAATTATCGAGAATGATAACATCACTTATCTTACCTCCAATCTTTATAGGGGTTTTATGGGTTACCCCGAAAATTATGGCAAGTTTTTTCTTTTTAATCTGGGATACGAGTGCATTAACAGTAAATCCAGAGTAAAGGTGATCATCATGGGGAAAGATTGCTGCGGTAATGTTCCCATCAACTCTATTGTATTTTATCCCCATTTTGTTTACAGTTTCAATGAGTTTTTCAATCTGAATCTCTTTCCAGGCATAGGAAACATCATCAAATGGTTTTCTTACACTCTGGCCCGCAATTAAACTTAAAGAAAGAAGACAAAATGAGATTAAACTCAGTGCTTTCATGGTTTCCCCCTTTATTCGGTTATGTAATGGCAACCAATACTTTTTTTATTTCTAAATGATTGTATGGCAATTTCTCTCGAAACAGTTATCATGTTTCTGAGTTCAATCAGCCTTTTTGAGAGTCTGTTCTCCCTGTAAAACTCCTCTGTAGTGTTAAATAGATAAGAAAGGTCTTTGGTTAACCTTTTCAGTCTTTTTCGTGAACGAATTATCCCTGCATAGTTCCACATCAGGTTTCTCAGGTTTTCAATGTCCCCTTCAATTAGAAGCGGGTCGGCGCTTGAACCATCCGGTTGATACCAGTCAGAGATGCTTTTTAATCTTTTTGGAGAGATTTTCTGGACGCTATTGTTCAGTTTTAAGGAGCAAAGATAGGCCATTGTGCACCCTTCGAGCAGTGAGGTTGATGCAAGTCTATTTGCACCGTGTAATCCTGTACAGGCACATTCCCCTATTGCGTATAATCTTTTAATTTCTGTTTCTCCATTAAGATTTGTTTTTATGCCTCCGCAGAAATAGTGGGCAGCAGGGATTATCGGAACTGGTTGATGCTCAATGTCTATCCCCCTTTCCAGGCATTTTTCGTATATCTGGGGGAATCTGTCTTTTATAGAGTACCTTTTTTTTACCTCTGAAAGGTCAAGATAGACACAGGGTTCTTTTGTTTTTGTGAGGTAATCAAATATTGATCTGGATACAATGTCCCTTGGAGCAAGTGAGCCAAGAGGGTGCTGTTTTTTTATTATGTCCTCTCCCTTTTTGTTAACAATTATTCCTCCTTCACCCCTTACTGATTCAGAGATCAAAAATCTTTCATTTGAGTGTGGAAGGTAAAGTGTTGTTGGGTGAAATTGTATAAACTCTGCATTTAAAACGCCTGCCCCAGCCCTTAAGGCCATTGCAATTCCGTCTCCAGTGGCACAGTCAGGGTTTGTGGTGTGTTTGTACAGGTATCCTATCCCTCCTGTAGCAATAACTGTATTGTGAGCAAAGATTTTTTCCACTTTTTTTTCTTTAATGTTGAAAGCGTAAACGCCGAATACCTCTTTTGCTTTGTACCTTTCTTGAGGGTCTTTTGAGTGATATGTGTTTACTATAAATTCTATTGTCATAAGGTTTGTTCTTATGTCAATGTTTTTGTTTTCTTTTACCCTGTTTAAAAGCCTTTCTTCTATTTCTCTTCCTGTGTAGTCTTTTCTGAAGAGTATCCGTTGAACTGAGTGTGCTCCCTCTTTTGTGAAGCAGAATTTCCCATTTTCTTTGTTAAACCTTACACCAATTTCTTTTATTAAAAATTCTTCAACAAGATGTGGCCCTATCTTTGAAATCTTCTTTGCAATGCTTTTGTTTACCAGTTCTCCTCCTGCTTTCAGGATATCTTTAAGAAGAAGTGATGGAGAATCTTTTTCCCCTTTGAAAACTATTCCGCCCTGTGCGTAAAAGGTGTTTGATTTTTTTGCGGATTCTTCCTTTGTTATTAAACAAACCCTTTGTCCTTTTTTTGCGAGGAGATATGCAAGGCTTAATCCGCTTATCCCTGTGCCGATAATGAGGGTGCTGTACATCTTCTTTATTCTTTCAATATTTTTTTAACATAGGTTTTAAGAACAGGGGGGAGCGCCATAAACGCTTTTATATTTTCTTCGGTTAATGTTTTAACCCCTTCAATCCTTGAAACGAATCCCTCCGGGATATTTTGAGGGGTTAAGGATTCAATCTCTTTTGAGAAGAGTACCATTCCCGTGTAGCCTGTTATGTAAAATGCCACTGGGACTGCAATAACTTTGACACCTCTAAAGTGTTTTTGAATCCTTGGAAGTACATAGGAATAGCATTCTCCATAGATGTGAAAGTCAGATATAAGTTGAATTACTATCCCATTTTGTTTAAGCACCCTTTTTAATTTTGAGTAAAACTCTTCCGATATTAGAATTCCTGCTTTGTCAAAGGGGTCTGTTGAGTCAATGCTTATAATATCAATTGATTCAGGTTCTAATGAGTCAAGGTATTTAAACCCGTTTTCTATAATAAGGTTAAATCTTGGGTCATTTAAACATTTGTGTCCCCATGGAAAGTGTTTAAGGCAAACATCGGTTACCATTCTGTCTATTTCACACATGGTCAATTTCTTAATGTTTTTGTGCTTTAACATGTGGTATGCAACACCGAAATCTCCCCCACCGATTATCAGGGCATTGATGTTTTCTTTGTTTGTGAGAGCAACTGGAATATGTGCCATTGGCTCATGGTAGTATGCCTCCATTAACTCTGAAACATTGAAAACATTGTCAAGGATTAACATTTTGCCGTGCAGTTTATTTTCTCCAACAAGGATATCCTGATAATTGCTTTTTTGGTGGAAGTGCACCTTTTCTATTCTGTGTACAAAGGCGAGTTCAGATCCCATTGTTTCAAACAGTTCTATTCTATCTCTTCCAAAAATACCATATACCTCCATTTTACCTCCTAAAATTGCTCTATTAGTTTGTACTTCATTTCCATGTATTTTTCTTTTGTTATCTTTCCCTGTTTGTATAGATTTTCGAGGTTTGCAAGTTTTTCAAGAAGTATGTCTGCACTGTTTTTGTACTGTCCTAAAGAAGTCGTCTGTTTTTTGAGAGGGCCTATTCTGTTTTTCTCTATTGCAAGAGAAATTGCTATTACCGTACTAAAATCTGAGGACGATACTCTCTGTATTATCCCTTTCAATTGATCACTGTTTTTTTCTTTTGATGCAAGTTGAAGGCGTTGAATTGCTTTGTTTCTTTCTCCGTTAACCAATGCAATAATTCCAAGCAGGGTGTTTTTGAAGTATGGGTTTTTTGATATACATTTGCTTTTTTCCACCTCTCTCTTTACAAGCCGCAGTTTTCCTTTTTTAATTTTTGAAATGATATCTGGACAGTTGCAGGTGCATTTGTTTATTTTCAATATCCATTTTTCTTTCCAGGGCAGAAACTCTTTTAATATTTCTTTAACTGAGTTTTCAAACAGGACCCTGACAACTTTTTTGGTTTCAGGAAAAAGAGGGGTTTTTGAACAAATTGATACCCTGTATTCAACGCTTTTGTTTTTCAAAACCATACCATCTCTTGAATGAAACACCTGTATGTCAAATGCGATTTGTCCCTCTTTGCATGGAGCCTGTACTTCTTTTTTCTTTACAGTAAGTTTTTTCAGGTTAAGAAATAGTATGAAAATGTTGCCGTATGCTTTGTAAATTTTTATTAAATCCATTTCACTTATGCTTTTTACTCCTATACCCTTCCTTTTTAAAAAATCTGAAAACCCTTCCCTGTTTATTATTGTGATCCCTTTCTCTCTTATTTTTTCTTCTATGTATCCCGTGAATTCATAGGGTGTGGACTGTGAGGGGATAATTATTATTCCTGAGTACTTTGAGGTTAATTCAGGGGAGTGTAAAACTGTAAAAGACAGGTTTTCGCCATACATAATAAAAGACAGGATGCAGAAAAAGACAATTGCCGTACATCTCTTCATACTTAAAGTTTACCTCAATTGAATTAAAGAAAAAAATTTTTTTGTTTTAAAGTATAATTGTTTTAAGGAGGTTAAATGGATTTTATCGAAAGTATCCTTACTATAGCCGTTGGTTGGTTTGTTTTCTGGAAAGTGGTTTCAATTCTCTCCGGTAAACCAACATGAGTTGACAATACCTGTAAGGTGTACAGGGATAATGATTAGGATTTCTTTTTAATATGGGTTTCCTCTTTAAAGTTCAATAATTCAATTTTGTCCTTTTCTTTCAGTTTTTCTATTGCCTTTTCAAGGGTTTTTTCTTCAATAGAAAGGCTTAAAGAGAGCTCTTTCAGAGTGCATGGCCTTATGCCGACTATCTTTAATACAACATCTTCAAGAAGTGTTCCTTTCAAAGTGGCAATCCTCTTGCCTTTTTTTGAATAATATTTTACAGGTTCGGCTTTCTCTCCAATAATCTCTTTGAATTTCAGGATTGTTTTTTCGTCAACGCTGTGAGCGAAGCCTTCTGCTGGTGGCCTGAATACAGTGTTTATCTGTACTCTGTCAGGTTTAATCATATCTATCTTTTCTTTTAAAAGGTAGAACTCTTTTTCATCTGTGTTTATTCCTTCAACAAGAAGAACCTCAAGAAGATAATGTCCCTTAAATTCATTTCTCATTTCAATTAAACCCTGAACATATCTCTCATAATCAGCAAACTCTCTGTGAGGCCTGTTTATCTTTAAAAATGTTTCTTTGCATCCTGCATCAAGGGATGGAACAAGGTAATCGCATCTTTTGCAATTTCTCCTTACCTCTTTTAAAAAGAATAGCGAACCATTTGTCAGAACAACAACCGGGATGTCGGTTATCTCTTTTATCTTTTCAATTAGTTGCCCCAGTTGAATGTAAAGGGTGGGTTCTCCGCTTCCTGCAAAAGTGATGAAGTCAGGGGGATTGGTCTGGTTTTCCGTCAACCATCTTTTTAATTCTTCAATTACCAATTGATAATCAAAGTTTACCAGATCCTTTACAGGTTTTCCGTTTCCAACCTCACAGTAAATGCAATTGAATGTACATTGTTTTTTTTCAGGAAAAAGGTCTATCCCAAGAGACCTTCCGAATCTTCTTGAAGGAACGGGACCAAAGATGTGTTTCATTCTTTTTCTTCCTCAACAATTATTTTGGCAGCCATACCCCTTCCTATCGCCACCGTACTTCCGTTTATTTCAAGAAGTATAGGGCATATATTGCTTTTCTTTTTTATTTTAACACTTACCCCTTCCTTTATTCCGAGTTTGTACAATTTGGAGACGAGATTTGAACCACCTGTAAAACCTTTAACTGTTACTTGTTGATCCATTGATGTTTCAATAAGCTTCATAACTCCTCCTTTAAAATTTAAAATAAGATGATTCCAACAAATCTTGCCAGAATTGAGAGAGTGGTTGCAAGGAGCAGGGTCCCTGTTATTACATAAAAGGTCACCTTTTTGCCAGTTTCCCTGTATAAAACGGGTATTGTTGAGATGCAGGGGATGTAAAAGAGGGTGAAAACTGCATACACAAACATTTGACTATGGGTCATTACTTTTGATAGATTATCAGTTCCAAAAGCCTGAAAAAGCATCATGAGGCTCAGCTCTTTTTTGAATATGCCGAATATCAGGGTTGTTCCAACTTTTTCAGGAAGTCCTAAAATAAAGACTGTTAATGGTTTCAGTCCTGAGTTAATTATGCTGTCTATTGAGTAATGCTCTAAAAAAACCATAACTATGCTTCCCGCAATTAGAAGTGGAAGAACTACTGTTATGAAGTCTTTTATTCTTATCCATGTTTTGATAAGGACATTTTTTACAACAGGCAGGTGGTATTCTGGGATCTCAAGCACAAGACCCGGTACGACCTTTTTATCAATTCTGGTTAAGATTCTTCCTATCAAACCAATAACTAAAACATTAACTATATAGAGCGAAATGGCGTACCACTTCCCTATGTAAAATCCAACAAGTCCAAATATTATAACAGTTCTTGCAGAACATGGAATGAGAACCGATAGAGCAGCTGTAATTATTCTGTCCCTTGTGTTTTCAAGGTTCCTTGCAGCCATAACAGCCGGGATTGAACAGCCGTAACCTAACACAAAGGAAACAACAGCCTTTCCATGCAGACCTATTTTGTGCATAATTGAGTCTGCAAGGAATGCGATTCTTGCCATGTACCCGGTGTCTTCAAGTATTGCCAAGCCAATGAGGAAGGGTATAATGTAAGGCAGGGCTATCCCGAGTGCCCCCCCCACTCCCTGGGAGAGACCAATCAGGATTAGAGAAAAAATTTTATCAGAGACTCTGCTTTCTATGAGTTTGCTTAAAGAATCAAATTGAGAAACAATAATGTTTTCAAAGTGACTTCCAAGGTTAAATATTATTGAAAATAACCCATAGAAAACGGCAATGAGAATGATATAGCCCCAGAGGGGATGGAGAACAATGTCGTCTATTTTTTCTCCTAACGATTCCGTTTGTTTTACTCCGGTGAAAGTTGTAACCTGTTCAAAGATCTCCATAGCAAGGTTATGCCTTTCTGCAGCTATTACGAACTTTGCATCTTTGTCGTGCTTTTTTTCGAGAATTTTTCTTGCTTTTTCTGCCTCATTTAATAGAAAATCAAATTCTCTCTGAATGGCATCAAGATAATATTTGTCCTCTTCTATAAGTCTTATTGCAATTGTTCTTGCGGGGATGGATAGTTTTTTCTCAAGATTTTCAGGTACTTTTTTTGCGAGACTTTTAATTACTTCTTCAACATCCTTTTGAAACTTTAAGGTTACAGATTTCTCAGGCACTTTGTTTTTGTTGCTTGCTCTAATTACTTCGATTGCCCCTTTCCCTCTTTTTGCAGAGGTGGGGATACAGGGAATATCAAGGAGCGTGGAAAGTTTTTGATGATCGATTTGCAATCCTTTTCTCTTTGCAACATCAATCATGTTAAGAGCCACAACCATGGGTCTTTGTAATTCAATTAACTCTATTGTCAATTCAAGGCTTCTTGCAAGCACTGAGGAGTCAACAATATCAATAATTCTGGCTTCTTTATGTTTCACCAGAAATTTTTTGGCCTCTAATTCCGCCCTATCCTGGGGGATTAGTGAGTATGTCCCGGGAAGGTCAACAATTTTGTATATCCTCCCAAATAGGTTTAATTCCCCTTCCTGGTATGAGACTGTTGCTCCAGGAAAGTTACCGGTTAAAGCCTTGTACCCTGAAAGTGCATTGAAGAATGTACTTTTACCGCTGTTTGGCTGTCCAACAAGAATTAACTCATTCATTCTCCTTCTCCTATTTCTCCTATAAAATCTTTCAGTGAATTAAGGCAATCAGGGTTTTTCTCAAAAAATTTTGTTAATTTTTTAAACTTTTTGTAGGTTTCTTCATGGATATAATGTTCAAACGAGCAGGCATCGTGTTCTGCAATGTTTTCTTCAATCCCGAGTATATTTTTCAGAAAGTTCACAAGTGCAATGTGTTTTTTATAGATTCTTTTTGCAATTGATTTCCCCTCTTCGGTCAATTTCACAGTCCCGTAGCTTTCATGTTGTACCAAACTTTTTGCTTTTAATTGTTTAATTGCCTGATTTACAGAGGAAACTTTGTAATTGAAAAAATCCATGAGGTCTTTTACTCTGACCTCTCCTTTCTGTCTTTTTATTATCAGGATTGCCTCAATGTAATCCTCCAGACTTTTTGATAGTTTGTCTTCCATGGGACCTCCTTTATAGTCATACCTATAATATATAGTTTTGCCTATAAAGTCAATAAAAAAAACAAAAAAATGGCATTGTTTTTGCATTTAAATTTTATGAGAAATTATTTCTGGGGGTTTAAGATGAAAAGGGTTATTTTCATAATATTGGTTTTAATAACCACATCAATTACATATGCAAATAATACCTCAAACGACCCGAGGATGTACGGAATAGGTGCATCTTTTGCAAGACTTGCTCATGTTGAGGGTACAGTTAATGTTTACAGAGATTCCTATAAACTGGAAAAGGCTGAAACAAATCTTCCTTTAAACCCCCTTGATGTTTTGAAAACCTCTCCAGATAGCAGAGCAGTTGTTCAATTTATAGACGGAACATTGTTGAAGATTGGGGAGGACACCAAGATTGAGTTTCTTGAAATAGATGGAAGTAAGGAAAGTTTTGCTATGATAGTGAGATTATGGAGTGGGAGAATTTACTTTGATGTTGAGGATACCGACCAGTTTGGGGACAGAACATACAGGATTGACACAGAAGAAGGGACCATGTTTCTTCTTTCACATGGTCAGTACAGAATTGACAGGAATTCCTATGAGACAGATGTAAAGGTTGTTAGTGGTAAGATTGAAGTGGATGTAAGTAATGGCGCAACCATTGTAAGGTCAGGTGAAGAGGCTATTGTTAACTCCAGCGGTGCTATTCAAAAGTTTGTGTTTAACACCTTTGACAGAGACGATTTCGACCTGTGGGCTGCAAATTCTTACAGGAGAAAGGTTGTGGTAAGTGAAAGGTATGTGCCGGTTGAGATAAGGAGTTATGTATATGAGCTGGATTCTTATGGGACATGGGTTTATGACGATGATTTTGATGTTTATGTTTGGCGACCTTACATAGTTGATGTTGATTGGGTACCTTATTCTTATGGAAGATGGGTATGGTCTCCGTTCGGGATGACCTGGGTTTCTTATTACCCATGGGGTTATGCTCCTTTCCATTATGGATACTGGAGGTTTTCGGTTTCTTTTGGCTGGGTCTGGGTTCCTGATATTTGGTACTCTCCTGCATGGGTGACCTGGGCATACTGGGATGATTATATAGGCTGGTATCCCTGTTACTATTACAGGGGAAGGGTTGTTGCATACCATGTAAGGGGAAGAAGAAGGATCGTTTATGCTCCTATTAGAAGATTTTACAGGGGTGGAAGGTACAGTGTTTCACCTATTCCTTCAAATAGAAGGATAGTGACCGTAAAAAGGCCGATTTTACCTGATCCTATTGTTTTAAGAAAAAATCCGAGAGAAGCAATAGTCAGGGCGGTAAGAAAACCTGTGACGAGGGAGATTGTTTTAAGAAGGCTGGTGGAATTGAGAAACAGGGCAGGAGAAAGGGATAGAAGAACGGATATTGGTAGGGTAAGAGATAGAAGAGAGTTGTACTCGGGGGTACGAGGAAATAATGGAAGAACAGGCGTTTCAAGAGAAGGAAGGGGTAACTTGGAAGTTATAGTACCCCGTGAGAGACAAGGTATTGAAAGGAACAGAACTATAGTAAGAAGGAGAACTATTGATAGAAGGGAGAGAGGGAATGGTAATGGTTATTCCCATGTTATTAGAAGTGAGGGAAATAGAGGTAACAGGTTTGGGGGAAATGTTGCACACAATACTTCGTCTTCTCGTGTTATAAGAAGTGGGAGAAGTAGAGGTGGTGCAGGGTATTCTGAAGGTAGAGCCACAGGAAATAAAGTTCACTCCCCTTCTATAAGTTACAGGCAGAGCGAAAGTGGAGAGAGGTACCATACAATTCCAGTTGTAAAGGACAGAAGACCCATTTACTCCTCTTCATCTAATACCCATAATACCTATTCAAATAGAGGGTTTAAAAAAGTGGGCTCATCTCAACATTTTCGAGGAAACAGTCATCGCTATATAAGGATTTCTCCTCGCACCTACTCCTCCCATTCCTCCCATAGGGTGAACAGGAGAAGGTAGGAGAAGAAGGGGGCTTTTGCCCCTTTTTTTATTTCCATTCACCGGTTTTAAGGTATCTGTCGATTGATGCTGCAGCTCTTTTCCCCTGGCCCATTGCAAGTATTACCGTTGCTCCACCTGTAACGATGTCCCCCCCAGCAAATACACCCTTTTTGCTTGTTCTGCCCTCTTCGTCGATCTTTATAATCCCCCATTTTTTCACTTCAATGTCAGGCTGGGTTTCCTGAATAAGTGGGTTTGGACCCTGACCTATTGCCATAATAACGGTGTCAACCGGGAATTCAAACTCGCTTCCTTCAATTGGTATTGGTCTTCTTCTCCCGCTGTCATCTGGCTCTCCTAACTTCATTTTTATACACTTTAATGCTTTTACCCATCCGTTTTTATCTCCAATTATTTCAACAGGGTTTGTAAGAAGTTTTAAGATAACCCCTTCTTCTTTTGCGTGGTGAATTTCCTCTTCCCTTGCAGGCAATTCCTTTTCACTTCTTCTGTAAATAATGTACGCTTCTTTTGCTCCAAGCCTTATTGCTGTTCTTATGGCATCCATGGCAGTGTTTCCCCCACCTATAACTGCAACCCTTTCTCCTATCTTTACCGGAGTGTCCGCCTCGGGGAACATATAGGCTTTCATGAGGTTTACCCTTGTTAGAAATTCATTGGCAGAGTACACTCCATTGAGGTTTTCGCCTTTTATACCCATAAAGTATGGAAGCCCTGCCCCTGTCCCTATAAATACTGCGTCAAAACTCTCTTCTTTTAGAAGTTCGTCAATTGTGTATAGCTTCCCGATAATTGCAGAGGTTTTTATTTCAACACCCATCTCTTTAAGTTTCTCAACTTCAACTTCCACTATTTTCTTTGGAAGCCTGAATTCTGGGATACCGTAAACCAGAACACCTCCCGGTTTATGCAGGGCCTCAAATATCACTATTTTATGACCTTTTTTGGCGAGTTCCCCTGCACAGGTTAAACCTGCCGGGCCAGACCCTATTATTGCAACCTTTTTTCCTGTGGGAGGCTCAATTTCATATCTTTCTTTTTTCCCGCTTTGAATAAACCAGTCGGCTGCAAATCTTTCAAGCCTTCCTATTGCAACAGGTTTAAATCTTTTACCCATAATGCACTTCTCTTCACACTGATCTTCCTGAGGGCAGACCCTTCCGCATATAGCGGGAAGTGAGTTGTATTTTTTAAGGGTATAGTAAGCCTCTTCAAATCTTCCCTCTCCAATATGTCTTATAAATCCTGGTATGTCTATCCCAACGGGACATCCTTCAATGCAAAGAGGGTTTTTGCATTGAAGACACCTGTATGCTTCTTCAATTGCAAGTTCTTCTGTGTAACCCAGCGCAACCTCTTTAAAGTTTTTTCTTCTCTCTTCGGGTTTTTGTTCAGGGATTGGGGTTCTTGGTTTTTTGGGTTGTGGTATCCACTTCCTGTCAGGCATGGTGTCCTCCGCATGGCTCTTTTTCTCTTAACTCTTCTAAAAACTTTTTTAATGCCATTTCTTCCATGTCTTTGTACATTGCCTGTCTCTTCAATAGTTCGTCAAAGTTTACCTTGTGACCATCAAATTCAGGGCCATCAACGCAAACAAATTTTGTGATTCCCCCGACAGACACTCTGCATGCTCCGCACATTCCTGTTCCATCAACCATTATTGAGTTTAAACTTACCATTGTGGGTATGTTGTGTTCTTTTGTAAGAAGGGATACGAATTTCATCATTATTGCCGGTCCGATAGCAAGAACGAGATCAATTTCTCTTCCTTCCTCTATAAGCCTTTTTAGTTCATCGGTGACAAGACCGTGTCTTCCCTTTGTTCCATCGTCTGTTGTCTGGTAGAATTCATCGCTTAAAGCCTTCATCTCTTTTTCAAGTATAAACAGGTCTTTGTTTCTTGCTCCAAGGATTGTAATGATGTGGTTTCCCACCTCTTTCATCTTTTTGGCAATTGGGTAAAGGGGGGCGGTGCCAACTCCTCCCCCGATGCAGACAACAGTTCCGTATTTCTCAATGTGGGTGGGCTTCCCGAGTGGTCCCACAACATCGTATACATGTTCCCCTTTTGTTCTTAATCCCATTTCCATTGTCGATTTTCCAATTTCCTGAAAGATAAGGGTTATTTCTCCTTTTTCCGGGTTTTTATCGGCAATTGTAAGGGGGATCCTTTCACCTTTTTCTGTGTTAATTACCATCACGAATTGCCCTGCCCTGTGCTTCTTTGCAAGCAAAGGGGCTTTAAGTACCATTTTTTTTATTTTTGGTGCTATCTCTTCAATGTCTTTAATCAGATACATGGTTCACCTCTCTGATTTTTTAACTTGATCCTTTTTAAAAATATCAAATTTTTATTTAAAACAAAAGGGTAAAAAAGAAAAATATCACATTTAAATAGTCAAAACAGTCCTATTGTAGAATTTATTTAACCCAATATGGACAGGTATTGTTGCCTTTAAATGTCAATTGTACAAGGTTTGTCCCATTTATATTTATTGAGTAAATCTGGTATTTGCCGTTTCTGTTTGATTGAAACGCTATCCTTCTTGAATCCGGGGAAAAGACAGGATTTTCACAAGAGCCCATATTGTATGTTAATTGAATGTTTCTCCCTGTTGTTATTTCGTATAAAAAGATTTCAAATCTGTTGTTTTGCATTGACGAGTAAGCAATGTATTTCCCGTCGGGAGACCAGCATGGTTGGTCATTGTAGGTTCCTATTGTGCCCAGCCTCGTTATGTTAAGTCCTTCAACCGTCATTGTGTATATCTGGGGGTACCCGTACCTGTCAGAGGTGAACACAATTGCTTTGCCTCCCGGAGAAAACCTTGGGGAGGTATCTATCGCAGTACTTGATGTAAGTCTGTCCATTTCTCCGGTATCAATGTGGTACAGGAATATATCTGTGTTTCCGTTTTTGGATGCAGAAAAAACAAGCAGTTTGCCGTCAGGTGAGAAGTCTGGGGCTGAGCCTATTCCATCTGCATGGTAGATCCTTTTTATTTTCCCGTTTAAAAAGTAAAGAAACAGATCCGGGTTTTTGTCTCTGTAAGATGTAAATGCGATTATGCTTCTGTCAGGAGATATTGCCGGGAAAAGGGTTGTTGACTTCAACCTCGTTAATTGTTTTATGTTTTCTCCGTTGTAATCCATTATAAATATTTCTCTGTTGCCTGTTCTATTGGAAACAAAGGCTATCTTTGTTGTTGATATACCTCTTGTGCCTGTAAAAGCATAAACTATGTCGTCAGCAAAACTGTGGACGATTTCCCTGTAAGATTCCTGCTCTCCTTTGTACTTTCTTTTAAATATCTCTTTGCACGCTTCAAGGTCTGTGACTTTACCGCTGAGTTCAAGTTTTTCGTTGTTTATTTTTATTGTTACTTCAACGAGGATTTTTGCTTCAATAAGGAGAAACTTTTTGCACCTGTCTTGTTTTTCTTCACTTACAAGGTCAATTGCCTTGTCGCTTACAGGTGAGAATACCCCCGATAATTTCAGGTCCTTTATCAGAAGTTTTCTTAATTTTTCTTTTTGAGGGTAGTTGCCTTTAAATCTGTCAACTGCAATATTGATTAGAGAGTACCCTTTTGCAGAGAGGTTTATTTCAAATTCCTGTTGACAGAGTGCAGGTAGAAAGTAGAGAATCAAAAAGATTGATGCAAAGGTTATCTTTTTCATATTTTACTCCTCGTAGTTAAACCAGATATGAATGCCAATATAGTTTTCTTTAAAGTTTTCAGGAAGGGGAGGAAGAGGATTTGATTTGAGGACAGCCTCGATAGCGAGTCTATCAAGCCCGGGGTTTCCGCTTGAGATTTCAACTCTGGCGTCCCTTATCTCCCCGTTTTTCATTACCTTGAAGTACACCTTGACCTTTCCTGTTCCTGTGTATGTTCTAACCCAGTTGTTCCCTATCCTGTCCCTGATTATTGCAAGGTAGTATGAATATTCAAAACCAGTTGTGTCAAGATCCATTATTGAAGATGCAGGTGAAGAAAAACCGATCTTTTGTGTGTTTGAATTGTTACTGGTGTTCTTACCCTTTCTCTTTCCCCTGACAGGGTTGGTTTTTTTGTTTTTTTCCTTTTTTTCTTTTTTTGTACCTGTGTTTATTCCCTTTATTTCTTTTTTCTTTGTGCTGGTTGCCTTTTTTTGTTTTGAGGGGGTGATGTTTTTATGCTTGCTGGAGTTTAAAGTTACCTTTTGCTCCTTCCCTATACCTGAGGATGTGGATGGAAGGGTAACAAGGGCAACCCTGTAAACATAAGGTTTTTTTGTTCTTTTGTACCTTGAGTACGAGGCATAAAAGAAAAGAGATACAATTAAAAGAATGTGTATTAAAAGGGAAATTATTGAATATGCCTTTTTGTCCCTGTCAATTTTCTTTCTGTTGTCAATTAGAATATTAATTGCTAACTTTGCCATTTTTTTCTTCTACAGGGTTTACCACCAGAGAGACATTTTCTATTCCGTTTTTTTTAAGCGCTGAGATTATCCTTATAACTTTCCCGTAAGAAACCTCGCTGTCCGCCTGAAGGTAAACTCCGTTTACCATTTTCGCCATCTTTTTTATTTTTTCTTCAAATATCCCCCGATGGATCTGTTTGTTGTTTATGAAGATCTCCCCATTTTTTGTTAGGGTAATGACAACCTTGTTTTCTTCAAGGGGTTTTCCTGTCGTGGTTTTTGGTAGGTTTATGTCTATTCCGCTTTTCATCATTGGTGCTGCAACCATAAAGATTATGAGGAGTACAAGAACAACATCAACCAGGGGTGTTACATTTATCTCTGCAAGTTGTCTTCCTCTGTTGCTGTCTGGAGTTGCCTTCATTTATGAAAAATTCCTTTCCACTATCCCTAAAAATTCAAGGGTAAAGTCTTCAATTTCAGCGGATATGTCTTTTATTTGATTAACAAAGTGGTTGTATCCCCATAATGCAGGAATTGCAACTATCAACCCTGCTGCAGTTGTGATAAGTGCTTCCGCAATGCCGGGAGCAACGGCAACCAGTGAAGCACTCTGGTGCACGCTTATTGACTCAAAAGCATCTATTATCCCCCAGACTGTGCCGAATAGTCCAACAAATGGTGCTGCTGCAGCCGTTGTTGCAAGGAAATTAAGGGATTTTTCAAACCTCCCTATTTCAACTATCTTTGCTCTGTCCAAAACCCTTGCTATGGAGTCAAGGCTTTTTATTTTTGGTTTTCCACTTATGTTTGTCTGGGTTTTTAACTGGAATGATAGTTCGGAAAAACCTGCTATAAAGAGTCCCGCCTGTGGACTGTATATGAATGGCTTACAGGCCTCTCTTATCTCGTTGAATTTGTTTGAGGTTCTGAATATCCTTAAAAAAGCGATGGATTGTTTTCTTGCCTTTTTGAATTGGAGGAGCTTCTGGATGATTATTTTCCATGAGCCTATTGACAGGATTAACAGTACAAGTATTACAAACCTTGAAACGAGCCCCGAATGTTTTGCTATTTCTATTATGTCAAGCATCTCAGTCCCCTTTTAAAAATTTTTCTTTCAATTTTTTTTCAACATGTGATGGAACAAAGTGGGAAATGTCCCCTCCGAAGGTGGCAACTTCTCTTACCAGGTTTGCAGAAAGGTATGAGAATCTTTCGTCAGGCATCATAAACACAGTGTCTACATCTTTTAAGAGTTTTCTGTTTGTTAAAGCCATTTGAAATTCGTATTCAAAGTCGGAGATAGCCCGGATCCCTCTTAATATTGCTTTTGCTTTTATTGTTTTTACATAGTCAACTAAAAGCCCTGTGAAACTTGAAACCTCAATTTTTTCTTCAGGAAGATGTTTTATGGATTCTCTTATCATTTCAATCCTCTCTTGCACTGTGAAAAGAGGAGTTTTTGCAGGGTTTATCAGGATTGCAACAACTATTTTGTCAAAAAGTTTGAGCCCCCTTTCAATTATATCAATGTGACCGAAGGTAATGGGGTCAAATGAACCGGGATAAACAGCCTTAACACACATTACTTTTTTCTTTCTCCCTTTTTGGTTTTGTTTTCTTCTTTTTTCTCAATGTGGTTAACAACTTTTGATGCAACCAAGTTTTTAAGTAACGAGTTTACATCAACGAATGAAACGGTACCATTATCAGAAACTGGAACAATAATAATCTTTTTGCCTTTGAGGCTTTTTATGAGTCTGTCTGCAACAAGGTTGATACCACCAGGTCCGCTTAAAGCACGGTTGAGTTCCATTAAAGCCTCTGCTTCTGCCTTTTTGAGGGCAAATAGTGCTTCAGCATTCTTTTTTGCAGCGTATAGTATTGCATCTCCTTTTAATTTTGATTGCTGGTAAATACCCTTTGCCTTTTCAATCTCTTTGTTTGCTTTTGCCTGTGCCTCAAACTTCTTTCTGTTTGCATCTTCCTGTGCTGCTTTTGTTAATGCCACATATTCAAGTGCTTTTTGCTCATATATCTTTCTTTCTTCAATTGCCTTTTGATACCTTGAGTTAAACCTGTAATCCTTTAAAAGTATGTCTGTTATTTCAAGCCCTGAGTTTTCAAGTTTTTTATTCAATGATTCTTTTGCTTTTTTTACGGCATTTTCCCTTTTTTTGGCTTCATAAAATTCTTCACTCGTGAGCTGTCCGAGATAAAATCTAAGCACAGACCTTGTGATAGGTTTTATAATTGTGTTTTGGATTTTTGATATGTTTTCCCCGACATTTGCCACACATAGATAGGCTTTTGCTGGGTTAATTTTCCAAGTGACAATAAGGTCAACCCAAACATCGTTGCCCCCGGAGGTTTTTAGTTTAAGATCGTTCCCGATCCATTTGTCGCCCTTTTTGTGCGTTGCTATCATCTCAAGTTTTTGCTCTGTTTTTTTTACTTTCGTAAATCCCGTAAATGGGGGAAGAAAAAAATGATATCCAGTGTTGTATGTTTTGCTCACCACGCCCGTTTTTCCAAATGGGTTGAAGTAAATAACCTTGACTCCCACCTCGTCTGTGTCAACATGAATTGAGCAGGTGTAAAGGTATAATGCAACGATTGCAAGAACTATAAAGAAGTAAAGTAACTTTTTCATTTTTTCACTCCACTGAGTTTTAACAGAGAATTAACATCAAGGGGGTTTACTCCATTTTTCCCACCTGATTGAATTATTATCCTGTCAAGTCCTTTAAGTACATCAGCCATTTGCAGCCCGACTATGTTTTTACCCCCCTGACCTGTAAATGCCTTTTCTATCAGGGCATCTCCCTTTGCTTTTGCGGTTTCTATAAGTTTTTTTGCTTCAGCCTGTTTGATTTTAAGGTAGTTTTCTCCGTCTGCAATAATCTTTTTTGCCTCTGCGTTTCCCCTTTCTATTTCAACTTTCGCAAGAGCATCTCCAAAACTCTCAGTTTTTTTCATCTCTGCATATTTTTTGGCAACATCTGTTTTTACCCTGTTTAGAAGTTTCATTTGATCTGCTATCTTTTTTTCTTTTATGGCATTTTCATAGTCGTTTGAGTAAAAGTAATCTCTGATGAGTATGTTAACTGCCTTGATACCGTTTGCCTTAAGCCTTGTGTTTAATTCCTCTAATGCTTCTTTTACTTTTCCTTCCCTTATTGAGGGGTGAAAAAAATCCTCTGCTTTCAGTTCCCCCAATTTTGCCTTTAGCACGCTTATAAATTCTGGTTTGACTTTTTTATCCACATAAGCGTGCCCGAGGGTGGAGAGGGTTTTATAGGCATTGTCAGGGTCTATTCTGAAGATCAGGGTCGCATCAACATAGACAAAGGTTCCATCACTTGTTTGAACATATATGTTGTGGTCATTCTTTTTTCTTTTGAGATTTTCCGGGGCAACGAAGTCAAGTTTTTGTACCCTTGTGTTGAAGGTATCAAGTTTTTCTGCAAAGGGGATAATAAAATAGAGTCCAGTTTTCAAAGTCTTTTTGCTTATTCCTGTTTTCCCTGTTAAAGGAAGAAGCCTTGTTTTTACCCCAACCTCCCCAACTTGTACTGTTTTCAGGGAGAAAACAGAAAGTATTATTAACATCACGAGTACAATGATTGAAAGAACGCAAAAGGCTTTTTTCATCTTACCCCCCTAATAATTCTTCTGCATGTTTTAAAGATGCTTTTGTCAACCTTTCTCCACCAAGCATTCTTGCTATTTCTTTTATTCTCTGCTCTCTATTTAGTAATTCTACCATTGTTTTTGTCCTATCTTCAAACACAATCTTTTTTACCACAAAGTGGTTGTCTGCTTTTGACGCTATTTGGGGGAGGTGGGTTACGCACAGTACCTGCCTGTGTTCTGCTATGCTTTTAAGTTTTTCCCCTATGTAAAAGGCTGTCTCCCCACCTATTCCTGTGTCTATTTCGTCAAATACGGTTAACTTGCTCAGGTTATCGTTTGTCAACACCTTTATAGCAAGCATTACTCTTGAAAGTTCACCTCCCGATGCTATCTTTGAAAGTGGTCTGGGTTCTTCTCCAATGTTGGGCGAGAAGTAAAGCTCTCCGTAGTCCATTCCCGATGGAGAGGGGGTGAGGGTTAAGAGTTCTTCTTCTTTTTTAGAAAAGAGATGATTGTTTATTCTAAATTCAATTTTTACATTTTTCATTGCAAGTTGTTTAAGTTCCTTTTCAAGTTGCTTTTCAAAGTTTTTTGCCGTTCTTTCCCTTTTTTTACTCAATTTTTTAGCGCTTTCAATGTAATCCCTTGCTGCAGTTATAACCTTATGTTTTTGTTCTTTGATTTGAAGGTCAATTTCTTCAAGCATTGCAAGTTCTTTTTCGGCATTTTTAAGAAATTGAATTATCTCTCTGTAGGTTTCTCCATACTTTTTTTTGAGTTTTTCAATCTGGTATAATCTGTGTTCTATTTCGTCAAGTGAAGATCCTTCTGTCTCAAGGTTAAATGCTATTGACCCGATTTCAAGGTCAAGTTCTTTCAGGTTTTGTATAAAGTCTTCAAACAAAGGAATGTAATTTTTCAGGTTATTATTGTACTTGCTGAGAGTTTCAATGGATTGAAACAGGGTTTTAAGGTAATGGTAAAGACCAGGCTGGCTATTGAGTACAGTATTTGCATTTTCTATTGCCTCTTTTATTTTTTCAATGTTTTTAAGAAATATTTTTTTTTCTTCAAGTTCTTTCTCTTCATTCTCTTTTAAACCAATGTCTTTTATCTCTTTAATCTGAAATTTTAGCATATCAATTCTTTGATTTTTTTCTCTCTCGTCAATGGAGAGTTTTTTTAATTCCGCCTGTTCTTTTTTCAGTTTTTCTGCTTTGCTTTTTACCTCTCCAAGTAAATCATGGTGATTTCCGTAAATGTCAAGGTATGTGAGATGATTTTCAGCATTTAGAAGCAGGATTTGGTCATTTTGGGAGTGAATCTCAACGAGGCTTTTACCTATGGTTTCAAGCAGGGCAAGGGTTGATGGCTGATCGTTTAAGAAAACCCGGTTTTTACCGTTTTTCAATATAACCCTTTTGACATTTAAAGAGGTATTAAAGTCAATGTGGTTTTCTTTTAGAATTTGCCTGGTTTCGTCAGGTAGTTCTTCAAATATTCCCTCAACCACCGCCCTTTCTTCTCCCGTACGTATCAGCTCTCTGTATGCTCTTGTGCCGGATAGAAGCCCTATCGCATCCACAATTATGGATTTCCCTGCTCCTGTTTCCCCTGTTAAAACGGTAAATCCATTTTTCAGTTCAATTGATACATCATCTGCAATGGCAAGGTTTTTAATTCTTAAATAAGCAAGCATACTATTCCCCCACCGGAAAGCAAAGGGCAATTGTTGTTCCTTTACCCTCTTCAGAGGTTACCTTTATCTGTCCACCGTGTTCTTTCATTATCTGGTAAGTTATGTGCATACCAAGTCCGCTTCCAGACATCTTTGTGGTATAAAATGGCTCGAATATTTTGTCAATTTTGTCTGAAGGTATACCGCAACCGTTGTCTTTTATGTATAGGCACACCATTTTTTTCTCTTTGTAGTACCTTGAAAAGATCTCTATTTTACCGTTACTTCCAATGGCCTCCATTGCATTTTTGATTATATTCAATATTGCCCTTCTTGCCTGATTGTAATCCAGAAGAATTGCTGGTATGTTGTTTTTATGATGAATAAATTTTATTCTTGCAGTAATGAGAGAGTTTTTCAGGAATTTGTGGATGTCTTCAACAATTGAGTGTATGTTTATCTTCTTTTTATTTAATGCAGGCATTCTTACAAAGGATAGATAATCGTCTGTAATGTTATTTATATGGTTCACTTCAGAGTTTATTGTTTTAAGAAGTGATAGTATCTCTCTTTTTTTAATAGAGGGCATTTCTATTTCTTCAATCTCTTCTTCCAGAAGTTCAAGGTTTAAAGATATTGAGGCAAGTGGATTTCTTATTTCGTGTGCAACCTGAGATGCCATTTTGCCAACTATGGATAGCCTTTCGGATTGTATTAATTTTTGCTGTAATTTTTCCTGCTCTGTTATGTCCCTCACTATGGCAGAGAAACCAAATATCCTTCCTTCACCGTCTTTTATTGCTGTTCTTGTTATGTTTACTTTTATTATTGTCCCGTCTTTTCTTTTTCTTTCGGTTATGTAATTTTTGAGATAGCCCTTTTTTAATGCCTCTTTTATTATTCTGTCTGCCTCTTTTTGCTCTTTTAAGTGTTCTGGAATGAGAATGTTTATGTGTTTTCCCAAAACCTCTTCTGCTTTGTATCCGTATATCTCTTCTGCCCCCCTGTTCCAGAGGAATATCCTGTTTTCAAGAGTTATGCCTAAAATGGCGTCAGCAGAGTCATTCAATATGTTTTTAAGGTAAAGGGTTGTCTCTTTTGCCTTTTCTTCCAGCATTTTCTTTGTTGTTACATCTTTGAAGAATATTAGAAATCCATTGTTGTCAAAGTATGGCGTTATGCTTATATCAACCCAGATGTTTTTGATTTCTTCACTGATTATTCTGGTTTCATAACTTTCTATTCCTTCAGGTTTTTTCTCAAGCATTTTTATTATTTCTTTAAATTCTTTTTTACCTTTTTTCAGTATTTCCCAGACAAAGGTGGGTATGGAGTTGTTGTCTTTTATTCCCGTTATCTCTTTTGCCTTTTTATTTAAGTATCTAATCTTTCCGTTTTCGTCTGTTTCTATTATGCCTATGTTTGTGTTTTCAAGTATCTTTTTAAATTTATTTGAGTGCATTGTAGATGTCCCTCACAAAGACAAAGTTTACCTTTTTGTCAAGAAGAGGCATTTCAATTGACAGTGTTTTTATTGTTGTGGGGTAATTGTGCCCGATTGCTATTGCATATCCATGCCTGTACGCTTTTTTTACCGCTTCTTCAAGTTGCTTTTTTATTTGTGAAGGTTCAATTATATTGTCAAGGAATACATCCCTTGATAATACCTTTATATTAAGTCTTTTAGCCTCTTCAGGCACCACTGTTTTTGGGGTTGTTCTTGAGTCTATAAAGAATTTATTGTGATTGTGTGCATAAGATAGTATTACCCTTACTGCAAATCTTGATTGTGTTACGGCAGAGCCCATGTGATTATTAAACCCCTTTGCAAACGCAATGTTTGAAAATGCTTTTAAGAGTTTTTCAACTATCTCTTTTTTTCCATCGGTGATCATTATTGCTCCGGGGCCGGGGTCAGCTTTCGGGTAACTTACAGGTTGCATTGGCATGTGAAGAATTACCTGATAACCTTTTCCATGGGCCAAAAATGAACACTTTTTTGAGTATCTTCTAAATGGCAATATTGCAAATGTTATTGGATATGGTATCTGAATTGCCTTTTTAAATGCTTCCATGTGGCCTATTCCGCAATCATCAATTATTATTGCAAGCAGAGGTTGGCCTTTTACCTTTATCTCCGGTTTCCCTGTTAAAGTTGTTTTTCCTTCTTTTATTGGCTCTTCGTACTGGTATTGTGGCTCTTTTTTCACTGTTTTTGTCTTTTTTCTTTTCTGTGCTTTTTCAGGGATTATTAAGAGTTTTACAATTTCATTGCCTGTGTCAATTTTAATAAGGGTTTTGCTTCCTGCATTTATTTCTTTTACATGAAATCTCTTTTTTAATTTTGTTTCTATGATCTGTTTGAACCGTGCCTTTTTGTTTACAGGGATGCTTACTCTGAAAAGGAGGTTTCCCTTTTCGTCAAAATCTTTTTGTATTTTTACTTTTTTCCCGTTGGTGGTTTGTTTGCAGGTGGTTATTATGGTTTTTTCAATGTCTATGCCATTTGTCCTGTTGAAAAGGTACAGCAAAAATAAACCAATTACAGCAAGTAAAAGAATAGATAAGATCAGTTTTGTCGCTATGTTGGTTTTCTTTTTTTTTCTTTTAAGCCGCTTTTTTCTGTTTGCCATTTGATTTCAATTCCTTAAGGTATTTGCGAATGGTGTTTATTATCTCATCGTCGTCAACAAAACTTCTTAAATCGGGTAGCAATCCCTTTTTGTTTAAGGGGGTATAAACCTCTGTTGCAATGTTTATGTAGTCTCCGTTTTCAAGTTTAAAAGTGGTGAATTTGTAAGCCTGTCCTGCAGTCTTTCCACCCACTAATATGATGTTTTTGTTTCCCTTCAGTGTGTTTGCAAAAACCTCTGCAGCATCCATGGTGAGTGAAGAGGTTGCAATAAAGATAATTTTGTTATCCTCGTACTTTGATTTGATGTTTGAAGTGATCTCTTTTTCTCCGTCTTTAGTCTTTCTTAAAATTGTTACAGGCCTTTTTTTCAGGTAAGAGGCAAATTGGACCATTTCTCTGTAATTGTCATCGGAAGAGTACCTGATATCAATTACAGGGATGTTGCTGTTCTTTAAGTACTCTTTAAGCGCTTTAAAGGATTCCTCTGTGAATCCGTAAAGTTTGAACACTTTTTGCCTGTCTATTGTCTCAATCCTGTAACTCACCTCAGGGTACTGTTTGTAGATGAATTGTTTTTCAATATCCTTTGAAAAGTCTGATGAGTAAAAGTCTATGGCAACTTTTTCTCCTATTTTTCCATGTAGCATGGCCTCTAATTCGTACAGGGACATATTGAAAGCCTGCATACTGTTTATCTTTCTTATGATTGTGCCCGGTTTTATCCCCTCTTTGTAGGCTTCACTTTCCGGATTTGAATACACCACCTGGGCATAGTTCCCCTTTTTGGTCACTTTTATCCCTATGCTTCCCTTCATGTTAAATCTGTCTTTTATCTTGTCCATAAGTTTTGATGGGATATAACTGTTGTTTTGGTTGAGGCTTTGTACCCCCCCTCTGTATGCTCCAAGTATCAATTTTGATTGGTCAACAGGCTCCACATACTTTGAAATGACTATATCGTACACCTTTGCAAATATGCGAAACATTTTATATGGATCAGAGTCTTTCCTATTTTTCAGTTTTATGTAAGCAAATACGCTTAAAAAAGCCAAAAGAAAGATTGCAATGATTATCCTGGTTTTTTTGTCCATTGGTTCCCCTCCTATCTCTTAATCCATTTTAACGGATTCAATGGCTTTTTATTGTGCCATATTTCAAAATGAAGTATGTTTCCCTTTAATGATGCAGTGTTTCCTGCTATGCCGATAATATCCCCCTTTGCAACTATCTGATTGATTTTAACAAAAATTTTATCAAGGTGTGCATAAAATGTGTAGTATCCGAATCCATGGTCAATTATTACAAGTTTTCCGTAACTTTTATACCAGTCAGCGTAAACCACCACACCGTCATAGAATGCTTTTACCCTTCTTCCTTTTTTTACTTTTAATGTTATGCCATTGTTTTTTACCCTTGCTTTGTACCTGCCTATTCTGTAAGTTCCAAATCTTTCAATAATTCTTCCTTTTGTGGGGAGGGATAGAAGCCCTTTGAATTTAACCATTGGAATTGCAGATGGGTTTTGTGGTGTCTGTTTTTTTGAAAGGGATTCGATTAGAAGTTTCATTAATCTATTCCTTTCTTTTAAAAGCGAGATATACTTTCCCTTTTTTCGTTTAAGGCTTCTGAAGAGTTTTTTCTGATAGATCAATGTTATCCTCAAATCTTTTCTGTTTTTTTTGATCTGTTTAATGGTGTGGTCAAGTTTTTCCTTTTCTTGTTCTAATTTTTTAACCCTAACACCTTTTTCTTTTCTCAACCTATGTAGTTGTTTTAGAGCATTTTTGTCTTTTTGGCTCAAATAGGCCAGGGTGTTTAGTTGATAGATATATGTCTCTTCCTTTTCAGGGGAAAGTATCGATTCAAGGATTGTGTAATCTCCTCTTTTGTATAATTCTTTAATCCTTTTTTTCAGGTATCTTTTTGTGTTCTCTATTTTTTTATCAATTTTTTTTATTTCAGAATTTAATTTGCTGATAGCTTTCTCAACCTCTCTTTTTTTTAGATTTAGCATTTTTTTCTTTTCTTTAAGGATTTCAATTTTTCTTGATATAAGTTCAATGGTATCGTTTACGGATTTTTCCTGTTTTTTCAGCGAATTGTATCTCTGTTCAAGTTCTTTTATGTTTTGTTTCAATGTCAGTAACAGGTTTTCGGAGGAGAAAGAATAAAATGAAATTAGAAGTATTAAAAGTAAACTTGCTTTTTTCTTAAACATGGTTAAGCAGGTTTAATATAAATCGATAAAAGGAGAATATTATTGCTCCAAGGGAGAGTAAAAGGTAAAGGGTGGCAAGTGATATAGATGTTTTTTTTACTTTTATTGAAGGGGAGATAACTATACCCACAAGGTGTAGCAGGATTGCCACAGTCCAGAGAAGTACACCCTGGACCGGATTGCTCAAAACCTTTATTATTCCGTAACATACCGATAAAACAGATAATACCCCGAACAAAAAACCGTAAGTTATTTGAAAAGAATAAAAAAAACCAAGCCCAGGAAAAAAGGTGTTCTGGAAGAATACCTTTTTTTGCCCGGTTGTCATCTTTCTGGTGTCAAGGTTTAATATGCTCATGGCTTCAATTATCTTATGTACCTTCTGAACAGGTTCAGTCTGTTTTCAACCTCTTCAATGGTTAATGTTTTCATTCTTTCAACACTAAAATCCTCAATCTGAAAGGAAGAGAGAACTGTTCCTACCTTTAATCCTTCTCTGAATGTGTCAAATGAAAAGTTCCCGAATTTATCAACATAGCCCAGGAATCCAGCGGCAAATGTGTCCCCTGCCCCTGTTGGGTCAATAACCTTTTCAACAGGGAAGGCAGGAAGCAATGCAAGTTCCTCTTTTGAAAATAGAGAAGCCCCGTATTCTCCCCTTTTTATGCAGACAAAATCAGGTCCCATTTCAAGCAGTTTCTTGGCAGCTTTTACCACTATCTTTTCACCTGTTAGAAGTTTGGCCTCTCCATCGTTTACAAATATCAGGTTTACCTTTGAGATTACCTTTAATAGGCTTTCTTTTGTGGTTGTGATCCACAGGTTCATTGTGTCTGCTGCAATGAAATTGACCCTGTCTTCAACCTGTGCGATAACTTTTAGTTGAAGTTCAGGGTGTATGTTCCCTAAAAATAGTATGTTTGAATCAAGGTATGATTCAGGTATTATAGGGTCAAATTCAGCAAACACATTTAATCTGGTTTCATGTGTTATTGCTTCATTGAGGTTTTCCCCGTACTCCCCTTTCCAGAAAAATGTTTTTCCCTCTTTTTTGACAAGCCCCTCAATGTTTATGCCCTTTGATTTTAGAAGTTCAATATCCTCTTCTCTGAAATCTTCACCTATTACCCCAACCAGATTTACCTTTGTAAATAAAGAAGCCCCCATGGAAAAGTGCGTTGCAGAACCCCCAAGTACCCTTTCCCTTTCACCAAATGGCGTTTTTAGTGAATCGTAAGCCACAGAACCAACAGCAATTATTGACATGGTTAACTCCCTGACCTTATTCTCAATAATTTTATCAAAAAAAGTTTACTTTGTATGTTTCAAAATAGAGTTAAGGTAACCCAGCATTGGATTTAAATTTTTTTCCTGAAATTCAATAAATACTTTTTCAATGTATCCGTCAGGGTTTATCAGGACAAAATGGGGAAGTTCCTGTACTCCATAATCTCTATAGGTCCGGTCATTTGAAAGAAACACAACAGGGTATGTTATTTTTTTATTTTGAAGCACATACCATTTGAAAAATTTTTCCTGCCTTTTTTTGTCTGTTTTTTGAGGGAATAGGTTTATGCCTATTATATTCATGTGGTTTTTGTAACTGTCAATGTACGCCATTGCTTTAATGCTCTGGATGGATCTTCCAGAAAAGAAAAAGAGTAATGTGTATTTACCATTTTTTTTATTTATCGTTATGTGCTTCCCATTAAATTGCAGTTCAATGTTTTTTATTTCAGGTGCCCTTTTGCCCAGCAGTTTGTACTGTAATGCCACCTTTTCAATTGGTTTTCTCAGCTCTTTTTTCGAGGTGGTTTTTGCTATTTTGTTCAAATAAGTTTCCCCTTCTTTTATTTTACCACTTAATTCCGAGCACTCAAAGAGCCCTATTGCGGAAAGGTATTTTATTCTTGGAAATGATTTCGGATTTTCAAGGAATTTTTTGAATATATTTTCTGCCATTTTGTATTTTTTTTCTTTGATTAACCCAAAGCCAATGTACAGACAGTCTAAAGCCACCCGTGGTTGTTCAATGTTTGCTTTTTTAAATTCCTGAATTGACTTTTTGTACTTTCCAAGGAGGAAGTAGGTTTCTCCAAGGGTTGAGTGGTAAAAGTTTTTGTATTTTTCTGTGTCTTTAACCTTTTGAAGGTATTTTATCGCTTTTTCAGGCATGTTGATCATGTTTAGAAGCCTTGCAGCAATTATTTTTTCTTCATCGTCTTTTTGGTTTACCTTTTTTAAAAACGATAGGATTTCTTTTTTTTCTTCTTTGTTGAATGCTTTTAGGTCTTTGTATGTTGATACTAGATTCCTTTTTTTGTTTAACTTCCTTATCTTTTTTGAATATTCTTTTTTTATGGAGGCAAATAGGTTTATGGTTACAAGACATATAACCAGAATTGAAATGGTT
>JALSOA010000062.1 GCA_026986725.1 Acidobacteriota bacterium
GGCTTATCTGCTCAATGGAAAGGTTGAATCTTCTGACACAAGGGAGTATGGCAGGGCTGAGGCTGAATTTGACACCGAATCCCCTTTGTTTAAGGGGATTAAATCATCCTCAATGGTGTGGATGTCACACGGGGATAAGGTGGTAAAAGTACCGAAAGGATTTAAGATAATAGCCTCAACCGAAGACACTAAGGTTGCAGCAATGGGGAACTTTGAAAAAAGACTTTACGCTGTTCAATTTCACCCTGAGGTAAGCCACACAGAGTTTGGCAAAACTATTTTGAAAAACTTTTTGTTTGGGATTGCAGGGATTACACCTGACTGGAAGATGGGTTCGTTTATTGATAAAAAGGTTGAAGAGATCAGGAAAACTGTCGGCAATAAAAAGGTTATTTTAGGATTATCAGGCGGGGTTGATTCATCTGTTGCAGCAGCATTGATTCACAAAGCAATAGGGGACAACCTTTACTGTATTTTTGTTGATCACGGGCTTTTAAGAAAGAATGAGGGAGAAACGGTTTATAAGACATTTAAAGAAAGGTTTGGGTTTAACTTGAAGATGGTTGACGCTTCAAAACTGTTTTTGTCAAGGCTTAAAGGGGTAAGTGACCCGGAGGAAAAGAGAAAGATCATTGGGAAAACCTTTGTTGAGGTTTTTGAAAAAGAGGCGTCTGCTATTAAAGATGCCGAATTCCTTGCCCAGGGGACACTTTACCCTGATGTTATTGAGTCTTCTGCCCACGGGGGCACCTCAGTTACCATAAAAACCCATCACAATGTTGGAGGCCTGCCGGAGAGGATGAATTTAAAGCTTCTCGAACCTTTAAGAGATCTGTTCAAAGACGAGGTCAGGGAGATTGGAAGGATTTTAGGGCTTCCTGAAGAGATTGTTTCAAGGCATCCCTTCCCCGGTCCCGGGCTTGCTGTAAGGATTATAGGGGAGATTACAGAGGAGAAGATAAAGATATTGCAGGATGCCGATCACATCTTTATTGAGGAGTTGAGAAAAGAGGGGCTTTACAATGATATATCCCAGGCATTCTGTGTTTTAACCCCGGTAAAAACCGTTGGGGTAATGGGAGATTACAGGACCTACGAGTATGTTCTTGCTTTGAGGGCGGTTAAAACAGAGGATTTTATGACTGCAGACTGGTATGAGATGCCTTATCCATTTTTGAAAAGGGTTTCCTCAAAGATAATAAACAGGGTGAAGGGGATAAACAGGGTTGTATATGACATAACATCAAAACCCCCTGCAACGGTTGAATGGGAGTGATGAAGGTTTCGGTTGTAATCCCCACATTTAACAGAAAGAATTTTGTTTTAGAGGCAATTGATTCCGTTGTAAACCAGACTGTAAAACCTTTTGAGGTAATTGTTATTGACGACGGCTCAACAGATGGCACAGGTGGCTTGATCAGGAAAAAATACCCTGACATTGTCTATATCTATCAGGAAAACAGGGGGGTATCTGCTGCAAGGAATAAAGGCATAAAGATTGCAAAAGGTGATTATATAGCATTGCTTGATTCGGATGATCTTTGGAAAAAAAGGAAACTTGAAAAGCACATAGATTTTATAAAGCAAAACCCCCAATTCAGGATATCTCAGACAGATGAGCTCTGGATAAGGAACGGGAAATTTGTTAATCCCATGAAAAAGCACAAAAAATACGGTGGTTTCATATTTCCTCAATGCCTTCCCCTCTGCATAGTCTCTCCCTCAGCCGTTATAATTGAAAAGGGAATCTTTGACGATTACGGTTTCTTTGACGAAACCATACCAGCATGCGAAGACTATGACATGTGGCTAAGGGTGTCTGCTTTTGAGCCAATAGGATTGCTGGAAGAAAAATTGATAGTGAAAAGAGGAGGGCACAATGACCAGCTGTCAAAGGTATTTGTTGGAATGGATAGATTTCGTGTATATGCCCTTGAAAAGATAATAAACAACCCTGATTTGAAAGAAGATTACAGAGTAATGGCAATAGAGGAACTTAAAAAAAAGTGTAGAATAATTGTAAATGGGTACGCAAAACATGGAAAGGAAAAGATTGCAGAACGATTCAGAAAAAAGATTGAAAAATATGAAAAATTATAGACATTTTGGGATGGTGAAGTGTATTCTTATTGAAGATAAAAAAAGGGGGTTTATATGAAGAGAGTATTTTCAATGGTTATTGCCCTGTTTTTGATCAGTATTTATTCTTTTGGAGGGGTTGTTTACACCGCAAAAGTATCAACAGAGGTTATGGACACAAAGGAAAAGAAACAAATGCAGAATTCGCCCATGGGGGATATGACAGTGCCAATTACAATGAAAGTATATGCGAAGAGCAAAAAGTTCAAGGCACAGATTCTTAAAGGTGGAAATGAAATTACCCCTGAAGGCTCAATAATACTTTCCAGTGACGGGGAAACTGTGTTCTTTATAAACCCTGCTGAAAAAACTTACTGGAAGATGAACCTCAAGCAGATGAAAGAGGCAAATAAATCTACGATGAAAATGTTGAAAGGTTTTGCAAAGATGAAATACAGTGACATATATGTAAATGTTGTTGATATGGGAAATGGAGGAACCATTGCAGGCTATAACACCGAGAAATACAAAATGATTGTGAAATACACTGTTGAGATGAAGATCCTTTTTAAAAAAATAAAAAACAAAGTCAGATCTGAAATAGAGCTGTATGGGACAAAAGAATTAAACCTGAACGATTTTGATGTGTACTCCTTTGCCAATCTCTTTTCTTCAGGAATACCGGAAGTGGATTCTCAAATAAATTTGAATGTTAAAAAGGTTGGTTTTCCATTGAAAAGCATTTCTTATAGTTACAAAGAAAATGGGAAATTACAATCAATTACAACCTTTGAAGTTCTTTCATTGAAAAAAGAGTCTGTTCCGGATTCAATGTTTAAATTGCCGAAAGGATATAAAGAAGTACCGGGTCCATTTGAAAAAATGATGCAACAAAATGAGAATTACGGAGGTACTCCTGATGCGCCAAACTCACCAGAAAAAAGCAAAAAGAAATTTCACTTTAAGGACCTGTTTTAATGAGCTGGATACAGGCTTTTATTCTATCCCTTATACAGGGGTTAACTGAATTTCTGCCCGTATCCTCTTCAGGCCACCTTGCGCTTTTTGGAAAACTCATTGGATTGAAAAAGCCGGATATAGCCTTTGATGTGGTTATACACCTTGCAACATTGTTTGCAGTACTTATCTATTACAGAAAAGATATATTTGCAATAGTGCTTGGCCTGTTCGGGAAGAAAGAAGAGAGGGGAAAATTCTCGGATTTTTCATCAAGACCTTACCGCTTTTTGCTCTTTGGCGTTGTCGCCACAATTCCAACCGCAATAATAGGGTTGTATTTAAAGGATAAAATCGAATATTTGCACTCAAACCTGCATATCGTTGGTTTGTGTTTTTTAATTACATCGGTTTTTCTCTTTACTGCATGGAAGGTGCAGAAAAAAGGAAAAAGTGAAAGATTACTTGATTTTCCTTTATGGCTCCCCTTTTTGATCGGGATTGCCCAGGGTATTGCCATTTTCCCGGGTATATCAAGAAGCGGGGCGACAATAACTGCCGCACTGCTTTTTGGGGTTTGTGCAGAAGACAGTGCCGAATTTTCTTTTCTGCTTTCTATCCCTGCAATATTAGGGGCATTTATTCTTGAATTCAAGGATATATCGGTAAATGTGCTCTCAATTCCGTATATCGCCGGTTTTTTTGTTGCGTTGATTGTTGGGGTTTACTCAATTAAACTTGTTGAGATTGTTGTTCGGAAACTTAAACTCCATTACTTTTCTGTTTACCTTGTTGTTGTCGCTGTTGTATCATTTTTAATCGGATAAAGTTTAAGTGAGGGAAGAATGAAGTTTATTGATTCTCATTGCCACCTTGCAATGGACAGTTTTAACGAAGATAGAACCGAGGTGATTGAAAGGTTTTTTAATCAGGGTGGAATAGCCCTTTTAAGTGTCTCGACAAATATAGATGAATTCTACCTTAATAAGGAACTTTGTGAAAAATATTCAAACATATACACCTCTCTTGGCTGGCATCCACACGATGCAAAAGGTTTTGGAAAAAGGGAAGAGGATTTTTTAAAACAGGTTGCGGAAAAGAAATTGATACAGGCAATAGGGGAAATAGGGCTTGATTACTATTACAACAACTCTCCAAAAGAGGAGCAGATTAGGGCTTTTGAAATCCAGTTGAAGATTGCAAAGAAGTACAATCTCCCTGTTATTATCCATACAAGGGATGCTGATTCAGACACGGCAAGGATATTGAAAAAACACAAAGGGATAAAAGGGGTAATTCATTGCTTTACTTCAGGGGAAGATTTTTTCAATGTGGCTATAAAACTTGACTTTTTTATATCTTTCAGCGGAATAATTACATTTCCAAAATCAGAGGATTTAAGAAAACTTGTAAAGAAAGTACCAGTTGACAGGGTTTTCTTTGAGACAGATTCACCCTACCTCTCCCCTCACCCCTTCAGGGGTAAAAGAAACGAGCCTGTAAGGGTTGTTCACACAATTGAGAAGGCTGCAGAGGTCAAGGGAATGAATGCTGATACCCTTTCTGAAATAGCAAATCAAAACTTCTTTGCCCTTTTCGGAAGAAACACTTTTTAGGAGGTTTTATGAAGGTTTTAATAATTATAAACGATGCCCCTTATGGCACTGAAAAGGCTTACAATGCTTTGAGAATGGCAATGACACTTCAAAGGGAACACGGTGTTGAGGTTAAGATATTTCTGCTTGCAGACTCTGTTTTCTGTGCTTTGCCGGATCAGAAAACACCTGACGGGTACTACAACATAGAGAAGATGCTTAAAAGCGTAATTCAAAAGGGTGGAGAGGTAAAAGCCTGCGGAAGTTGTATGGATGCAAGGGGGGTTGCAAACCTAAAATTGATTGATGGTGTTAAAAGAAGCAATATGAAAGAGTTTTCTCAATGGGTTATTGAATGTGATAGAGTACTTGAGTTTTAATTGTTTATTCCCCTTCTCTTTCTTTCTCTTTTTTATGTGAAATTTGTCCGGAATTTATAAAAATTTATTTATTTATTTGATTGACAAAAAAATATCCGATTTTTATAATTTTTGTATAAAGTCAAGATAGAAATTTGTACATAATGAAATAGAAAGAAGGAGGAGGGGAAATGAAGAAACTCATTTATTTATTTTTGATGATATTTTTTATCTTTAACTCCTTTTCTAAAGGGGCTGAAAAGTCAGGGAAAAATTTTGCAAACTCTTTTATGGTTTCCCCATCGTATTTTATGCCTGCCACTTTTAAGAAGGGGGATAAAAATGTAAAGGTTTTAAAGAACCTTTCAGATGTAATTGCCTTTACCCAGACAATGAAAGGGAGAGTACTGTTCACCAAATCCGGGGCTTATATAGGGATAGTTGTGAGGGAGAGGGAAGGTAAAGATATAGAAGTTCCATTTAACAACATGGAATTTCCAGATAAAGATGAATATAAAGCCAGAGGAAGGGTAATTGTATTGAAAAATGGCTTTTTCAGGAAAAACAAGAAAGACAGTAACTTTAAGGTGGAGTTAAAAGAAAAAACAGAGGCCAGGGCAAACTTTTTTACTGGAGATAAGAAAGATTGGGTAACTGGAGTACCACTTTACAGGAAACTGGTTTACGAGGGTGTATGGAAGGATATAGATGTTGAGTATATAGGATACATGGACAGGCTGGAATTCAGGGTAAAAATAAAACCAGGAGCAAACCCATCGAATGTTGTAATGGAAACCGGGGCAAAAAAACTGAAGTTAAATGGGGATGGTTCTCTGTCTTTATCACTTGAGAGCGGTAAGTTAAGAATAACGAAACCCCATGCCTATCAGATAATTAATGGTAAGAAAATAGAGGTTGAAGTTTCAATATTGCCACTTGAAAATGGAAGATACACATTTAAACTTGGAAGATATGACAAAAAACATTTACTTATAATTGATCCTGTTCTTGTCTGGAGCACTTATTTGGGCGGTACTGCTAATCAATGGATGGATTACAATGCCATAGCGGTTAATAACAATGGGAATGTTTATGTTGCAGGATATACAAACTCACCTGCTTTTCCAGTTAATAATACAGCTTACGATAAAACTTATAATGGAGCTTTGGATTGTTTTGTTGCAAAGTTCTCACAGGATGGAAGTTCACTTGATTTTTGTACCTACATCGGTGGTTCAGACAATGACTGGATAAATGCAATTGTAATTGATTCCAATGGCAATGTCTATGTATGTGGGGGTACCCAATCCACTGACTTTCCCACAACCACCAGTGCTTTTAGCACCGGTTACAATGGTGGGGGAGATGCTTTTGTTTGCAAGTTAAACTCAACTGGTTCGGGTCTTATTTACAGTACCTATATAGGAGGAGATCATGAGGAAAATGCCTTTAGCATAGATATTGATTCTAATGGTAATGCGTATATCACAGGTAAAACTTTATCGTCTAATTTCCCTACCACCTCAGGTGCTTACGATACCACTTTCAATAGCAATGCTTCTTTTTATGATGCCTTTGTTACAAAATTAAATTCTGATGGTTCAGACCTTGTTTACAGTACCTATCTTGGGGGAGATTCAAGTGGAGATGATATAGGATATGGTATTAAGGTTGATTCAGATGGCCACGCCTTTGTTACAGGTTTCACATATTCCGATGATTTTCCCACCACCCCTGGGGCCTTTCAGACGGCTTCCCAGAGCCATGGAGATGCCTTTGTTACAAAATTAAATTCCGATGGTTCAGACCTTGTTTACAGTACCTATCTTGGAGGAGGGGGACTGGATAGAGCATATTCAATTGCCATTGACGGTGATGGCAATGCATACATAACGGGGTATACAGCATCCTCTTCCTTTCCAACCACTTCTGGAGCCTTTGACACTGATTATAATGGCGGTTTAACTGATGCCTTTGTTACAAAGTTAAATCCCACAGGCTCAAACCTTGTTTACAGTACCTATCTTGGAGGAGGAGAGTATGATAATGGCCGTGGAATAACTATAGATTCAAACGGTAATGCTTATGTTGTAGGGATTACAAGGTCCAACGATCTCCCCATGGTAAATGCTTATGATTCCTCCTATAACACACATAACGATGCGTTTGTTATGAAGTTAAATTCAAATGGTTCAAACCTTTTGTACAGTACATACCTTGGGGGAAGTGATATTGATAGAGGATATGCCATAGCAGTAGATCCTTCAAAAAACATCTATGTGGCAGGTTACACTTTCTCTTCTGATTTCCCGGTAACTCCAGGGGCATTTCAGGGAAGTTACACTGGTGGATTGGATGTATTTGTTACAAAAATAAATAGCGAAGGGAATGACCTTGTTTTCAGCACCTATTTATCTGGTGGACACAATGAATGGGTTAGAGGTATAGCGGTTGATTCAAGTGACTTTATTTATGTTGCAGTAAATACCACCAGCCAGAATTTTCCAGTTGTTTCAGGAGGTTATGACACTTCTTTCAACGGGAGCCGAGATATAGTTGTTCTTAAATTATCACCTGACGGTAACTCTCTGGTTTACAGCACTTTCTTAGGTGGAAGCGGAACAGATATGTTATGGGATATTAAAATAGACAACAATGGCAATGTGTTTGGCACAGGGATGACCACTTCCTCAGATTTTCCTGTCACTTCCGGGGCTTTTGACACTTCATACAATGGCGATTGGGATGGTTTTGTATTCAAATTAAATTCTGATGGCTCCAACCTCATTTTCTCCACATATCTGGGAGGAAACCACAAGGAAAGGCTAATAAGTTTAGATATAGATGATGAGGAAAATGTTTATGTTACAGGACACACAGAATCTTCAAACTTCCCTACCACTCCGGGGGTGGTAAGGCAAGATTTTCAGGGTCCTCAAGATATTTTTGTTTCAGAATTAGCCAAAGATGGTTCCTCTCTAATACACAGTACACTTCTTGGTGGTAGTACAGGCGGGGAAGGGGGGATTGCACTCTGCATTGATAATGACAAAAACATTTATGTTACAGGCTGGACATACTCTTCTGACTTTCCAGTAACAACAGGGGCCTTTCAAAGCAATCTTAAAGGGGATAGTGATACCTTTGTCATTAAACTAAAAAACGATTTCTCTTCCCTTATTTATAGCACCTATCTTGGAGGAGATAATCATGATGTTGGTGTTACAATAAGGATAGATAATAGTAAAAATGTTTATGTAGCAGGGTACACCTGGTCCTCCGATTTCCCAATAACCCCCAATGCTCCTGATAATTCTTGCTCTTCCTATGAAGGATTCATTACAAAATTAAACCCGGAGGGCACAGCCCTTATTTTCAGCACTTTTTTAGGTGGCACGGACAATGACTTCATTGATGACATATTACTTGATTCTGACAACAATGTTTATGTTTGTGGGACTACTTACTCTTCAGATCTCCCTGTAAGTGACAATGCATATTCTTTTCATCTTTCCGGTCGGAGCGACGCACTAATTGCAAAACTTAACAGTGATGGAACCAATTTCCTCTATTGTTCCTATATAGGTGGGAGTGGAAAAGACAACTGTAGTTGTATGACATTTAATTCTGCCGGTATGATATTGTGTGGAGGATCTACAACATCTGAGGATTTCCCCGGAATATCAGGGCATTTTGATGAATCATATCACTTTGGTTCCGATGCTTTTGTCTTTGAACTGGGAATCGATTTCTACACCTTAACCTACACAGCAGGTGCCCATGGAAGCATAAGCGGGCCAGCGAATCAAATAGTACACTGTCACGAGGATGGGCAACCAGTGACTGCCATACCTGATGCGGGCTATCAATTCGATCAATGGAGTGACGGAGTTACGGACAATCCAAGGAGGGACCTTGATGTAACGCATGACATAAATGTTACTGCCGAGTTTAGCCTATCTCTTGCAACCTTTACAATTCATGCAAGTGCAGGAGAAGGCGGAAGCATAAGCCCATCTGGAGATGTAACTGTCACTCAGGGAGAAGATCAAACATTTATCTTTTCTCCAGACAATGGATACCATGTCTCTGATGTAATAGTTGATGGAACCAGCACAGGTTTTCACAATGTTAACGCATATACCTTTTCCAGTGTAAACTCTGATCACACAATAAAGGTAGAGTTTGCGACCAATCAGCCACCTGTAATTGACAGTTTCACCTCTGACAGTTGTGTTGCCAATGTGCCATCCACAATAACATTCACCTGCACTGCCCATGATCCGGACGGTGGTTCAATTGTGCAATACATCTGGCACATAGAAGGGAAAAGAAGTGACACCATAGTGACCACCACTGGAGTACTTGAATACAATTTCATTGTTGAAGGGGAATACAGCATATCTGTGACTGTTGTTGATGACGAGGGAGATACAGCAACAGCCAGTCTTGACACCAGTGGTTGTTCAGGTGGAAATGGCGGTCTTATAATAGGAGGATATTCATCAGTTGCAATTCCACTTCCAATATACATCCCAACCAGAGAAGGACAGGCAATAATTGAAACCTGGGCTGTAAATGAGTTTGGAGAGGAAGCAATTGTTACTCTTGAGGCAAGGGACGAATCCAATACCACAATAGCAACGGATACCATAACAGTTCCACCCTTTGGTTCAAGGTTATTGCAAACAGATGCCTTTGACAACATCTCTTACAAATATGTGTGGGCCACGGCAGACCATTACATGCTTGTGTACTCAAGGGTATCAACGGAAAGGGCAAAAATGACTGCCGAACTGTCAATGTGGCTGAAAGATCCGTTGTACATACCTCACATAGCAGAAGAAACAGATTACTGGAACACCTATGCCTTTGTATCCAATGCAAACCCGAGATTGATAAAAGTTGAAGCAGCGGGAGAAAGCGAAAGCCATGAATCAGTGCCTGCAGAGACCATTGATCTTGAGAATTTTATCTCTAATAATGGGACAAAGATGTTGTACATGCAGGACGCGTGGGGCAAACTAATAGCCTATGCTGGAGAACCTTTCAGTTACACCAAGACATTAACCGGTTTTGAGATGTTTATAAAAGAGGGGAATGATGGAGCGGCTACAGAATTAAGCGGGAAGGGAGGAACGACGTTATTCATACCTCACATACCTGAGGAGACCGACATATTCTGGACCGGGTTTGCATTTCTGAACACAGGGAACCGGACTGCTCACCTTACATTCAGGTTTTACGACAATGAAGGAAACCCTGTTGGAACCGAAACCATGGAAATAGAGCCTCAAACAAAGGTGAAAGGATTAATGAAAGACCTGTTCCCGTCTGAATCAGGTAACGCCAGATGGGGAATAATAACATCGGATGAAGACATCAATGGGATAGAGATATATGGGACATACCATGCCGGAATATGTGGACTTGCACTACCAACCATTGCAAACACCTATGGAATCCTTCCTGATGTGAGAAACGGGGAAGGTGAATGGACCGGGATAGCCATAACCAATGTAAGCAATGTAGATGCAAATGTAACAATAAGATTGATTGATAGAGAAGGAAACATAAAGGCTGAAAAGACACAGACCATTCAATCAAAGCACAGGTTTAAGGCGGTTGTATCCGAATACTTTGACGGAGTGACACTGGAAGATGGAGACACCATCCGTTACTCTTCAAATACTGCGGTAGTTTCAATGGAAGCAAGTGGAGATCTGGACAGAACCTATATGACGGCATTAACCGGAAACAGGTAATTAAATTCAAGGGGGGGCAGGTCCCCCTTTTTTTATAAAAAAAGGTGTATTAAATCTTAATTTTCTTTACATAAAAATTGTGTATTGATTTTGTAAAAATCCCTTTTTGCCATAAATATTACTTACTGGTTTCAAATACCTATTTTGACAATAATACTTGAAAAAATTTCTTTTGCCCATTTCAAAAAATACATAAAATAAATTTTATTTTTTAATCTCAGGACGGTAATGTCACTTTAATTGTTTCAGAGGTAAAATGGTAAACACATCTCATTTTAGAATACCTCCTCTATTAAATTGGAATACCTCAACTTTTATGTTTTTATACTTTGTACTTTTTTCATTGAAAAAGAAATAAAGAAACTTCTTAAGCACATGGTTTAAGAGCGAAAATAACCTCTTACTCTTATATAATCCTTTAAGTCCTTGAAGCACCTCCCCATCCAGTTAGTTGTTCTAAAATAACTCCTTATCCGGGGATTGAAATTCAGAAAATGCAGGTAATTATCAGATTTACTTTTTAAGTTTCCCAAAAATCTGTATATCCTGCTCCACTTAAGTATAAACTCTTCCATCTTTTTTTCCTTCATCCCTGTGTTCAGCGTTAATTATTTCATCAAGCATAAAGGTCACTCTTTTTCTTTCCGGCATTATGCTTGTCTTGAAGTTCCCGTCCCTTGTCCTCGGTATGTTAAGTTCCATCTCTCCAAATATGGTTTTAGGATTTCTCGTGTAATAACCGTTGGC
>JALSOA010000063.1 GCA_026986725.1 Acidobacteriota bacterium
AACAGATGCAGTAGCCGTGCCTCCATTACCAGTTGCAGTAAGGGTATATGTGGTGGTGCTTGAAGGTGATACACTGGTTGAACCATCAACTGATGAGCCGCTGTAAACCGTTGCTCCACTTCCATCTTTGATGGTTACACTCGTAGCATTCGTGGTCTGCCAGCTCAATGTTGTGCTTTCTCCCTCTGTTATCGTTGAAGGATTTGCTGTGAAACTGTCAACAGTCGGGGCAGGGTTACCTGACCCTGATGTCGAAACAACAACATCGTCAATATACCAGCCAGTCTTGTTTACAGAAGAGTCACACGCCATCCTGAACCTGATAATAACTTTGTGACCAACATAGGGAGACAGATCAACAACAACCTGAGTCATTGTTCCAAGACTGCCACCAGTCCACGCATTTCTTCCTGCAATTGGAGACTGGTACTGGGTTGATATTGTTCCATTGTAACCACCTTGTGTTATGTGGCTTCCAAGATCTGTAAATGTTGAGCCCCCATCCGTGGAAATCTCTATAACCGCACCATCATAAGTGTTTTCCAGTTCGTAGGTGTGATAGAAAGTTAAGGTTGCATTTGAAGCAGATGTTAGATCAATCTCATAGGTATCTATGGTGTCATCCTTAATAGAGCCCTCATCAGCACTAAAGAAAGCGTGAGAACCAGAGTGAGCATAGTTGGTGGAAACTATTGCCCACGGGGTTGCACCTGCTGGATGCTTGGTCCATTTACTGTCACCATTTTCCATATCATCACTGAAATCAGTTGGCATCTGTGGTTCGGCACTCGTTGTAAAACTGTAAACATCGCTGTTGCTTTGATTACCAGACTGGTCAGCCGACTTAACCCTGTAGTAATAAGTAGTCTCAGGTGTCAATCCGGTAAGCGTTACGCTGTGTGAAGTTGTGTACCCGGACGAAACCTTTTGTTTGTCAAGGTTTGAAGAAGAAGTACCGTAAACAACAACACTTGATGCAGGTTCATCTGTACTCCAGGTAATCTCACAGGTGTTGTGAGTCGGGTTTGCATTGATATTTGAGATAACAGGTGGAGTCGTATCGTTTTGTGCCTGCCCAAAACCACCATGCATTGCAATAGCAAAAGGCTGTGGCCCATAAGGAACATTATACCCTTTAACCTTTATCGTATATGTGCCTGAAACAGGGTTTGAAATATCAACAGTTTCAACATTGTTTGTTCTATCCGGGCCGTTAAGGTGATTCGGATAGTAAACCGTTCCGTCAGGTGAGGTTACAGTCAGATCAAGATCGTTAACGAGTTCTTTACTTGCAGAGGTTGAACCGGGATAATCAGTCCAGGTCAGCGTAACGCGAAGAGGAACAGAAGTATCAGTAACATTTACTGTGTAAATTTTTGTATCCCCTGTATTCACACCATTGGTTTCATCAACATACTCGAATTTCACCGGTGGTTGAGGCATCAAGGTATTTGCAAGATCTGTCCTTCCCCAACCCTCAACATTGTTTGGCCTTGTCGTTGGGACTTCCTGGGTACTTCCTGTTCCATACTGACCAGGATAAATGTCATGGGCACCGTTTAAAAGAGTCGCTTTAATCAATGCAGCGGAAGGGGTAATATTTTCATGTTGTATAAAGAATTCTCTGGTAAGGGTTGCAACACCTGAAGTTAAAGGTGTTGCCATTGATGTTCCACCCTCATAAATGTACCAATCGTTGTATACACCCCAACCTGTATCAGCATTTGGGTCCTGAGAACGTGTAGAAATTATCATGGTACCTGGAGAACATATATCAGGCTTTATCCTGCCATCAGGAGCAGGACCCCTTGCCGAAAAGGCAGCCATACCATCTCTATTGTCGTCTGGAGCATCACTTTTTATTGGATCAGCTGGAAAATCATCAGGCCAACCCTGGCCATAAGTAAATGTTGCTGCAGCTATATCACTTTCCGTAGCACCAACTGTTATACAATTCTTTGCTGTACTGGGAGTTGAAACAGATTTTAAATCAACCACCCCATCAGAGTTTGCATCTGTACCATCGTTACCTGCGGCAAAAAGTATAAGGAAATCCTTGTGGTTCCACATAAACTGGTCAACATTCTGAGACAAAGAATTGTAAACATAACCTCCCAGACTAACCTTAATCCCCCATGAATTGGAGTGAATCCTTGCTCCGTCATCGTAAGCTTGCTGAAAAAGATCATTTAAATCTGAAGGAATTCCGGTTAAATAACCTCTTGAATCAAGAACAGATTGAAAAACTAATCTGGCACCATAAGCCATCCCTTTAAACTGACCATTTGAGCGGCTACCATCGCCAAGAACAGAACCTGCAACATGAGTACCATGCCCCTGATCATCCGACCAATCTCCGGACCTTCCAAGGGCATAAGCGTGAACTATCCTGTTTGTGGCTGTATTCGAATTGTCATCGTTATCAAAATCGTAATGAATATCGTAAAGGCTTCCTTTGTCAAGCCCTGTATCGCAAATACCAACAATCTGACTTGACCCTGTGTAACCTGCATTCCACAGAGGGGTTACATTCATAATGTCAGATGCCTGGTGGTTTTTTAAATTATTGGAAGATTTTTTATCAACCACTGCCACAATTGGTGAATCAACTGAAAAAGCAACTGGAACAACATATCTTTCAATCCACTTTACACCGGGCATTGAAGCAATAACCGGTAGCATGTTTGAGGGAACAGTAGCAACTATTGCATGCTGCCAATTAGAAGACGCCTCTTTTTCAATGTCAGCACCGATATCAAGAAGAGAGAAATATGCTGTCTTTTCATCCACCATAGGGTAAAAACTAATATTAACTTTGATAAGGGTATTTTTCTTTGATAGAGCTATCAATTGAGGCTGAATCCTGAATGCCGGCTGGAAGATACCTTTGTATTCAAGTGACGGAATATTCAATGAATCAATCTCAGCCTTTGTTCCCCAGACTATGAAAGCATTGTCGGGAATATAATCTAAAACCTTAATCCCGCTTTCATCTATTGCCTTTTTAATCTCAGTTGTTATAGGGGAATTAAACTGAACAATATACAACCTTTTTTCACCGGCAGGATAAGCATTAAGATAGAATTCACTATGGCTTCTTGCTTTAAGCCCTTTTGCATTACCCTTTACAGTGTTTATGTCACCTATTTTAAGGTGCAAAACACCGGCAAAAGAGGTTAATACAAATAGCAACCCTGCCAGCAAACCAAACACACGCTTCATACGCCCTCCCAATTTAAAGTGTAATTTATATTAAAATTTTTAATAACAAACATATTTATATTGAAATCAAAGGACTTATATCCAGTATCTTTTAATCCTGCTAAATTAGAATAGCTAATAACAATGCTTAAAATATCACACATTATCAAAACCCTCGTAGATTTGTTTAAATGATACACCCTTAAAAAATTCGATGTCAATACTTTTTTTCAAAAAATGAAAAATTTATTTACATTGTAACATATTGATTTTAAAATAGAAATATATTTTTTAATAAAAAAACTTAAAAATTCAAAGCAGAAAAACACTCCTGAAAAAACTCCCCCTTTTCCTCACGTTTATGGTAAGCAAGGGATGCAACCATGGCCGCATTGTCAGTGGAAAATTCAGGGGAGGGAACAAAAAACCTATCTTCAAATTCCTCTTTAAACCTTTTTCTTAAATAAGAATTGGCAGATACTCCACCTGTTAACAAAATTGATTTAACCGTATAATCCCTTTCAAACTTCTTTACTTTGTCTATAAGTATGTCAGCAATCGTTTTCTGAAAACTTGCAGCAAGGTCTTTTATATTTAGGTCTTCACCCTCTTTTTGAATTGTTCTCAACAAAAAGGTTTTTATTCCTGAAAAACTCATATCATCACTTCCGTCACTCATTTTTGGGATTGGCAGTTTATAAGACGGTTCTCCCTCTCTTGCAAATCTGTCTATTAATGGACCTCCAGGGTACCCTAAATCAAGCATCCTGGCAAACTTGTCATAGGTCTCTCCAACAGCGTCGTCTCTGGTCTTTGCAAGCAGTTTTATTTCCCTCTTTTCATTTAAATAAAATAGATGCGTATGACCACCTGACACAACAAATGCCAAAGCAGGTAACCTGATCTTCTCCCCATGTTCAATAAAAACACTCTGTATATGACATTCAATGTGATTTAACGGGATAAAAGGTATTCCAGAGACAAAAGATACGCCTTTTGCAAAGGATAAACCAACAAGGAGAGCACCAAGGAGGCCAGGTCCAACAGTAACTCCGATCAGATCAATATGGTTAATGGTTATTCCTGCCAGTTTCAACGCCTCTTCGTAAACATACCTTATGTTCTGAAGATGATGTCTTGATGCAAGTTCGGGGACAACACCGCCAAAGGGAGAATGTACTTTTATCTGGGAAGAAACGATGCTTGAAAGAACCTTCGTTCCGTTTTCAACAATCGCAACAGATGTGTCATCGCAGGATGTTTCTATGCCTAAAACTATCATGAAACCTTATAATTCCTTGCACGAATGCTCTTTTTACCAGTTTTGTCAAAATCAATGATTATATGACCAAGCCACACTCCTGCAAAACCAACCTGAGTGATAAGGGTTGTCCATCCATCGTTTGACACTACATTCAAACCACCATCAAGGAATGTATGAGAATGACCCCCTATTATAACATCTATCCCCGAAACCTGAGATGCAAGTTCAATGTCACCGATCTCTGTCTTATAGGCATTTATTCCAAGGTGAGAAAGGCAAAGCACAATGTCACACCCTTTTTTATTTCTTAAAAAATTGACCATATTTTCAGATGTTTTAACCGGGTCAACATACTCAACCCCTTTATGGTTTTCTGCAAGCACCAGCCCTTTAAAATCAACCGTTAAACCAAAAACACCTATCCTTTTCCCCTTCCTGATGTAAATCTCATAGGGTTTAACCTTTTTTTTCAAAATAGGGTGAGTGAATTCAAGATTTGAAGAGATTATTGAAAATTTAGCATACTTCATTGCCTCCGCAAGTTTGTCAGTTCCACTGTCAAAATCATGGTTCCCAAGGGTTGCAGCATTGTAACCGAGCATACTCATCAACCTGTAATCAAGCTTCCCCTCATAGTAATTGTAGTAAGGAGTCCCCTGAAAAACATCTCCCGCATCAAATAGAAGTATGTCCCTGTACTTCTTTCTGAATTTTTTTAACATGGTTTGCCTTTTTGCATAACCTCCCATCCCTGGGAATCTCTTATCGTTCAAAGGAAAGGGCTCTATGTGAGAGTGAACATCGTTTGTGTGAAATATGTGTATTGCAGAATCCTTTTTAAAAAGGTAGTCAGGCCCTGCAAAAGCAGAAACAGTTGTTAAAAAGAAAATTGACTTAAAAAAATCCCTTCTATCCATCATTGTATCAAAATCCTTCCCTCTATTTTTTCATTAATTTTTTTGTGTTTCATTATGTAATCAATAATGGCATCTCTTAAAAGCACATGGGTATCTTTTACAAGCTCTCCCTTACTCATAACAGGCAAACTGCCCCCACCATGGTAAAGGTAATCTATGGTTGCAACTTTATAACTGTGGTAATCCTCAATTTTTTTGCCCTTAACATAAGCATCAATAACACCCTTCACAACATTTATGGTCAATCCTGAAACAGGCTCTCCCCTATTTTCAACTATCTCTCTCACAAGTTCAATGAAATCTTTTCCTGAAAATCTCAAAATTACAATCCTGTTTTGAAAAGGCATAAGTTTAAAAGCATCTCTCACCGTTATTTTTCCTGCATAGATTGGTGCCCTTAAACCACCACTGTTTGTAACCGCACAATCAACCCCTTTGTCAAAATGCCTCGCCGTTTCAAGGATGACATCTGCAACAAAGTTCCCAAGTGTGGATTCGGGTTTGCCCTTTGTCAGGTCAACCACTGCAACACCTATTTCCCTGCTCATCTCTTGCTCCTTATAGGGTTTAATCACCTGCACTATCTCTCTATCTTCCGGAATATCCCTGGAAACATCTATATGATACCATTGACACTTTCTTTCCGAAGGCTTGAAAGTTGTTCTTTCAGGTGATTGAACACACCCTATCAAAAGGATAAAAATAAGTAAAGACAAGTAAACCCTTCTCATAATTCAATCCCCTCTGGATATTTTAAAGGGTCTTTGAAACCTGCTTCCATAAACCCTTTAAGCCTTAACTTACACGAATCACACCTGCCACACGGATTACCCTCACTATCCGGGTTATAACAACTGTTGGTAAGGGAGTAATCAACCCCGAGATCCATACCTATCTTTATAATCTCAGATTTTTTTAAATCTATCAACGGTGTATGAATATGAAAGCTCTTACCTCTGTCAAAAAAGCCTGTTCCAAGGGTTATGGCTTTCTCCATAGTCTCTATAAACTCAGGCCTGCAATCAGGGTACCCGCTGTAATCAAGGGCATTGACTCCTATGAATATGTCCTCTATGCCCTTTACCTCACAGTAACCTGCCGCAATGGATAGGAAAATGGTGTTCCGTGCTGGCACATAGGTCACCGGGATACCTTCCTTCCCTATCCTTTCAAGAGGAGTGTCAGGAACATCAATGTTAAAATCTGTTAAAGCAGACCCTCCGATGACACTTAAAGAAAGAGGGAAAACAAGGTGTTCAGCATTGTACCTTTCTGAAAGCAATCTTGCCTTTTCAAGTTCTATCCTGTGCCTTTGCCCATAATCAAAACTCAATGTGTACGGTTTAAACCCCCTGTTAACCGCTATAGCAAGACAGGTTGCCGAATCAAGCCCACCACTTAAAAGTACGAGACATCTTTTCATTATTCCCTCCACAATCACTTTTTTATTTTAAATCACAAGTTTAAGCATTAAAATAGTTTTTATGAAGAATGTTGACCTTATTTTTTTGCTATTTTTTCTCCTTGCACTTTTTCTTCCTGTATCCATCTCTTTATCAGAGGGATTGTACTTTCTAATACTTCTAATTTTTATCTATAAAAAAGTAATGAAAAAACAGAATTTTAAATGCTCATTTCCACATCCAGGAATATTCGCCATTTACATATTATTTCCACTTATTTCATTCTTTAATTCAAGTGATATTTTAAAATCAACAATATGGTACAAGAGACATATTTATTTCCTGTTATTAACAATAGTTACTCCTCTTGCCAAAAATACATTACAAGAAAAAGAAAAGTTGCTCAAAGCATATCTTCTTGGTGCCACTGTCTCCTCTTTGTACGCAATTCTTCAGGTATTTTTCGGATTAAGACTTCAAAAACCGTTTAACCCATCCACATATTACACCTTTGCCAGTGGCTTTCTTTCCCATCCATTAACATACTCTGAAACAACCTCCTTTGCCATTGTTATTTCCCTTTTCTTACTCTTTTCCAATGAAAGCAAAAAAAAACCAGTAATTTACCTGGTGGCATTTTCAACAAACATGCTTGGTCTTATTTTCTCCAGGGAAAAAATGCCATTGATAGCGACAATCATAATTGTTTTATTGTTTATCACTAACATGTTATTCCAAAAACAAAACAGGAATAAAGCCATTACAATCCTTATTCTGCTTGCTTTTATAGCGATCATACTCCCGGATAAAGGAAAAATACTGTGGAGATTTAACAAAAACAAGGTTAATCTCAGCCTGAATGAAAGACTAAAGATCTGGCGACAAGGTATTGAAGACTTCAAACACCATCCAGTAGCAGGTATTGGCTTCGGAAACTTCAAAATAGTCATTAAAAAATGGAACAACAAGGGAGAACAGACCCTTTTTCACGCCCACAACAACCTGATTGAAGTGCTTGCAACAACAGGGCTTGCTGGATTACTGGCATTTCTCCTGTTTCACATTACAATTTTTTACGAGGTAACAAAGTCTATTGTAAAAGAGAGAAAAAACCTTTTCTTTATAACAATCCTTTCAATCTTCAGCCTTTATCATCTTGAAGGATTAAGTGAGTGCACCTTTAAGGATACTGAATTAAATCTTCAGATAATTTTCTTTCTCTCCCTCTTTTTTGTTTACAAATGTCTCCATAAAGAAAACAAACACGCAACCTGCAAAGAAAAATAGCCACCTTAAATCAACCATAGAGAACGATGTAAGGTGATACATTGAAACAAACACAAAAGAAAGAATATAGGGAGTATGGTATCCTTCAAACCTGAATCTTTCAATCAATTTCAATGCCGTATAACCAAGATAACAAAAAAACATTGATATTGAGAGAAAACCGGCTATTCCAGTTTCAACAAAAAACTCAAGAAAGATATTGTGTGGATACTTCAAATAATGATAGGCAGCAAAACCACCTAAACCAATACCGGTAAACCAGAACTTTGAAATCAACCTCAAAGATAAGCGGTACATAATGAGCCTTTCCGAAACAGAAAAACCCTTGTGCCTTCCAAACAATAATAAAAGTCTTCTAAATGAATCCGGGGAAACTGTAAGTACAATAAAAATACCACTCAAAATTGCTGAAAGAATAAGAAGCACATAAAATTTCTTTTCCTTTAAAACAAAATAAAGGTAAAGCGAAACCACCATAAACAGATACAATATGCCTCCCCTTGAATTTGCCTTTAAAACCATTAAAAGGGAAAACATTGAAAGAGTCAGAAATAGTGTCTTTTTAACAAATCCCCGTTTATTTACAAAAAAGAACAGATTAAAAATGAACGATATTCCAGCCATCTTTGCTACGGGAAGATAATTAACTCCTGAATGGATCATCACAACAAAATCAGGATAGTACAAAAAAATTGCAAGTGAAAACACTGCACCAAAAATCGCAAAAAGAAGAGACATATTTTTATAATCTGACTCTTTAAAAAACCTTGGTATAAAAAAGAAGGGTACAGCAAGAAAAACAAACCTGAAATATTTTTCAAGACCGTATTTAAAAACCCGGGAAGGTGAATTCAATAAGGAGATGGTAACAGAAATCAACATAAAAAAGAAAATTAAATCAAACATATAAAACCTGAGCATTTTCTTTCTATTAAAAAACACATGCAATAACAACCCGCATATAAGAAAGAAGTAAGACACAAGGGTAAGGTCTAAAAAAGGGGGCAATACATTGAAATATGTGGATTTAATAGCGCCTGCAAATATAACAAAAACAAGAAATATCTCAATATTTACTATGGAATAAATACCTGAAAGAAGCAAGCCTGCAAAAGCAAAATCCATTAAAATACCCCTTCTCCCGGTAAAAAACAGCAGAAAAAAACAGACAGTTATAAATATTGCAACAAATTCGTCAAAACCCTTTAACTTCAAGTTCTTCAACCTCAAATTCTCCTCCACCAAAGTAAAAGTTGACCCCGAAAGAGATACAACCACACCCTTCTACATTCAGGTATTGCGTGTAAATCTTATGGTAAGGGGATAGGGAAAGAGCCCTGCATCCTTTCTGATCCCTTAACCACTTCAATGCAATATCCCTTCTTCCATCAGAAAAATGTACAAACGGAATCAAAGCCTCTGTATTCGAAAGATTTTTAACTTTGAAAGAAAAAATTATCCACTTCTCTCCGTTTAATCTGATGTACATACTGTTTTTCTTCCAGAGTTTGTCTTTAGCAAAAGCAAAAACATACCCTTTCCCGTAACCTTTAACAAAAATCTTTCCTCCCTTTATTTCAACCTTACCGCCACCTTTTGCATCCTTTTTGTTTTTGTAAAAGACAACCGGGAAACTTGAATCCCACCTAAAAACAGTCTCAGGTGTTCTACCAAAGTAATCCATCCCTCGATAATCTATTTTATATAGGGAGTACTGATAGTATGTTACAACAGGTTTAACCAGATATGGATGTGTAAAAAAACCCTCAATTTCAGTATCAGTAACAAAAGGATCAGGTTTATACGGCATAAGAATATGAGTAAAACCATTTTCTTTAAGAAAAAAAACAGCCCTTTTCAGGTCTTTTATTCTATAAAAATGAGACATAGTCGGGTCCATTATGTCAACTCCCCTTCCCCCCTCATTGTAAAAGAAAAAGGATGGGGAATGGACGACAAGCACTTTGTCTTTTTCTGAAAGTTGAAAATCAATGCGGTCTTTCATCTTTTTGTACCAGAACACCTTTCTATAAAATGGGTTACTGAACAAAAGGACAAAAACAAGGTTAAAAACAACAAACAAAAACAGGAAAAACTTAACCCTTTTTAATTTAAAAATTTCAATTAAAGCAACCAATACCACAGGAAAAACAGTGAGGACATATCTATAACTCATCAAAAATATCCCCCCTTTAAGAGGAGAGAAATGAAAAATAAAATATGTAAAAACAAAAGCCGTTGAAACCCTGACAATCTTTTTGCTTTTGAAAAACTTTAACACAGAGTAAATGTAAAAAAGGAATGAAACAGAAAGTGAAAAGGCAAACATCTTCAGGTTGAATAAAAAGTTTAAATACCCATTTTTTATCCTGTTTGAAAATCCAACAAGGTTCCTTTCCTCAAACTGGAATCTCACAAAATCCTTTCCAACCTTACCGTAAAAAGCCATTAAATAAGGTCTTGTATCAAGTGCCCCAAACTTTAAGAGATTTATAAAATAAGGGACTCCTCCAATAAAAAACATTGCGACATAACCCCTGATCAAATCCTTTAGTCTGATATTCCCTCTCTTCAACAAAGATGCCAAAAAAAGAGAAAAAACCACCAGAACACCAATAGAATGCGAAAAGAGAGTAAAACCTCCGCTTAAAACAACAGGGGCAGAAGAAAGATCATATTCAAGGATATAAATGAACGACAGGATAAAGAATGTCAATCTGATTGGCCCTGTGAAGTTTGACCTTGAAAACTCAAAAACACCTGGGGTAAAAGCAAAAAGAACAACAACCAAAGTGGCGGTTAACAGATCTGTATTTTTTTTAAAAAAACCAAAAATAATGGCATTTAAAATAGCATAATAGTAAAACCCGACAAAATAGATCAAAGAAGGCAATTTTATAAGAAATAAAAAGGAGTAAATCAAAGGTAATGCAGGGGGATGACTGAAAAAAGAGAAAACATGCCTGTGTACCCCCACCTGAACAAATGGATAGCCCCTTACCGAACACTCCTTTGCAATCTCCCTCCCAATCATGGCATAATTTATGGGGTCATAGTCTGCAAAAAAATGAGGGATAAAAAAAAGCATTACAGAGGAAAGCAAAAGGGGTATCAAGAAATAAAAATCAAAATCAAATGAAAATTTCTTTTTCACTCTAAAAAGATAAACAACAACTGAACAGAGAAAAAAAAGAGAAAAAAGCATTAAACACGCAACATAAAAAGATGGAGGGTTCCCCGGAACAATCAAAAAAAGGTAATAGAGAACAAGAGCAATAGTAACAGGAGTTAAGGAAAGGGAAAAAATAAAGGAGAAATCAACATTTTTAATTTTGAAAAGCAAATAAAACCCTGTAATTACCGAAACAAAAATTACAAAGCCACTAAGCATTTATCTTTCTGTAAAATCCGAGCAAAAGAATATAAAGAAAAGCGATTAATATTGATAGAAACAACCCTGATGGCAATGTAATGGAAAGCCTGGGGAAAACTGGTTTCTGGGGAGGAACAGGTTCTCCCAGTAATGCCATCTCTTTGGTTTTACCTGCTATTTCAATCTTTATTGACATAACATCTGTTAAAAGTTTCTCATAGGCCTTTGAAATGGCAATAAATCTATTGTACTTCTCAAGGAAAGAAAACTTGTTTTTGTTATAATCCTTTTCAAGATCAGAAAGTTTCTGTTTTATCTTTTCCAATCTCTTTAATTTTTCCTCTTTCAATGTTTCATAGAAAGCTATCTCCTTCTTTATTTTGATCTTTTGATTGTCGTAAACAGCTGTTTTCAGATGTGCTTTCAATTCAATTATCTTTCCATCAATATCAAATAGTGATTCTGTTTTTTTCTCCTCTGTGTTTATATTGTTGGCAGCAAAGAAAGATCTGTTGTATAAAAGAGAAAACTCACTGCTTGTATATGGCAGATTGTATCCATTTGAAAAAACGGCAAGGGTATCCCTTGCCAATTCCACCTCTTCTGCATTAAGAAAAACATGATTTTTCTCAATAAAATCCGAAAGATCCTTTCTTGCATCTCTGTACTGCTTTTCGGCAAGTTCAACCTGTTTTTCGGCAAATCTGTAACCTGACTTTATCTCCATCTGAATAATGTTCCTGTTCAACTCAATAACCCTGCTGGCAATAGTCTTTGCAATCTCATAACTCATTTTTTTATCAGGAAATATAACTGTTAAGGTTATTATAGCAGTATCTTCAACAGACAAAACATCTATGCACTTTTTAAACCTGTCAAAATCCATGTTAAACCTTTTCTGAATATCAAGTTTCTGGTAAGCATAGTAGTAAACAGAGTCATTGTTCACAAAATTCAGGTATGTGTCTATATCAAGTTTTTTCCCTTCAAGGTTTCGTCTTATCATCTTAGATTCAAGCACCATAAAGGTAACATTTGTCTCGTAATAAGAGGGAAAAACAAAATCTGCAACAATCCCTGCAAAGATCCCGATTGCAATAATTATCAATACAACCCTTCTCTTTTCATTTAGTAATGAAATAAACTCCTTAATATCCATTACCTCACCTCACTTCTTAAACTAACGAGTGTTTTATCCCCGGATTTTAAAAAAACCTCTACCGTATCTCCGGTATTAACCCTTTCAACCCCTGCCGGAGTACCTGTAAAAACAAGGTCTCCTTCATTTAAATCAACCATCGTTTCAATATGAGAGAATATTGTGTCAATTTTGAATATCATATCCCTGTAAAAGCCTTTTTGCTTTAAAACCCCGTTTTTATATGTTTCTATACTGAGAATGTTAACATCATCTGCAGTTAAGGTTACAAAATCAAAGGACACTGCAGTAGAACCTTTAAAACACTTTGCTTTAAACCAGGGCAAACCCTTTGCTTTCAAATCTCTTTGAATATCCCTTGCAGTGTAATCTATCCCACATGAAACAACATACTTTTCCCCCTTCGAATACCTGAATACTATTTCACCTTCAAAGTGAACCTCATCAGACCAGGAGGGAATATAAAGAATATTGTTTTCTTTTAATGTTGATTCAGGTTTGCAGAAGATCACCGGCTCATCAGGAACATTATTTGAAAGCTCCTTTACATGCTCAACATAGTTTCTTCCCACAAAGTACAAAGCCATTACCCCTCCACTTCCTATTACTTAATATTACAGTAAGTACGGGCTTTCAACAAGGCTTTTGGAAAACAAAAAAAGCATAAACATCAAGCAGATTGTTGTATGTTGGTCCGGTCGTTATCAAACAATCGTACTTTTTAAAAAATGATGCCGAGTTACTGTTTAAAAGATAACTGTCTATTGAATCAACTGACTCATTTCTGCAAATTCTCCTGAAAGTATCCCTGCTTACATACACCCCTGCACATCCACTGTTCCCATCAACACCATCCGTTGTTGCAAACAAAAACTCCATATCCATTTCAAATTTTCTAATCACAAATCTTTTTATAAATCGTAAACCCAGTTCAGTGGTTCTTCCACCAATACCATTGCCCTTTACATTAACAACAGCCTCCCCCCCTGCAACAAAACCCTGCCCACAATTCAATTCCTTTGCAATATTAAACATCTTTTCCGCCTCAACTTCAACATCCTTAAAAACAAAGTCGTATTCTTTCTTAAAAAACAACCCATCTGACATAAAAAAATCAGAAAAAAAATCCACACAATCCCTGTTACTTGCCATTATGGTATGGGGGATGCTAACTCCTTCTATTGAACAACCAGTTTCAAAAAAGCCCCTCTTTGATCGAGGTATGCAATTCCATAACCCAAACCTGTCTGCTTTATCAAAAAAAACATTGTAATCCCTTTCAATCCTGTAAAAAGGGGCAGAAGAAACCCTGTCGATCCTGTTATTTAAAACATCACACAGAACAAAACACTCTGAAGGACCGGAGATGAATTTAGAAAGTCCTCCGCCTTTTATACGCGATAGGTGTATTCTCATGAAATTAACCTCTTCAATGGGAATACCGGACCTTAAAAGCAACCTGTTTACACATCTCACCTCATCAATGGTCAGGAAATCAAGCGGGATTTCAATAAGAGCAGAACCCCCTCCAGAAAGAAGAACAAGCATTTTGTTATTACTTTCTTTCAAAAAATTCACAACCTTTTTTGCACAAAAAAGGCTTCTTTCGCCTATATCGGGATGGCTTGAAAGGCACAACTCAAAATTCTCAGGAACCGAAGCCATATAAGGAGACACAATAAGCCCTCTACTAACAGGGTAAATCTGGGAAAAACCACCTGCCATCGGGATGGAAGCCTTCCCTATTGCAAGAACATCAAAGAGATCGTGCTTTAAAGCATTTTTTTTAAAAAAGTTAATTGTGAGTTTCTCCGGATTCAGGGAAGCAATCAAATGATGGTATGCCTTTTCAAGCATTTATTTCCCTGCAAAATTCAATAATTCCCTTACCTTTTTTTGCAGCCTTATCCAAAAACTTTTCCCCTGCATTTAAAAAATCAATGGGCGTTTTATAGTGATGACAATCAAGGGAGACCACCCCCTGAGAAATAGTAAAGGTATGAGATTCATTTCCAACCCTGAATACAGCATTCTTAATACCTGAACTCAATCTCTTTGCAACTGTGACCGCCCCGTTATGGTGGGTTTCTGGCAAAACTATCAGGTACTTATCCTCCTCAACCCTCCCTATAAAGTCACTCTTCCTTATATATTTTTTTAAAATCATTCTCGCTTCCCTGTATATCTGCTCAATTGCCTTCTCACTGAATGTTTGTTTTAAAAGTTTGAAGTAATCAACCTTAAAAAGAATTATTGAAAGGGGTCTATGATACTTTCTGGAAATATCAAAAAACTTCTTAAAAAAGTGCAGAATATCATCTTTCCCAAGGATAAAACCCTTTTTCAGCTTCTCAACCACAAGGTTCCTATAATCAATCTCAAATGGGTAAACACTCTCAAGTTTAAAAACCGTGTTTTTTATTCTAAAAAAATCACCCACTTTTAATTCGCACCTTTTTACAGCCTTACCCGCAATATGTATCCTTCCTTTTAAAACAGTAATCTTCAATTTTTTCAATTCATTACCGGAATAACATGGTTTTGCTTCAATACTGAAAGGGGAAATCTTCCTGTCAGACAGATGGAAATCACACCCAAAACTGCTCCCTATCAGAAAAGTCTCTTCAGGTACCCTGAAAAAGTCATTGCTCTCTTCCCCGGACAACACAAAAATATAGTAACTTTTTTCAACATTGCTTGAATCTTCAGCAACATTTATGGGAACAATCCTCTCTCTTCCATGCATAAAACCCCCTTTTATTAATTCTAAAGGCAAAAAAAACAAAATTCAACAAAAGGGAGAAAAATTAAAGGGGGATTGCAGATTTTAACCTATTAAGAATACCAGAAACTGCAACAGACACATCACATTTTTTGTCATACTCTATAATTGTCATGCCTCTGTTCATGGCATCAACAACAGGCTTGATCTGGTATGGGATCCTTCCAAGGACATCAATACCTGTTTTTTTACAAAAAGATTCTATCCCCGCTGTCTTTTCAACATTCAGATCCCATTTGTTAACTACAACACCACCTTTAATCTTGAAGTGCATAATAAGATCAACCACCCTTTCAAGGTCATGCAAGCCTGAAACCGTTGGCTCGGATACCAACACCACATAATCCGCCCCTGAAATAGAGGATATTACAGGACATCCAACCCCCGGGGAACCGTCTGTAAGTATCAACTTCATACCCCTTTCAATTGCAATATTTTTCGCCTCATTTCTCACCCTGCTAACCAATTTTCCCGAATTCTCCATTCCAGGATTAAGCCTTGCATGGACAAATGGGCCAAGCCTTGTTTCAGATATAAAAACCTTTCCGGAAACAATATCATTAAACTCAATGGTTTTCTCTGGACAGAAGTAAACGCAGGCACCGCAACCCTCACATTTGACATCATCTACAACAAAATCGTCAGAAATTGCATTGTACTCACACACCTCTATACACTTCCCGCACTCTGTGCAGTTTGTTTTATCAATAAAAGCCTTCTTTCCACCAACAAAATTGTACCCTTTTTTGATTTCAGGCTCTAAAATCAGAAACATATCGGCAGCATCAACATCGCAATCGGCAAGCACAACATCTTTAAATAGGCTTGCAAGTGCAAGTACAACTGTTGTTTTCCCCGTACCACCCTTACCGCTTATTACAACAACCTCTTTCATATCTCAACCCTCTTTAAAATTTCATCGTATATCTTTAAAAACCTGTCCCTGTAAGAGGGGATCTCCCTTACCACAAGTTTACCGTGTGAATAAACCTCTGCAATCTCTCTGTCAAGAGGTATCTCGGAAAGAAGGGGAATACCGTTTTCAGCAAGGTAATCCCTTACAATGTTAACCCCTTCCATAGCCCTGTTTTCAACAACCCCGAACCTTAAACCAAGGGATTTTACAGCCTCAACGGCAAGTCTCAAATCATTTAACCCGAAGGGGGTTGGCTCTGTAACAAGCACAACAAAATCACAATCCTCAATAGTTTCAACAACAGGGCAGGATGTTCCGGGGGGAGAATCAAAAATAACAACCCCCTTATCCTTAACCTGATTTTTAACAAACCTTATAACAGGGGTTGCCAGTTCCGTTCCAACCCTCATCTTTCCCATGTAAAAGTCCATACTACCAACAAACCCATAGGAAAATTCTCCAATAACCTTATCCTTTTCCCCTATTGCCCCTTCCGGGCATATCCTCATACAGAAACCGCAGCCATGGCACAGGTCCTCAAATACATAGGTTTTATCCTTTACAGTAATAAGGGCATGAAATTCACAATGGGTTGAACAAAGCCTGCATCCGGTACACTTTGAATTGTCAATAACAGGAACCTTTATTGTAATATCCTGTTGTTCTTTAATCTCAGGGTGTAAGAAAAGATAAGAATTTGGCTCCTCCACATCACAATCAACAAGTGAAACCTGCCCTGTTTCACTTAAAGCAAAAGCAAGGTTTGTTGACACAAAAGTCTTGCCTGTCCCCCCTTTTCCCGATGCAATCGCTATCTTCATACAATCTCCTTAAAATAAAAACACTAACCACTATACAACAAAATTTATTTAAAAAAAATGCCCCGAAAGGGGCAAGTATTATTTATCCTCTTCCTCAATCTCTTTTAGCCTCTTTTTTGTGTAACTCAACTCTTCTTCAAGAAACTTCAATCTGTTTTCAAGTGCTGATTTTTCATCTACAAATGGGTAATTAGTCCATCTAAAACCCCAGCCAAAGCCTCTGCCGAAACCTCTGCCCATTCCTCTTCCGTGAAACCCCCATCCTCTTCCCATACCTCTGCCTGCTCCAAAAAACCTGCCGGGGGCATTGTTTCCTCCGCAGTAACCAAGGCCTCTGCCAGTCATAGGCCCCTGTCCAAAGGGCCCAGTTCCATCACCGAAAGGCATAGCCACCTCCTATGTCTTTATTCTTCATTCTCAAAATTATTAAAACCTCTTCCCAGACCTCTTCCCCTGCCTCTTCTTAAACCTCTACCTCTGCCATTTCCCTTTCCTCTAACAGCACCTCTGCCCATTCCTCTCCCTTTACCAACCTCTGCACCGGGCCTGTCGTTTCCAGAGCAATACCCAAGCCCTCTTCCTGTTTTCGGTCCCTCTCCAAAAGGACCTGTATGATCACCGTAAGGCATAATCACCTCCTAAATTGCCTTTTTTATTGCTTCAGCCACACTCAAACCCTCTCCCACGCTCACCTTTTTTATTCCGGCCTTTTCCAGAACGCTTGCAGCCTTTGGCCCGAAACTGCCGCTAACAACAACATCAACACCAAGGTCAGAAACAAATTGGGCAGTTTGAATACCTGCACCCTGCATCAATGACAGGTTTCTGGAATTGTCATAGTACTCAAAAGAGTTGCTTTCTGTATCAAAAACAATAAAACCGTGAGCCCTGCCAAACCTCGGGTCAACCTTTGAATCAAGGCTATTTCCGAGAGAACTAACAGCTATCTTCATATCCACCTCCAACTCATTCCACCTTAAAATATAATGAACTTATGTTCAAAAAGCAAGAAAAAAAATTTTATATTGGAAAGTTAAAGGTTAAAAAAGAAAATGAATTTACAAACAACAAACAAAACAGAAAATTAAATGAGGCAGTATTTCCAACTTATTAAATCAACCCAAGAACAATAACCGCCCAGACAGGCACAGGTATTGCACCATCTGAAATTTCCCACACAGGTTCGCTTCCAAACTTCGGTCTTATCTCATTGCCGTTTAATACAAATACCGGTTCACTCCCGAATTTCGGCCTCAATTCCCTTCCATCCCACATAAAGACAGGCTCACTTCCAAACTTTGGTCTCAATTCGCTTCCATCCCATGTGAACACCGGATCACTGCTGAATTTTAATCTAACTTCCCTGCCATCCCAGACCACAACAGGTCTGCTTCCAAACTTTGGCCTTAATTCAGTTCCATCCCAGACATAAACCGGGTCACTTCTAAACTTCAACCTTAATTCAGTCATAATTTCCTCCAAAAAAAATTTACCCTTTTTGGTTCACTTTTTACCACATAAAATTTTTTTTACAAGGAAATAACTATCAAACAGAAAATTAAAAAGGAAGGTACAAAAGAGATAAAAAAAGTGGTGGGCCGGGACGGAATCGAACCGCCGACACGGGGATTTTCAGTCCCCTGCTCTACCGACTGAGCTACCAGCCCACCTGAGCAAAGAATATATTACCAGAATGGTTAAAAATGTCAATCCATTTTTTTGAAAAAATATTCATAAAATAACACTGCAATAGTAAAATCAGAATATTTAACAAGCTGCAAATGATTAAGAAACTTTCGGTTGTTTGTATTCAACTTTCGGTTTCAGTATGTGTGCGTATTGAGAGTTCCATAATTGCTCAAAATTCCGGTTTAACTGGTCAATTATCTTCTTTATCCTGAATACAACCTCAACATTCCTTGATGAATAGAAATAGTCATACCCAAAGTTGCTTGTGCCAACCCAGCCTTCTTTCCCGTCAATAATTACAACCTTTGAGTGGATAACCCTTGCATACGGGATAAAACCCTCTTTTTTGCTTACGGGAATATGTACAAACTTAACATCCACATTTTTAGCTTTTGAAAGCTCTTTTATTGATTCTATGCCCGGCTTTCTTAAATTCCAGTCGGAAACCATCAGCCTTACCTTTACCCCTCTTTTGCCAGCATTTATCAAAGCCTTTGAAATTGTGTCAAACCTTAAATTTTTGCCGTGAACATAGGTTGAATAGTTTAACAGTTGAATTTTTATCTCTTTCTTTGCCCCATCAATCATTTCAAGCAACTGCTCAAGGGAGAACCTCATACCGTCAGGTAAAAACTCCTGCGGAGAGCCTGTTAAAAAGATGTCTTTTCGGAAAGAAACCCTTTTTTTTGAAAGTTTTTTGTATGCGCTTCTGTCTCCATTGTTGTAGTTCCAGTCTGCATTGAAAATTAAGGATAACGCTTTAACAATGTGAGGCTCGTCTGTCAAAATACCTGTTTCGTGAATGTGTTTTAAAGCCCTCCAGTCAAAGTTCTGGCTTCCAACAAAACAAATTTTATCATCAACGATAAAGTATTTTGAATGGTTTATCCCCCCTGTTAAATGCTTCCAGTTAAAAACAGTGATTTTTATACCGGGGATCTTTGAAAAGTAATCTAACAATTCTTTGGAGTTTTTAAGCATTTTAACATCAACAAGAAATCTTATTTTTACCCCTCTTTTAGCAGCATTGACAATTTCTTCAACCACAGGGCTTAACGGCCATCTGTCTTTACCTGTTAGGTAAAACTCTGAAAAATCAATTGATTTTTTTGCATTCTTTATTGCATCAATCCAAACCTTATATGCTTTTGCATTTCCATCATATTTCAAGGTTGTTTCAACAGGAATGGTTGTTGCAACAATTAACTTAAACCCTTCCCCTCTGTATTCAAAAGAAAAAGAAAAGAATGAAATTGCAAATGCAAAGAGAATTAAAAGCCTTTTCATACAAACTCCCCAAGTGTTTTGCCTGTCAATTTGTAAAACGCTTCCAAATACTTTTCCCTTGTTTTTCGTATAACATTATCCGGCAATGAAGGAGCAGGGGACTTTTTATCCCATTTTATATCTTCAAGGTAATCCCTGACATACTGCTTGTCAAAAGACGGAGGGTTTTCACCTTCCATATACCCATCAACAGGCCAGAACCTCGAAGAGTCGGGGGTCAATGCCTCGTCAATCAACACCAATTCCCCATCAATCAACCCGAATTCAAACTTGGTGTCTGCAATGATTATCCCTCTTTTAATTGCATAATTGTAAGCAAATTCATACAAGGACAATGAAACATCCCTTACCTTTTCTGCAAGTTCTTTTCCAGCAATATCTTTCATCTTCTCAAAAGAAATATTTTCATCGTGCCCATCATCTGCCTTTGTTGACGGGGTAAAAATCGGCTCATCAAGTTTTGATGCAAGATTTAACCTTTCAGGCAGTTTTATTCCGCATACAGTCCCCTGTTTCAAATACTCTTTGTAACCTGAGCCAACAAGATAGCCCCTCACAATGCACTCAACGGGAAGGACATCCGCTTTTTTTACAATCATTGAACGGTTTTTAAGGTATTCAAATTGCTTTAACCTTTCAGGAAAATTCTCAAACCTCCACTCAACCATGTGGTTTTTAACAATGTGGTTTGTTTTCTCAAACCAGAATGCCGATATAAGGTTTAACACCTTTCCCTTGTCCGGGATCTCGGAGTTTAAAACAACATCAAAGGCTGATATTCTATCTGTTGCAACGAACAACAGATTATTTTCATACGAATAAACATCTCTAACCTTGCCTTTTTTTACAAGATTAAGGCCATTTAAGTCCATATTACACCTCAAAAAAAGTTTTTACAGGTGTTTTATACCATAAAAAAAAAGCAAAACAACCTCAATCAGACACAACCCTGTTTTTCCCCGCCCTTTTACCCCTGTACATTGCAAGGTCAACCATCTCAATGTTTTCCTCAATGGAATTGTTCAGATCGAACTCTCTAACACCAAGTGTAATAGTCATTGGAACTTTGAGGTTATCAAAATGAATATCCATTCCCTCAACCTCTAACCTTAATCGTTCGGCAATCACACATGAGTTTTTTATATTTGAATAGGGAAGAAAGATAAGAAACTCCTCCCCGCCCCATCTGGAAAGAATATCTCCCTGTTTTAAAATGCTTTTTATCCTTTTCCCAACTTCAAACAGTACAACATCACCACACCTGTGGCCATACCTGTCATTAACATACTTAAAATCATCAAAATCAAGCATTATCAAAGAAAAAGGAATATTTTTTCTTCTAAATAACGGGATTCTGTTTTTTAATTCAAAGAGAAAAGCCCTTCTGTTTAAAAGACCTGTAAGGGGATCGGTCAGGGATTCTTTTTCTTTCAAAATAGCGTGGTTTTTATAGGTTGTAATATAAACCTGTATCAAAAAGCCTGCGCTCACTGATGAAAGAACAAATGCCAGGGCATTGTTAACAAAACAGGTTTTTCTGCTTATCTCAATCACATAACCGGGAGAGTAAATCTCAAAAAAGAGCAAAATAAAAGAAATAATTGCAAGAAGCCCAAGGTAAAACATTTTTGCCCTGCCTTCAAAAATAGCCACTATGCCAATTGTCTCCACGATTATGTAAAATCCAGTTCCACAGCCTATACCCCCATCGTATTTGTGATAAAAGAATAAGAGCCCGATAACGAACAGTGTCACAATGTGGGCAGTATCATAAATCCTTTTAACCCTTGCGAGATAAAAGAAGAAAAAGAAGAAGAATGAAGCAAAAAATGTCAATATTACAATAATGTTAACTTCCTCTATAAAAAGGTTGGTAACAGAAGTGACAAGCAAAAACAACGCAATAACAAAGAAGATCGTGTTAACTATTTTCTGCCGTAAACCAAATGTAGAATCTCCTGAAATTATGGTAAAAACACTCTTTTTCAAACGAACTCCCGAAGTAATGGAAAATAATTATCTCATAAAAATCTAATAAAACAAAAAATAAAAATTAAAATCGTCAGGAACAAAGGAATTAAAGGTTTTCAAAAAAGAATCTCAATAAATTTCAAAAACAGTTTTTCAACCTTTTCAGAGTATGGATACCACCACAACTCTTTTCTCAATCCAAACTTATGCACCATAACGCTTTGCATCTTTGCAAAAGCCCTCACCCCTTCAACACCGTGAACCCTCCCCATACCGCTTTTTTTAACCCCTCCAAAGGGAAGGTCAGTCATTAAATAGTTTGTAAGGCAGTCGTTCACACAAACAGTTCCCGTATCAAGTATTGAGGCTATTCTTTCAGCCTTTTTCCCGTCTTTACTCCACACAGAGCCGTTTAACCCGTAATCAAGGCTGTTTGCAATTTCAATTAAATTGTCCTCTCCATCAAATGGCATAACCCCAATAACTGGCCCGAATGTTTCCTCTTTAAACACCTTCATATCAGGGGTAATATCCGCAATGATTGTCGGTTCAAAGTGAAATTCATCAAGCCTTTTCCCGCCGCAGACAAGTTTTGCCCCCTTTTTAAGGGCATCCTCAATGTGGTGCTCAATCTTCTCAAACTGCAACCTGTTTATAATTGCCCCTAAATCCCTTTTTTCAATTTGTTCAACCTCTTTTTTCAACATTTCAACAAAATCATTGTAAATCCCTTTTTCAACAAGCACATTCTCAACCCCAATGCAGGTTTGTCCCGCATTGGAAATACCTCCCCACACTATCCCGCTTGCAGCCCTCTCCAGATCTGCATCTTTTAAAACAACCGCATTGTCCTTACCCCCCAATTCAAGGACAAATGGGATAAACCTCTCTGAACACTTTTTTGCAATCTCCTTTCCAACCGCCGTGCTTCCGGTAAAACACACCATATCAACATCGCTTTCAACAAGGCTTCTCCCTGTGCTTCCGTCTCCAGTTACTATCCTGAACACATTGTCAGGCAGCCCTGCACTTAAACAAACATCCTTTAAAAGCAGGGAAACCTTTGTGGTTATCTCAGATGGCTTTAAAACCACGGAATTACCTGCAAACAATGCGTGAAAAAGAGGGGTTGCTGTCAGAATAAGGGGGTAATTCCAGGGGGAGATTATGCCTACAACACCGTGAGGCTTGAATTGAATATAGCATCTGTTGTTTTTAAAGTATCCGCTGCTTCTTTTTTCAGGTTTTAAAAACCTGTACCCTTTTTTAGTTAAATAATGTATGTGGTTAACAGTTGTAAAAACCTCAACAATTGAATCCTGTCTCACCTTGCCTGCATCAATTGAAACTGTTTCAACAAACTCTTCCTTCCTTTTTTTTATCTCTTTCAAAATGTTTTTTAAAACAGCCACCCTCTTCTTTAAAGGCAAACTGCCCCAGAAAGCAAAGCCCTCTTTAGCTATCTCAACCTCTTTTTTCACCTTTTTCTCATCAAAAATCTCAACCTCGTAAAGAAACTCCCCGCTTGCAGGACTAATCTTTCTGTAAACCTTCATTTAACACCTCGTATCCTATATGCTTTACCTTTTCTTTTTTAGGGGGTATCTTTGACATTGCCCTTTCGGCAAAAGCGGTTATTGTTAAAGAGGGATTTACTCCAAGGTTTGCAGGGATTACACTCCCATCGCAAACATAGACATTCTCCTCTCCAAACAGCCTGTGATTGCTATCAATAACACCATCTCTTTCGCTTTCCCCTATTGAACAGCCTCCCAAAATATGTGCCGTCAAAGGGGAATTGAAAAAAACCTCGTAGATATTGCTTAAAGCAACCCCCCCGTACAACTCTGCAAGTTTTTTGGCAAACTCATTTGCTTCTGGGATATAAACAGGTGCAGGGGGAGAATCCGGATAAATATCGGAGTAAAGCTTAACCCTGCCGGTAAGGGTTTCCCTTGCCTTTATCTTTATTTTATTGTCCCTGTCCTGCATAACAAGAATAATAAGACCCTGACTTCCAAAGCCAATGGGATTCAATGCCTTCAAAGTTTTGAAAGGATGCTTTGCAACCTCTTTAAAGAATGTTTTTACCCTTGACTCCCCTTCCCTTTCATCAATCAAAAGTGTGGTCAAAATAGCCATGCCATTTGCACCCTTTGAATACCTTACAGGCTCAAGGTGGGTGTGTTCATTAAGGTAAACACCTGTGGTTATTGCAGTGCCTTCCCCTATAACCCCAACCTTTTTGGGCACCCTAACACCAACAAGGGATTCGCTGTTTGTCCTGACATTCTCTCCGAGTTTATCAGAGATGTTCAACCTTCCTTTGATCTTGAGGTTAAAAAGCAATTCAAGGGTTCCCACAACCCCGCAGGCTATTACTATCTTTCTTGCACGGAAAATATGCTCCTTTAATGCAGGCACAGTTGATTCTTTTGCTTTTATAAGGAAGTAATCGCCTTTCTTTTCAATATCAAAAACCTTTCTTTCAGGGAAAATTTTGGCTCCTTTCTTTATGGCAAGGTAAAGGTAATTTTTTGTAAGCATATTCTTTGCATTCTTTTTGCAGCCAATCATACACCCGCCGCATAGATTGCACCCTGTCCTGTCAGGCCCTTCACCTTTAAAGTAAGGGTCTTTCACAGTTTTGTCTTTCTCACCAAAAAAAACCCCTATATCCGCATTGTAAAATGTATCTTCAACCCCGAAGTGCTTTGCTGTCTCGTAAATAAGTTCATCTGCCGTCGTTTTTGCTTTATTCTTAACCTTTCCAAGCATTCTTGAGCCCACATCGTAAAAAGGAAGCAATTCGGATCTCCAGTCAATATCAGGGGGAAGTTCAGGCGTTTTGAAAAAATCCTCTTTCGGGACAAGCAGAGTGTTTGCATAGACAAGGGAGCCTCCTCCCACCCCGCTTCCGCCGAGAATTGAAACATGCTTGAAGAAGTGAACCCTCTGATAACCAAAACAGAAAAACTCCGGCTTCCAGAAAAATCGGAAGGGGTTGTTGTTTGTCGAAGGGAAATCATTATCTTTAAAATACCTTCCCTCTTCAATAACTGCAACAGAATATCCCTTCTCAACAAGCCTCAAAGCGGAGACACTTCCCCCAAAACCTGACCCAATAACGGCAAAATCGTAAATCATAACCACCTCTTTACGGTTTTTTTAATTATATCAAATTCACATAATCCAAAGAAAAACTTGATTTTTTTATATTCTTCACTATGTTATTGATTGATTGGAATTTTTTGTTTTATCATGTTTCCTTTTGCCCTTTTTGTCGTCTATAATTAAGAAAAGGAACACAGGAGTCAGTTATGAATAAAAATGGATACTTTCTTTTCGTACTTCACTCTCATATCCCCTATGTACTAAAACATGGAGAGTGGCCTCACGGGGAATACTGGCTTTTTGAGGCTGCAGCAGAAACCTACATCCCATTACTTCAAATGCTTGAAAGAATCAAAAACAAAGGGAAAAAGACAAAGATAACCATTGGGCTCACCCCTGTGTTGCTTGAACAACTAAGAAGCGAATACTTTAAAGAAAAGTTCAATGAGTACCTTGAATTCAAAATTTCTCTGATTGAAAAGGACAAAACCGAATTTGAAAGTAAAGGAGAAAGCGACAAAATATCACTCTCACTTCTATGGGAAAAGTTTTACAACGACCTATATCATCTGTTTAATTTTGTTTACGGGAAAGACATAGTCCTTCAATTTAAAAAATTTCAGGATTCAGGCAACATTGAAATATTGACTTCAGCAGCAACCCATGCCTATTTGCCACTGCTTGGTTACGATAATAATGTGAGGGCACAGATAAAGGCAGGCATAGAAACATACATAAGACATTTTGGAAAAAAACCGTCAGGTATTTGGCTTCCAGAATGTGCATACAGGCCTGAAGGGCAATGGAGAAATCCAGTTACTGGAGAGGAATTTTTCAGAAAGGGTATAGATAAAATACTTGTTGAAGAGGGGATAATGTACACCTTTATCGACAGCCCCAACCTCAACAATGCCTCTCTGTTTAACCAATATTCACAGTCAAACATCAACCCGCAGGATTTTAAATACAACAAAACCCCTTTTCTTCCCTACAAACTCAAATCCGGATTAACACTTTTTGTAAGAGACCACAAAACAGGAGTTCAGGTGTGGGACAAAAGGTTTGGATACCCGGGAGATGGATATTACCTTGAGTTTCACAAGCAAAAAGACACAAGCGGAATCAAATACTGGAGAATAACAGACAGCTCCTTTGACCTTGGACAAAAACAACTGTACAACCCGGAAAAAGCAAAAGAGAGGGTAAAGGAAAATTCAGAGCACTTTGCACGATTGATAACAGATATACTGACAGACTTTAGAAAGACCCACAACAAAACAGGCATTCTCGTCTCCCCATTTGACGCAGAACTTTTTGGCCACTGGTGGTTCGAGGGACCGATGTGGCTTGAAAAGGTTATCGAAAACCTATCAATTATTGATGGTATTGAACCTGCAACCCCCTCCACAATAATCAAACAATTCAAAAATTCCGATATGGAAACCATAAATCTGAAGGAAGGTTCCTGGGGCGAAAACAATGACCATTCGGTATGGTTAAACAATGAGACAAGGTGGACATGGGAAAAATTGTACAAAGTGGAAAGGGACTTTATCAGGTTTCTGAAGTTACACAAAGCAAAGATCAAAAAAGATTTAACCCTGTACGAAATATTGAGAGAAGGTGCAAAGGCACTTGTAATTACAGAAGCCTCGGATTGGCAGTTTCTTATTCACAAAAACTCTGCCATAGACTATGTCACACAAAGATTTACCACACATCTCAACGAGGTAAACAAAACCCTTGAAATCGCAAAAAATTACCTTGCAACAAAAAAAGTTAATGAGCAGGATAGAAAACTTATAAAAAAACTTAAAGAAAAAAACATTGCATTCAATACATTAAGGCTCGAATGGTACTTAGAGGATTAAAATGAGTGAATTCAGGAAAGACCCTGTGCTAAACAACTGGACTATCATTGCACCTGAAAAAAAAACAAACTATGAGATATTAAAAGACAGGTTCATAAAAAACATTCCAGAAAAAGACGAAAAATGTCCATTCTGTAACCTGAATCCGGAAGAATTCAAAGTGCTTCTAAAGTACAATTTCGTAAATAAAGAGAACTGGGACATAATTGTAATACCCGCCCCAAACCCTTACCTTAAAGTTGAAACAGAGTTAAAAAAGGAGGCTGAAGGGATATACGACCTCACCAGCGGAACAGGAGCAAACGAGATAATAATTGAATCACCAGAGCATAACGAACATATTGAAAAAATGAGCATAAACAGGATTGAACAGATATTCTGGGCTTACCACGACAGAATAGTTGACCTTAGAAATGACAAAAGACTTGAATACCTCTTATTTTTTAAAGAATTTGCACAATTCGAAACAGGTCAGAACATCCATCCCCACTCAAAGATGATTGCAACACCATTCATACCCCCCCTTATAGAAAAAGAGATGGTGGAAGCCGAAGATTACTTTTCATACAAAGACAGATGCGTATTCTGTGATGTTGTAAAACAGGAGATGAAAGAGGGAAAAAGGGTGGTTTCTGTAAATCCTGACTTTATTGCCTTTTGCCCCTACGCATCGAGGTTTCCATTTGAAATCTGGATAATGCCTGTAACCCACATATCCCACTTTGAAAACTCTCCCAAGATCGTCTTCTATCACCTTGCAGAGATCTACAACGAGGTTTTTAAAAAGATAAAAAAAGTTTTAGGAAACATACCATATCAAACTGTTTTACATAATGCCCCCTTGCAGGAAGAATCTCTTGAATTCTATCACTGGCATATTGAAATTTACCCCACACTGGAATGTCAATCTGCCATAAACAATGGCAGTGAGATGTTTGTAAACCCTGTTGTACCGGAAGTTGCGGCAGAAGCATTGAGGACTGGTAATATCAGGTAACCATTTCAGGAGGTGAGAATGAAAATACTTTACGGAGTTGCTGAGTGCTTCCCTTTTGTAAAAACAGGAGGGCTTGGAGATGTGGCAGGAGCATTTACAGGGACTCTGTCAAAAAGACACAAAGTTTATATGGTGCTTCCGGGGTACTCAAGAATAGACAGAAAAAAATTTGGTTTTAAAAAACTTAAAAGCCCTGAATTCAACATTCCAATAGGAAACAGTGAGATAAAAGGCTATGTGGAACACACAAAAATAAATGATAATCTTGAAATCTATCTTATATCAAACTCACACTACTTTGATAGAGAGCATCTGTTTGGAAATGGAACAGAGCCATACCCTGACAATGCTGAAAGGTTTTTGTTTTTCTCAAGGGGGATTTTAGAACTTGCATCCCACCTGAAAGGCCTTGATGTTATACACTTAAACGACTGGCATACGGCAATAGGGATGTTTTACCTGAAAGAGTTTTACAGAAAAGTTGGGAAAATCAAACCTGAAACAAAATCAGTATTCACAATCCACAACCTTGGTTATCAGGGTATATTCTGGCACCATGATATGTACCTTTTGAATGTTGACTGGAAGTACTTTAACCCTGAAGGGCTTGAGTTTTACAACCACATAAACTATATGAAATCGGGAATACTTTATTCAGACATTGTGACCACAGTCTCCCCCACTTATGCAAAAGAAATACAAACCCCTGAATTTGGATTCGGGCTTGACGGTGTTTTAAGAAAAAGGTCAAAAGACCTTTACGGAATTTTAAATGGGGTTGATTACTCTATATGGCACCCATGGAAGGATAAATTTATACCCTTTAAATACAACAAAAAACTCTTTTCAAGAAAAGTCAAAAATAAACTTGAAATTCAAAAAGAACTTGGTTTAAACATAAACCCTGACAAACCTTTACTTGTAATGATTTCAAGGCTTATAGATCAGAAAGGAATTGATATAATCACTCCAGTATTTGACATGCTTGTAAGCCTTGGAACCCAGATAGTTATACTCGGCACTGGAGATAAAAAGTACATAGACTTTTTCAACTGGAAAGAGCATCAATTCAAGGGGACAGTGGTCGGTTACATGGCGTTCAATGAAGAGATGGCACACAAACTGTATGCAGCAGGGGACATTTACCTTATGCCATCAAAATATGAACCCTGTGGCCTTTCTCAGATGTATGCAATGAAGTACGGAACAGTTCCTGTTGTAAGGAACACAGGCGGATTAAAAGACACTGTTATCGACATTGAAGATGGATTTGACAGGGCAACAGGTTTTAAGTTTGATTACTACTCCCCTTACGCCTTTTACGAAGCGGTTAGAAAGGCAGTTGCTCTGTATAAAACCAACAGAGATGAATTTAACAAACTTGCTCTGAACGGCATGGACACAAAATTCTCCTGGGAAAAAACGGTAAAAAAATATCTGGAATTGTATAGGAAATAGGTTTTGGGTACCAGGTTCTGGGGGTCAAAAAGGATAAAATCCTTTCAATTTAAATAGAGAAACTTCCTCACTCTAAACCTAATACATAATACCTAATACCCAGTACCTAATACCCAATACCAACCTTTCCCAATTATTTATATTTTCGGAATATCTGTGCCGAGGACATACTTATCAAAGTAGGGAGTCCAGTCTTCTTTTGTTATTGCATTTAAGATTCCTATTAAGTCTTTTGTGTAGATGTAATCAAAGTCGGAATTTTTGAGTATTGCCCTTAAAAACAGTACAAATTTTCTGTCCCCTTCTTTTTTGCCGTATTTTTTCTGCAATTTCATCCTTATTCCGTGTATTACAAGAGGGCCTTTGTTGTAAATAAGTTTCCACCTGTCCATAGAGTCTCTTATGGTTAAGCCTGAAAGGGATTGTGCAAAGAATAAAACACCCCCTTTGCTTAACAGTTTGCTCTGGGCATACCAGTTTTTAAGCATCTTTTTAAATACCTTTTCCCCCTTCTTTTTGTTTTTGTGAACAAATTTTATGCAAAGGGCTGATGAATATTGTGCAAGTGCCTCTGATATCCACACATCATACTCGTTTGGTATCATTGCCACATGGCCCCAGTAGGCATGGGATATTTCGTGAACAAACCTTTGATTTACCCCTTCGGAAAAGAATCTTGAAAAGTAGTCTCTTAAAGGAGAGAACGCCTCCTGAGTGATAAAGATAAATCCCGACGGCGCCTGCCCGAATCCCCAGCTGTTAACCTCAACAATATCCTGCTCTTTAAAGGGATAAGGGTAGCCGAAGAGAGAGGAATAGAAGTCCTCTGCCACAAAAAAGTTGTTTGCAAGCCTTAAAGCATGCTTTTTCTTTGCCATTGCGTAAGAGGCCACATTGCATCTGTACCCGTTAAACTCTTTTGTGTAAACATGGTACTTGCCTGCGGCAACAACAGGGAACTGGCTTTGATGTTCAAGTTTTGTTTTTAAATAGTTGTAATTGCCATCTGTCCCCTTTTCTATAACTTTACCACAGGCAAAGATAGAGTAAGGTTTTGGTGCTTTTACGGTTATTTCAAATGTTGATTTTTCAAAGGCAAGGTAAGGCTGGGGATACCAGGGGTAGGTGCCAAGGGAAAAGTAATTGTCACCATTCGGATGTATTGCAATGTCTCCCTCAACCTTAACCGAGTATGTTAAATAATCACCTGCATTGTATTGTTTATCCAGTTTTATAAAAAGCAGGCCCCCGTCATGGATAAACTCAGCATCTTTCCCGTTTACCTTCAACTCCTTCACCCTGTAATACCTGAAACCGTCCGAATACCTGTAATTTATTAACGGCATGACAAGGAGTTTTATATTTGTTCCGTTAATCCGAGCCCTCTGGGTTGAGTTTACAATCAGATGCTCCTCTTCGTCGTTGAATATGTTAAGCTTTGTCTCAACAACGGTAAAGTAAGGGTTATCTTTATCAAACCATGATTTTTTCAGGGTTTTCTCTGTTAAAACCACATTGGAATACCTGCCTTTAAAGTCTATGTTTGAATTGTAAGAGGGCAGAACGGCATAAAGTTTTTCTGTCAGGGATAAGATAGTGTCTATGTTGTAAAAAAGTTTCCTTTTCTTAGAGTGTATATAAACAGAGGTATAACTTTTTGAATTAAAAAGATTATCATAAATTGCGGCCATTGAAGGTTTTTCGTCAAGCATACCTTTGAAAACTTTTGCAACATCCCCCGGGAAATCAGACTTCTGGTTTATAGCCTTTCTTTTAAGAGCATTTGCAATTCTTCTATTGTATATAATTATCCATTCACCATCACCCTTAATCGATATTCTGCCATTTTCTGGCTTTAAATTCTCTCCAAGTGCATTTTTTATATTTCTGATTGCAACAGGGAGAAAGTATTTATCTTTGAAGGTATAAATGTAATTTCCATTTTCAACTGCAATCCCAACAGGTTCATTCTCTGCAACAACAAGATAGATTTTACTGCCCTGCTCTAAATTGATAGTCAAATCGGCAATTTTGAAACTTTTTGTCTTTATGGTCAAAGGTTTGAGTTCAGGGAAGGTTGAATGTTTATAAAAATCCTTTAAAGTAATTGCCCACGAAAAAAAAGAAAAAAACAACAAAAGAAAAATCATCTTTTTTTTCTTAAACATTCACACCTCCACTTCTTTATCAGATACAAAAATTATACACAAAAAGATTTCGAATGGAAATAAAAAAGGGGGCTTAATGCCCCCTTATCAAAGAAGATTTTAAAAATAATTTATTTTTACACCCAGCCTCTCAATTTCATTGCCTCTGCAACCCTTGCAATTGAAACTATGTACGCTCCCATTCTGTTGTCCACATTGTACCTTTCAGCTGTTTCAACAACAGCCCAGAAAGCCTTTTTCATTATGTTTTCAAGTCTCTGTCTTACCTCTTCCTCAGTCCAGAAAAAGTTCATATTCCCCTGAACCTGCTCAAAGTAAGAAACAGTAACCCCGCCTGCATTGCAGAGAAAATCAGGTATAACAAATACCCCTCTTTCTTTTAGAATCCTGTCAGCCTCAGGGGTTGTCGGGCCATTAGCAGCCTCTGCAATTAGTTTTGCTTTAACATTCTCAACATTTTTCTCTGTAATTTGCCCTTCCAGTGCCGCAGGAACAAGTATATCAATATCAAGTTCAAGGAGAGCTTCAGGTGGTGTCAATTCATCACAGTTAAATTCATTGTTAAAGCCTTCCAGTGTCCCGTTTTCCAGAACATAATCAATTGCTTTTTCAATATCAATTCCGTTTGCATTGTAGAATGCACCGCCTATATCCGATATTGCAACAACCCTGCAACCCTCTTCTGCAAGGAATTTTGCAGCGTATGAGCCAACATTGCCAAAGCCCTGGACTGCAACGGTCGCTCCCTTTAAATCCATTCCAATCTTCTTTGCAGCCTCTCTTATCGTGTAAAGAACTCCCCTTGATGTTGCATCAACCCTGCCAAGAGATCCACCTATTGCTATTGGTTTACCGGTTATCACACCAGGGGCATAGTAACCTTTTATCTTTGCATACTCATCTGCCATCCACGCCATGATCTGTGGGTTTGTATAAACATCCGGTGCAGGGACATCAATCTCAGGCCCTATGTATCTCCCAATTGCCTGAATGTATCCTCTTGATAGTGTCTCAAGTTCTTTCATTGACATCTCTTTGGGATCACATATCACTCCACCTTTTCCACCACCAAGTGGGATGTTCACAACAGCACACTTCCAGGTCATCCATGCAGCAAGCGCCCTCACCGTATCAATGGTTTCTCCGGGATGAAACCTTATTCCGCCCTTGCATGGCCCCCTTGCATCATTGTATTGCACCCTGAACCCCTTGAAAATCTTTAACTTACCGTCGTCCATACGCACCGGAATTGAAACATGGAACTCTCTTTTTGGCTCTCTCAAAATTGCGTGAATATCCTCATCAAGATTCATTATCCTTGCCGCTTCATCCAATTGAGCCTGAGCCATTTTAAAAGGGTTAAGTGTTTCAGACATCTCAACTTTCCTCCTCTAAAGAATAAAGCCAATCAAATGGCGCTTAAATTATATCCAAAAAAATTTTTAAAAAAAGGGGAAAAATAAAAAAACTGACTTTGAATTTTGATATACAAAAAATTTGTTTTTCTTTTAAAAAAACAGAACACTATTCAAAATTAAGGTAAACCTCTTCCGTATCCACATGGGGGAGTTCCTTCATTTTAAGATAAACATCAACAACCCCCCTGAAATCCCCGACAATTTCACCTTCTGCTCTGTAAATATAGGGGTGCTCCGCTGTGTATATCCCCTTCTCTTCTTCTGCTTCTTCATCAATGTCTATCTCCTTATTAAATTCATCTAAAACAACATTGTCGGGAAGGTTGTGAATAATATCCTCGAACTTCTTTGCATCTTTTTTATGGTAAAAGGTTACCTTAAAATCAAAGGATGCGGATTTTATCTCTTTTTCACTTTTAACCTTCATCCCAAGTTTATCAAATGTGTTTTCTATTGCTTTTTTCAATTTTTCCGCAAAACCCTTTTCAATACATACATGGACAAGGGTTTCAAACCCGAACCATACCTTTAAACTCTCAACAAGGGTTTCTGTTTTTATCCCTGTTTTTTTGCTGAAAAAGTAAACAGGCTTTTCTCCGCTTCCTTCAATAAAACCCATTAAAAAACCTTTAAAGAGAATAAAAGGTGATTCTATAACCAGTTCAACAAATTTTTTATCAGCCACTTCATACCCCCAAAATATTTTTCTAAAAAAAGTATAAATTACAAAAAACAATTAGTCAAAAATAAAAAAGGCAGGCTCAAATGCCTGCCTCAGAAAGTTTGCTATCTTTTGTTATTTTTTGATGTTTTCTTAACTTTTTTCACAACCCTTTTATTGTGTTTCTTTTTCAAACCCTTCTTTTCTTTTTTTTCAAAGTAAGTTTTAGTTTTAAAAACGGTTTTGTAAACAGTGTCTGTTAGAGAAAACGGCATGGGGTATTGAGACGATTCGCATAGATAATCTTTTTCTTTTAATCCGTAAGATTTCAATGTTATGTCTTTATCAGTTGTCAGGGTTACTGTACATTCAGGTTTTTCATTTATTTTTCCTTTCTTTTCAGGCAGCACTTCTGCCGCAGAAAGGGTTGAAAGAGAGGTCAAAACCTCTTTTACTTTTTCAGAATCAGCCTCTTTACCGTCTTTGAAGTACCATTTGTTGTCCTTTTTAGCAAGTTCAAAGGCTTCCTTACCCCATTTAACCTTAAAATCGTTAACTCTATCAACCTCAAAGTTCAACACCCTTCTGTCAATTATGTCCTCTTTCACCTTTTTCACATAGTTTCTTAAATTGCTGTTTACCTGATAAACATTCGGGTCATTGCCGTAAAGTACATAACTTTGAGAGTAAGTGGGAGAGTGTTTTCCAATTCTAAAAGAAACAATTTCTTTCCCCTTTGAAAGTAAATCAAGGAAAACAGCGTCTTTGTCAAGTTTGTAAATTGAGTAATTGCCGCTTGTTGAAACAAGAGCAACAAACCTTAAATCTGCAATTTTATCAAGTATGTTGTCAACAAAACCCTTTTTTACAGGGATCCCGTCCCTTTTCAAATACCATTTCCCATCTTTTTTAACAATGTCAAAATCGTTTTTTTTGTACTTTATCCTTATTTCGTCAACATTCTCTTTTTTAAAGTTTTTAATAACAGGCAATTTGTAAGAAACCCTGTCCCTGTTTCTTAAAAAGTAAAGCCCCCCGAACAATACTATAAGGACTATTAGTATTACAATCTCTTTCCTGCTCATAACCCCTCCATCAGGCAAAGATCTCCCTTATCTTTTCCTTCTTTCTCTTTCTCATAAACCACACAAACATTCCAAACAGGAATACAATCACAGGCAAGCCCGCAATGTTAAACCACTTTACAAAAGCCCTCTTTTCAGGCGTTGTGTCTTTCAATGGATTGTAAAACTGTGATTTGCTTCTCATCCTTGCAAAATCAATCCTTCCTGTTAAGTAATCAACAGCGTTTAGAACAAGTATTGCATTTGGGCCCATTCCGTCTCTGTCAATAAAGTTGTTCTTTATTATTGCAGAAGTTCCGAAAACAATGAATTTTGCATTTTCCGTTGAATCAATCTTTGCATTCTCAGCCTCTAAATTCTTAACAACTTTGTTTGCCTTTTCCTTTTTATCCTTCTTATTCTTTTTTCCCTCTTCAGGCTTTTCCGGGATTGGTTTTCCTCTAAAAAACGATGTGAGTTTCCCTGTTAACTGAACCGCAAGAGGTTGCTTTTTGAAATCGCTTTTATTTGCAGGGGGTTTAATAAACATTGGGTTCAGGGCAATAAAACCGCTCTGTATCCAGGAATCTTCTGAAGATGTGAACAAAACTTCTGCCTTTGTGTCTTTTGAAAGTTTACCCTTTGCAGGAATAACAGGGGAATTGAGAAGAACAACAAAGCCTTTTAAATTTTCAAGGTATGGAAGTTTATGGTTTATGTTTTCATTCTTGATAATCGGGGCATAGTACATCTTCTGCTCGCCACCGCCAAGTGCCCGTGGGAGTTTCTGTTTAAAGCAGTTTTTATCCATTACAATTGACTTCCTAACATCTATTCCGTACGAGAGAAGGAGTTTGTTTAACCCTGTGTCAATTGTCTGTAAACTTGGTACACCCATCATTCTGTTTTGCTGCTTTTTCTGGGCAAATTCATCAACAAGGAACAATACAGGCTTACCGCTCATAATAAACTGATCAAGTTTGTAAAGTTCGTAATCAGAGAGTTTCTCTTTAATACCCGGAACAATCAGGGCGTTTACATCGTCAAGATTGTCTGATTTAAGGCTTACAGTTACCACCTTGTAATTTTCACCAAGCAGATTATAGAAGTTTGATGCAACATCGCCCTCACTCTGGCCAAAGGAGTAAGGAGACACTGCACCGTTTGAAATCACATACCCAATCTTTTCATTTAAATTCAAAACGGAATCAATCGCACCTGAAAGGGCATTCTTCAATTCGGTTTTGTTTGCAAGTTTATACTGAGGCCCAATAATGGGGATATTTACAACCTTTATAACAGGCACACCCTCAACATCGTTATTGTAAGAAACAGCAAGACCAATATAACCCTCTCCCCCTTCAACCCTTCCTTCGGGGGTCATAAATGGCTTCCACCTTAAATCAAGCACCCTCCCCCTCTTTATAGTTTCCTTATCAACCTTAACCTTTAAGGGGTCAACAACCTCAAACTCCAGTTTTCCGTAATTTTCCTTATTTAAATCAGAGACAACATCGTCAATGGTTTTCTCAAGTGATTCAAGGCCATTAAGCCCCATATACTTCCCAATCTTTTCAAGGGATTTTGAAAGGTAAAGGGTAACCTTTATGTTTCCTTTCAAGGAGAGGAATCTGTTTATCTTGTTGTTTATCTTCACTATCTTTGAGGTAATTCTATACTCTATCCCATTTGTGGTTGTGATTGCAGGTATCTTTTCAACAAGGTCTCCGCATATAATAACAAGCCCCATATAAGCCTTTTGAAACTTTACCTCATCGTGCTCAACAACCTGAATCTGTATGGGAGCAATGCCGTAACTTTGAGCAAGCTCTTCATTTTGCTTTATCTTTTCGGTAATCTCCCCCTCTTTTGATGAGAGGTTGTAGAATTGATAGTTAAACTTTTTCCCTCCGTAAATTGAATACTCTTCAAGCAGGTCTTTCAAATACTGCTCAATCCCGTTGTAGGGAGCAGGAAGGTTCTTTGAAAAGAAAACCTTGACCGTCAAAGGCTCAACCAGTTGCTTTACACTCTCCTTAGAAACCTTTGAAAGGGAGTATATATGATTTTCAGTCATATCAACTCTGAATGTTGAGGAAGCGTTTTCCGCTATGTTTAATGCAACGAGAACAACAATGTAAAGTATTATCCTTGCTGTTGAGGATGCAAATATCTTCTTTTCAGCCTTTACATCCTTCTCCCTTATAACCTCAAGGGTTGCAACAAGGAAGATAACAACGAGAGAAAGAAAGTAAACAATATCCCTTGAATCGATAATTCCCTTTGCAAAGTTTTCAAAGTGATAACCAACGCTTAAAACCCTGAAAAATCCAACCATTGATTCCGGAAGCACAACCAAAAAGGTTTTTAAAAGAACAAGGAAATAACTTATAAGTGCTGCAATTATAAAAGACACAACCTGATTCTTTGTTAAAGAAGATGAAAACAAGCCTGTTGCGACAAATGATGCAAGGAGGAACAATGTGCCTAAATACCCTCCAAAAACCGCACCTCCGTCAAGGTCTCCGATTGTTGAAATAAAGGCGACATAACTCAATGTTGGCAAAACCATTACAATCGAGAATAGGAATGCCCCAAAGAACTTACCTGCAACTATCTCAAAATCTGTATATGGGAGTGTTTTCAATGTCTCAATTGTGCCGTTATTTTTCTCCTCTGCAAAAAGCCTCATTGTAATTGCAGGTATTATGAATGCCAGAACATAGGGGAAAAGTTCAAACAGTTTTCTCAAACTTGCCTGATTGTAAATAAAGAATGTGGAAAAGAAAAACCAGCCGACAACAACCAGAAAAACGCCAATAACAATGTATGCAACGGGAGAAATAAAGTAATTTTTAAACTCTTTCTTTGCTATTGTCCATACCCTATTCATAGCATCACTCCCTTGTTAATTTTCTAAAAATCTCTTCAAGTGTTTCGGACTTTCTCACAAACTCAAGCAACTGCCAGTCTTTTGACTTTATCAAAGAGTAAACCTCTCTTCTAAAATCACTTTCACCGTAAACACCTAATCTTACACTTCCGTTTTCCTGTTTTATTTCAACCTCTTCAACCCCTTTAACCTTTTTAAATTCGTCAACCGCATCAGCACCCTTAACACCTTCCAGTTCAACATCAACTGAAAACCTTTCTCCCCCTCTCTTTAAATCCTCAGTCTTCCCGTCTGCAACAATCTTTCCCTTATGAATAATAACAAGCCTGTCGCAGGTTGCCTCTGCTTCGCTTAAAATGTGGGTTGAAAACAGAACGGTTTTTTCTTTTCCTATCTCCTTAATAATCTCTCTTATCTCAATTATCTGGTTTGGGTCAAGCCCGCTTGTGGGCTCGTCAAGAACAAGGATTTCAGGGTCTCCAAGCAATGCTGCTGCAAGCCCCACCCTTTGCCTGTAACCCTTTGAAAGTTCTGAAATAGGCTTGTGCATAACATCCTTTATCTTGCATATATCAGCAACCCTTTTCAATTCCTGAAGCAGGCTTTCTCCCTCGATGCCTCTGGAATCCCCAACAAATGAAAGGTAATCATAGACAAGCATATCCGTGTAAAGGGGGGTCTGCTCAGGAAGATAGCCTATTATCCTTTTAATCTCCCTCAAATCATTGTAAATGTCGTAATCCTTAATTTTAACATTTCCAGAAGAAGGAAGGAGATAACCTGTTAAAATCCTCAAAGTTGTTGTTTTACCCGCACCGTTTGGACCTAAAAGCCCGACAATTTCCCCGCTTTTTACCTCAAAAGAGATACCGTCAACAGCAAGGAAATCACCGTAATACTTGGTCAATCCCTCAACCTTAATCATACCCACCTCTTTTACGAGATTTATTAAAAACAATTTGTTTTCAAGAAACCAATAGATATTTTAATACAAATGAAACAAATTTCACCCTCAATTTAGCACTCCAAAACAATGAGTGCTATAAAATAGACGATTTTTTTTAAGAATGAGTTTTAAAAGTTTTAAGAATTTTTATTACAAAATAAATCTAATTTAACACCTGATACCACGCATCCCGCACCATATTGTAATTTATTGCGTTAATTGAAATTCTGTTTTCTGCCATTTCATAAATGGTGTGGTCTTTAAATTCGTAGAGCATGGTGCGGGACTGAAGCACATTACCCAGCACCCAGTACCTGAATTATGTTATAATTTTAAAAAACACTTTAAGGAGCACATCTATGAAAAAACTTCCCATAGGGTTAAACAGCCTTGAAAAGATTGTTAAGGAAAATAAGGTATATGTTGATAAAACAAGGTACATACTTCAATTGATTGAAAATGGAGATTACTACTTTCTCTCCCGCCCAAGGAGGTTTGGTAAAACATTAACAATTGATGTTTTAATGCACCTCTTTGAGGGGCATAAAGAATTGTTTGAAGGGCTTTACATCTATGACAAATGGGACTGGAGCAAAAGATATCCGGTTATAAGGATTGATTTTTCCCAGATAGTCTCAAAAACTCCTGAAATGTTTGAAAAATCTCTCATAGAGTATTTGAAGGATATTGGAAATAATTTGAAACTCGATGGTGTAAATTACGAT
>JALSOA010000064.1 GCA_026986725.1 Acidobacteriota bacterium
GAACAAAATACAGATATATACAATTCATCAATTGACGAGATGGAAGAACTCTGGCAAAAAGCAAAGAAGGTTAAGGGATAAATTAAAAAGTTGCTTTTTGAGAAAGTGTTAATGAACTGCTCCACCCTTACAAACGGAGCTTATGGCAGGAAATAACCTTCCATCGAATTTTTGTTCTACGCTCACAATTGACACCTGTCAATAACAACGCCTTACGGCGTCTCTCTGTATCCCCTCCCGAAACAGCCGGAGTCTTAAAGCGTTTTTTTAGTAAAAAAAGGGGCAAAAAATCAAAAAAATTACCAAAACAATATTTAAATATGTTATAATTTAATTCTCTGCGTCAAAGAGGTGTTTAAATAAAGCCCTGGGTTTTGTATCCAGGGCTTTCGGTTTTTCTCTCCTGCTGTGATTATTTTTTGTTACAATGTTCATGTTCCATCCTATTTTTTAAATTCTGAAATTTAGAAAAACAATATCTTTTTTATTTTCATTGACATTCTAAATTTTAGAATTTAGAATATAAGTATGAAAGGGAATGAAATCCTTGTACTTGCAGGTGTAATCTTAGAAAATAATGAATCAGGTTATGAAAGATTGGGAAAGATTTTACGTTTAAGCCCATCACAGGTTTTCAATGCCACAAACTCTCTATCCCATAGAAAATTGATTAAAAAGACAAAATACAACAACACAGTTAAGTTTGAGCCTTTAAAAACAAACTGCTTTGAATTCTTCATCCACTGTTTAAAATATGTGTTCCCTCTAAAAATTCAGGCAAAAGCCTTCGGTATTCAAACTTTAAACATCAATGACAAAACAGTTAATCTTTATGGCACAGACATCTATGTATGGCCTTATGAAAAGGGAGATGTTTTTGGCACAGCAATAGTCCCTATTCACAAAAATATCCCTGTATTAAGTTTGAAAAAAATGGGTTATTATAATTTTTTTATTGCTCTTGATATGTTAAGAAGCGGGAACCCAAGAAATGTAAAAGAAGGGATAAAATACATAAGTAAAGTTTTAGGATTAAAAAATGAATGAATTTCAGGAAAGATTGATCTCTTTTGTAAAAGATTTTCAAGAAATTATGGATAAAATCGTTTTTGTGGGAGGAGCAACCCTTTTATTCTATATTGATAAAGATTTAAAAGGTATCCCGGATATAAGATTTACCGAAGACATTGATATTGCAATTAACATAAAAACAAAATCAGAGTATTACAAAATACAGGAACTGCTTAAATCAAAAGGGTATAAAGAGGTTGCGGATTCAAACATAATAAGCAGATTTAGAAATAAAGATATAGTAATTGATATAATTCCAATTGAAGAAAAAATACTGGGATTTACCAATAGATGGTATAAAAGAGGGTTTGACAAAACAATGATAATTGAAATTGGCGACAGAGAAAAACACAAAATAAAGATATTATCCCCTCCCTACTTCCTTGCTTCAAAATTAGAAGCATTCTTTTCAAGGGGGATTAAAGACCCTTATATCAGCCAGGACCTTGATGATATTGTATTTATTCTAAATGTCAGAAAAAATATTAAAAAGGAAGTTTTAGAATCAAATGATCTTGAATTACAGAAATTTATCTCAACGGGAATGAAAAAGATATTAACAAATCAAAAAGTTAAAGATTTTATACAAAGCTGTTTTTACAATCAGCCTGAAAGGGCAAACACAATATTTAACCGAATAAAAACCATAATAAAAATTTCAATAAATGAAAATGAGGAAGAATATGAATAAAAAAGTATTGCTTGCAATGAGCGGGGGAGTTGATTCCGGGGTATCGGCCTATCTCCTTAAAGAAAAGGGATTTTATGTTGAAGGCATAACCCTTGTTTTCCATTCAGATATTGAAACCGCAAGGTGCAATTTAAAGATTTGCTGTTCATCTCAGGATACAATTGATGCAAAAGAGTTGTGTGAAAAATCAGGGATTAAACACACAACACTTCACCTTGAAAAAGAATTTGAAAGATTGATAGTTCAACCGTTTTTAGACGATTATTACCTTGGAATTACTCCAAACCCCTGCGGATGGTGTAACAGGTTTTTAAAGATAGGTTTTCTTGTTGATTATGCAATTGAAAATGGATTTGACTTCCTTGCAACAGGCCATTATGCAAGGCAGATAGACGGATTTCTTTTCAGAGGTGTGGACAAAGCAAAGGATCAGAGTTATTTCCTTTCAATGGTTAAGAAGAAACACATTGAGAGAATCCTTTTCCCCCTTGGAGAATTTACAAAAGAGAAAACAAGGGATTACGCAAGAAGATTAGGGTTAAAGATTGCAGACAAAAAGGAAAGTCAGGAATTGTGCTTTACAGGGGGTAAAAAACCTGGGGAGTTTGCAGCGGGAAAGATCCCTTTGAAAAAGGGATTTATCAAGCACATTAGCGGTGCCATATTAGGCTATCACAATGGATTGGCAAACTATACAATAGGGCAGAGAAAAGGGCTTGGCATCTCATGGAAAGAACCCCTTTATGTTGTAAAACTTGATTTTAGAACAAACACGGTTTTTGTGGGAGAAAAGGAATTTCTTGAAAAAACAAAAGTTCTGATTAGAAACTTCAACCTCATTGGAGAGTTCGGGGAAAATATGTCTGCATCAATAAGATACAATCAAAAACCTCAACCACTTGAAGAAGTTAAAAAATTAAGGGACAATGAATATGAGTTTAAGTTTGTAAAATCTGTAACAGGGGTTGCACCGGGGCAATTGCTTGTGGTTTACAATGGGGAAATGGTTGTTGGAGGGGGGATAATAAGTGGATAAACTCTCTTACCTTGTTGATGTTGAATCAATTGACAGAAAAAATGCAAATGTTTCATTAAATATCTTTGTTAACGAGAAGGTGGCACTTAAAACATTGCATCTTGAAATAACATTCCCTTCAACAATGGTAAACACAGTTAAAAAAAAGGTGGGGCTTGAAAATCCTGACGAAGACCTGAGAGATTGCCTGTTGATGATATTCAGAGATTGCCAGAATATTGTGAATGACATAACCATGAACGAAAGGGAGATCATATCTTTAACTGAATGCAAAATGGGAACAAAAAAACTTTCAACCCTGGGAAAACCTTACGACACAAGGGACATAGTTTACAAAAACATATTGAGAGCCATCAATACCCTCCAAAAAACAAAGTTCAGCATGCTTATTTACAAAAAGATACTTAAACTTTTCATTAACACTTCAATTATTGAAGAGTTTGTCGACTTTTGCATTGAAAACAAAGAGTTTGAGGAATTAAAACCTTACCTGATATATCCATTTAAATTAAAAGGTTTTAAGGAAAAAACTCTCTTAAAAATGGGGAATATCGGGCTTTACTTTGAGGACTTTGAAACAGCAGAGAGGTTATTTAGCCTTGTCCTTTTAAATAACCCGTCAAACCCCTATGCTTTAATAGGCAAAGCCCAATGCCTCTACCAGCAGGGGGACGAAAATTTTTTAATGTATCTTAAAAAGGCTTACCATTTTAACAAAAAAATCACTGTTGATGTTGTCACAAAAAGGTTTAATTTCAGAAAAAAAGACTGTTCTTTATTTGATGTTATCAGTTTGAAAGATGCAATGGAGATTGTAAATATACCACCTGAAGCAATGGAAAACCTCGAAAGATTTTCTATTCCCTACAGGTTTGAATCTGCAAAGGGAAGCATTTATTTTATAAAGACAGAATTGATGGCATGGAAAGAGACAATGGATTCTCTGCAGATTATTTCAAAAAGATTTGGTTAAACTCAGTTTTACTCTATTTCAACGGGAACAAGGTAATAACCTTTTACGACATAGGGGAGGGTAAGAATATCAACAGAGTAATACTCCTTCCACCTGTTTGTTTTCGGAATGTAACCTGCCTGTGTTTTTATCGTGTCAACTATTGACCCCGGCAGATCAGACTGGACGGTCTCTCCCATAAAAACAGCATTTGTGTTACCTGCAAGAGAAACATAAACTTTGTTATTTCTTAAATACATGTTCACAAGCCTGATAAAACCGTCAAGGGTTTCTATCCTCCTTGCAAGCACCTTTGACTGTTTTTCCATTATTGAAAAACCGTCTCCAATCTCAATGTAATACTTACCCGGTTTAATATTTTCTGGTACCTGAACAATAACATTCTTAATAAAGATATCCCTTTGAAATGGCTTTAAGTAAACCTGAAGGTGAACACTTTTCCCCCTTTTGACTCTTGTGGACGATGCCTTGATTTTAAGAATCTGAGCAAGCCTTAAGTTTTCTGTATAGTTAAGGTCGACAGATATCCCATCGATCCTTGCTTTTACAAATGGATTCTGAACAACTGCTGCCACGAGAGAAGCGATTTGTAAAGACGCAGATTGCACATTAACCCCGGATATAAAAGAGTTAAGTACAATGTCAGGATACCCCTTTATCTTGATCTTCCCCTTGAGGTTAAAAGTTGAGAACCCGATTGTTTTGGTTGCAGTCATCAAAACCTGAGAAAAAACAAGGTTGACCAGAAATGGGGTAAGCAGAGGTTGTTCGGCCACCTCAATTGAATACTGCTTTGTCTCCCCTTTAAAATTTATCTTTACATTTACGGGTATCATGTAAGCCTTTTTACCCTTTATCCCAAGGATTGCAGAACTTCTGTCTTCAACCAGAGCCCCTATTTCACGGCCGATTATTCCAATTTTGTTTGAAGATTTGTAGGATGGATAAACTGCGAGGATCTGTGCTGAATGTATCGGGATTGAAACACGGCCAAGCCCAAACATTGGGTGACCAAAGGCAAGTATATAATTGTTTCTAACATAGGTGATGGTTCCAATAGCGTAAAGATTTAAATCCCCTCTGGTTAAAGCAACGGCAATTGCACCCCCCTGTTTTGGGTCTGTGTAAAACCTGTCATCTACCCCGCCTGTATTTGAGGAAGAAAAAGGGAGACTTGAAAAGCCTGTTGAAACAAAATGGTTTAGGGAAAAAAACCTTTTGATGCTTTCAGGTAAAAAATTTTTTTCCTCTGGATTTATAATGTTATTAATGTCAGGTACATTTTCGAACATTATGTTTTCTTTATCTCCACTTGAATACACATCAATCACATCAAGCATGTCTTCAATTGGAGTAAGCCCCCCTATCGGCTCTTTCCCGTACTGCCATCCAAAGGAAACCGCACCTGCAAGTTTTCCGTCAATGAAAACGGGGCTTCCACTCATACCTGCAATTATTCCGGCTTTATCAACATGGGGACCGCTGCACTTTATTAAAACCCTGTTTTCTCCTGCCATCATGTTCTTTAAAACCCCAAGAACCTCAACATTAAACTTTTCAATCCTTTTCCCTGAAAACACAGTCAATCCGTAACCTTTCATTCCTGGTTTTAATGAAGTGGAGTATATAAAATCCTGAGAAAAAACCGAAAATACAATAAAAAAAACAGGTATCACAAGAAATTTTCTCACTTTTCATCTCCTTTCAAAGAATATGCAACCTTTAGTCCTTTATCAATTGTTATCCGTTGAACATCAGTCAGAGAAAAGTACAAACCATCTGTATGTCCGTCAACACTCTTATCAAACAGGTCTATTTCAACACTTTTCCCCTTGAAAAATTTTAAATCCCCTCTTTTTTGATGAGTTCCTTTCTTTACAGCGTTAAACAGAGGGATTCTTTTAAAAACAGACACATTCTCCACCACCAGCACATTAAAAAAGCCATCATCTATCCTGGCTCCGGGGATGATTTTAATTCCCCTTCCGTAATACTCACCGTTTGAAACAACAACCAACAAAAGATCTCCTTTTACTTTTAACACTCCATCTATTCTTACCTTTGCCTTAAATCCTCTATAAAAAAGTATTTTTCTCATAGCAGCCCTGGTGTAAGGGTCATCCGTATTTCTCATCCTTTCAGCCAGTTTTGTAACTGAGCCATCAAAGCCTATCCCACAGTTATTGACGAATACTCTCCCGTTTATTTTGCCATAATCAACGGTTTTTGTTAGGTACTTTTCCTTGAGAAATATGTCAACAAGCAATTTCAGATCATCGGGGAGTTTTAAGGATCTCGCAAAATCATTGCCAATTCCCAGAGGCAACACAAAAATATGTGCATCTGATTTTTTTTTCACAATTGAGGTGGCACACTCGTTTATGGTGCCGTCACCCCCACAGACCAGTATCTTTTTTATACCTTTTTCAAGAAAAAAATCTGTTATAGCAATGCCATCAGATGCCTTTCTTGTTTCAACCCATACAAAACGACTGTCACTTTCAACCAATCTTTTCTTTAAGTAATCTCTGAATGCCCTGGCCTTACCCCTGCCTGAAAAGGGATTAAAAACAACTCCAAAATCCATGTTACATCCTGTCAGGCAACCTCATTCCAAGCAATTCTGCCCCGCTTTTTAAGGTAATCAAGGTTAACTTCACAAGGGTTTTTCTAAAAGAGGATACCTCTTTGTTCTCACCAATCACTCTGCAATTATGGTAAAAAGTGGTAAAAGACCTGGTCAATTCAAGCAGATAATTGGCAATAAAATGGCTTTTTCTGTTTCTGTATGCTATGTCAATGATTTCAGAGAACTCGAATAGTTTTTTTACCAGCAAAACCTCTGAGTTATGAGTAAAATTGGGGACAAATCCCTCTTCAACCTCTCTTGCGTTTCTCAATATCCCATTGCATCTCACATAGGAGTAAGCAATGTATGGACCGGAATCTCCATCGAGGTTTAAAACCTCTTCCCAGGAAAAATGAACATCTTTTATTCTATCGTTTTTGAGGTCGTTGAAAATGATGGCACCAACACCAAGTACTTCTGCTATCTCTTCCCTTTCCTTTTCTTTTAGATCCGGGTTTTTCTCCTTCATTATCTTTCTTATCCTGTCCACCGACTCATCAAGTACATCTTCAAGAAAGATCACCTTTCCTTTTCTGGTTGACATTTTACCGTCTTTAAAGCGATATAGGCCAAACTCAATATGTTCAAGGTTCCTGGCCCACTCAAACCCGGAGATCTCAAGCACCTTGAAAAACTGCCTAAAGTGCAACCTCTGTTCAGAACCCACAACATACAGCATTTTATCAAAATTAAACCTTTCCTTACGGTAAATTGCAGCGGCGATGTCTCTGGTTGCATAGAGAGTGCTTCCATCGGATTTTTTTATTAAACAGGGAGGCATATTGTAATCATCAAGTTTGACAACAAGAGCGTTTTCACTTACTTCAAGGAGGCCTTTCTGTTCCAGTAAGTTAACAACTGACTCAATTTTCCCGGAATAAAAAGACTCTCCTATAACCTGGTCAAATTCCACATTTAACCTTTTGTATGTTTTCTCAAACTCTTTCAAAGAATGTTTCCTGAATTTTTTCCACAACTCCCTTTCAAGTTCTTCACCACTTTCAAGCCTTGCAAAAGCCTCCCTTGCCTTATCCTCCAATGACGGGTCTTTTTCTGCCTCTTTGTGAAATCTGACATAGAGAGAAAACATGTGCTTAACAGGGTCTTTTTTGAACTCTTTTTCATCTCCCCACAGTTTGTATGCTATAATCAACTTCCCAAATTGAGTGCCCCAGTCTCCAACATGATTTATTCCGATTACATTTGCTCCAAGTGCTTTAAAGAGATTTCTCAAAAAATTACCGATAACTGTACTCCTCAAATGACCGATGCTGAAAGGCTTTGCGATGTTTGGTGAGGAAAATTCAACGATAATGGTTTTACCCTTCAATATATCAGTTTTAAAAAAATCATCTCCCCTTTCTTTAACCCTTTGAACAAGCGATTCAAACATCCATTCAGGGGAAACATGAAAATTCACATAGCCACCCACAACTTCTATTTTTTCAATTTCGTGAAGAGGGTTTGATTCAAAGTAATCTTTTATCATTTTACCTATATTCACAGGAGGAAGTTTGAAATCTTTTGCATAGCGGAAAACAGGGAAGGCTATATCTCCGAATTTGATATTGTCAGGTTTTTTAAACTGAGCGATTATTTCTTCCCTTTCAGGGTCAATACCATTCTCCTTTAAAAAATCAACAATTGATTCAGCTAACCTGTTTCTTAATTCAAGCATCAAGCCTCCTTTAGATGTCCAGTGTAATTCATCATAATCATTCTCGGCGGAAATCTGTTACTGATCTCAAAAAAGTTTATGCAGGCATTGGATTGTTCAAACCTAAAAGCCCTGTTGATTGAGATTCCAAGAAGATGGCATATAATAGCCCTGTTCACCCCTCCATGGCCAAACAGGACTATGGTTCTATCATTTTCTGGAGAAGATAATATCCTTTTTAAATCACCTTCAACTCTGTTATAAACATCAAATAGAGATTCGCCGCCCGGTGCTTTGAAATCTGCATCAAGCAACCATTTTCTTAAACTTTCCCCTTCATTTTCAACCAGAAAATGCCAGTTTTTGCCCTCCCAATCTCCGCAATCAACCTCATAAAATTTTTCAAGTACAATTATCTCTTTGCCCTTTTTCATTGCAAGAGGGTGGGCTGTTTGAATAACCCTGTTTAAAGGGCTTGAATAAATCTCGTCAACACAAATATTTTCAAAAAAATCAGCAATTAGCCCGGCCTGTGACAATCCTTCACTATTTAAACCGTTATCTGTAACGCCCTGAAAGATATGTTCTTTGTTAAATTGTGTCTGTGCATGGCGAACAAGGTAAAACTTTATCAAAGGACTGATTCCTCAATCCACTTTAAAAAGTTTCTACTTCCCTTTTCTATTGGAAAGGCAAGAATTTCGGGTATCTCGTAATTATGAAGTTCTATTATTGTCTTTTCTATTTCCCGGTAATTATTCTGGGTTGATTTTATTATCAGGAGGTATTCCTCGTCATCCCAGACTTTTCCCTTAAAGCGATAGATTGAACGGATAGAGGGTATAATATTCACGCAGGCAGCAACTTTTTTATTAACGAGTGCGTCTGCTATAACGACTGCCTGTTCTTCTGACCCAACAGTGGTCATTACAAGCATATACTTTTTCTTTTTTGTACTCATCCTTCCTCCTGTCCAGATTATTTTATTTAGAAACAAAAAATTAGTCAATAAGAATTTAGGTACTGCATACCTTGTACTTTTGTTTTGAGTTGAAGATAGTTCTCAGATTTTAGGTGCTGGGTTTCACTCTTGCATCATGTCCACAAGTTTAAAGAGTGGAATACATTTAACGCATAAATTTGAAAAAGTATATAAAAGATTTTAAATTTTTGTGTGGGCTTCCGGATAGCATCGCTATATCAATGCAGAACAAAATCTCTCCTTTTCCCGAGATAAATAACACCTTATCTTTCAAAATAGAATTGATACTTTTATAAAAAACAAACCTGCCAGCCCTTTCAAACTCTTTTTTGACTTTTTCTGGAAGTTTAATATGTTCTGGCAAAAGAATGAAAACCTTTTCATTAAACTTATTAAACATATCCTGAATCAAAGTAAACATGCAGGAAGAGCATGTCTCCCCGTTTAGAGGATAAATAAAATAGATTCCCTTTTCAAACTTAAATTTTTTATCATTAATCTTAACAAGGTTTTCAATTTTGATACTGTGTTTCAATCTTTCAAGTTTTATAAAGAGCAGTATGTTAACAAGCAGAGCAATAAGAGCAATTACAGAAACAATAAATCGTCTTTTCTCATTCATTTTCACCTCAGGTCTTTCTGGAGTGCCTTTCTAACATTGTAAACTCTTATTATCCTTAAATCCTCTTCATCTCCTTCAATAATGTCATCTTCGTATAAAACCCCATTACCGAATGCTCCCACTCTGTTTCCTTCTCTGAAGGTTTTTTCTAATTTGTATTCAATTAAAAGTTTTAAAGAGTTTTTGTCAAATACATCAAGATAACTCTGGTGTCCAATCCTCTCTCCCCACCTTACATAGAGGTATTTATCGTCAATACCGACGGTTTGAACCTCACACACCCCCTTTAATAGTTTGTAATACTCTTCAACGCCCATCATGTGGTGAACACCCTGCTTTCTGTCATCAGCCATTTTGAATAATTCAGGTTTTACTTTTTTAGACTGAATGATTTTTAAAGAATCAGAGTCAAGTTTATAGATAATGTATCTACCCATGTGGATGGCGAAAAATGTATTTGATGTTTCATCGTATAAGGATTTATAAAATCTGAAAAACTCCATCATGGAAGAGTCTTCCCAGGCTGTTTTTAATTTCAATTTTTTATTTATAGCCACTTTTTTGTTATTTTTTAATAAAACAAAGCCTTCTTTATGAAGAAAATATATTATTTTTTCGCCATTTTGTGAGATCCACAATAAGCCCATTCCAAGACACAAACCATTTGTGGCATTTTTTAAGAAAGTGCAGTTATAATCCAATTTAACTGCTTTGCAGAAATCAATCACAAAAAAGAAGTCTGGATAAAAGATCATACCCAGGGTTGATTGAAACCCCCCAGGTGCCTGAGGATTTTTTACCAGGTATTTTTTCAATAATTTTCCTTCTTTTGAGACAAAGTAAAATCCTTTTCTTTTTCCAAAAACGAAAAAATCTTTGTACTGATTGTAGTAAAGATAGAATTTTGGAAAGGTTAGTTCTGGATTGGTGATTTTTATTTTTTTTTCAGGTGTTAAAAGTTTTAAAGGTTTAATCTTTGTTTCTGCATACACTTTTATAGAAAATAAAATCAAAGAAAACAAAACTATTAGTTTGTTTTTACTCATTTTGGATTTCATTTCTCCCTCCAGAAAAGGGAGAGATTATCTCTCCCTTGAGAAATGTCTAACCCTCAATTTCTATTACAACACACATCCCATCCGGTACAGGGCATGGGTTATCACAATCAATGCAAAATAACATTTTCCAATCAATATCATCTGGAGGCAAAGCATAGGCATTTTGAGAGAATAAATTTCCTTTTGTAAAACCCATCCCGGTTAGCAGCAAGAAGGCAAGAGAAAGGCCAATTACACTTTTTTCAAGGTAATCAATCAACTTTTTCATTTTATCCCTCCTTCATTTGGGAGTTTAAAGAGATAACCGGTTATCCTTTAAAAAGAAAAAATCCTGTCCTTATTATCTCTCTCTCTTATGTCAAGAAAAAAAATTAAAAAAGTAATAAAAAAGGTGCCCCTTGCCCAGTACCCAACATCCCGCACCTGAATTATGTTATAATTTTAAAAAACACTTTAAGGAGCACACCTATGAAGAAACTTCCAATAGGGTTAAACAGTTTCAGGGACATAGTTAAAGGAAATTACATATATGCTGACAAAACAAAGCACCTTTTCCAGATGGTTGAAAATGGTAAGTATTACTTCCTCTCCCGCCCAAGGAGATTTGGTAAAACATTAACAGTTGATGTTTTAATGCACCTTT
>JALSOA010000065.1 GCA_026986725.1 Acidobacteriota bacterium
CCCTGAAAAAGCAAAACAGTCTATCTTTAAAGATGTATGGTCTGTAAAGATACTCCATTCTGTGTCTCTTTTCAAACCCTGACCTTTTCAGGATCCCTTCATCGGTTGCAATCCACTTTATCCCTGAATTATAAATAAGATTTAAAGCATCATCAGAGACAGAACCCTCAGACGGCCACATACCCGAAGGCTTTTTATGAAATACCGATTCAAAGAGTTTAATAGCATCTTCTATGTGCCAATAAGCATGATGCTTCTTTGAAAACCTGGGAGGAAGAGGTTTATCTGGCAAAGAAACCTTTGCTATGTTTGTGTCTATTATCAGGGGAAGTATCGGGTGAAAGTAGGGAGAAACACTGATATCAATCTTACCTTCAAGAAAAAGTTTCCGATATAAGGGGATTAACCTCCCAAGAATCTCAAACTGCAATTCAACAATTCTTTTTATCTCCTTAGCAGAATACCCCTCTTGTTTTTCAATAAGGACATTTATCTCCGGGAATTCCTCCCTTGCAGCAAAACCGAAGTATGCAAGGTTAAAAAGTGCCTGTAAATCCCTTAAATCACTGTCTTTAAAAAAAACAAGCCTTTTTCTCAATTCATCCTTATCGTCTGACTCCCCTCTTAAATTGAAAAGCCTTCTGTAATTGGGCCACCTTTCAATGTAATTTTTAAAGTTCACGGAAAAAAAGTTATCAATTAGAAACAACCTTTCCTCATCGTTCATCAATGAAGGGTCTTTTTCAGTCAATTTCAGGTAAATATCAGTCAAATTTCCTTCACAGTACAGATTTATCTGCTCAACCAAAGATGGCACAAGATTTATTGTAATCCTTGTTCCTTCAAGTTTATCAATCAAATAGGGTATATCGTAATAACTTCTCACCCCGTGGAGCCTGACCCAGGGGAGGATTGCCTCTTTTTTTTCAAGATCCAGGTAATACGGTTGATGCATGTGAAAGAGGAACAGAACCTTCACATTTGCCATTTTAACCTCTTAAAAAACTCAATACAGCCTGTTTTTAAAAAAATAAAAAACAGTTGACAAAACCGACCCAATACCGTCACAGAGCATATCCTTCTGGGCATCCCATATATCTCCCTGAGCACTTACATAATCAAGCCCTGCTTTAGGGTCAAGGTTTGATGCAGCAATCCATTCAATTATTTCATAGACAGATGCAACTGTGAATATTGCAAATACAGGAAACAGGAAAAGCACCACCTTTGAGTTTACCAGGCCTTTTTTATGCAAAATCTCGGCAATCGGAAAAGCGTAAAATCCAACGGCAAAGTGTGCAAACCTGTCATAATTGTTTCTTTCCCATCCAAACATATTGTTAACAAAATCAAATGGAACATTTTTAAAAACAAAATGTCCCCCTATGGTGTGCATAATTATCCAGACAAACATCAACACATAGGCTGTATTTGAAAAACGGAAAGTTCTGTAAGTAACAACAAGAGGGATAACAACAACAAGTACGGTGAGGTTTTCAAAAAACCATACTTTAAAATCATAAGGCTTATATGCACATAACAAAAATATAGCGATATAGATTATAAACAAAATATGCGGAAGTTTAATCTTTTTCACAATGAACATAATAGATGAGTTAAACAATAAAATCAACAAAAAAGGCACCATCAAAAGGTGCCATAAGAATAAACCTATTTAACCCCGACTTTTTTTTTTCTGTTTTTTCAGTTTTACTCTCTTTTTTTCTCTTTCTTTTTTTATCAGTTACCCTTTTAGCCTTCTGTTTCATTGTTTTTATTTTCATTATCATTGCCCTTCTTTTTTGCATTTCTTTTAACCCGGGTATTGACACATCAACCGGGTGAACCGGTCCAAATACATTAAGTGGTCTGTCAAATTTAGATGAATCACCGACAACAGAAAAAACAAGTTTATCAAGGTGAATGTACTTTTTCGCAATCCTTTGAATGTCACTCTTTTTCACCCTTTTTACAGCATTGAAAAACCTTTCATTAAAATCCATCGGATAACCGTAAAAAAGGTAAATCGCAGCCTTTGCCACCTGCTTCTCTTTGCTATCAAACTGGAAAACATAGGAGTTTAAAAACTCTTCTTTTACCTGATTCAACTCATCATCTGTTACCCCGCTTTTCTGGATGTCTGCAATTATCTTCTTTGCAACATCAATAACCCTTCCGGTTGCATTCAACCTCGTGTTAATAACAGCCATAAAGTAACCACTGTGTTCAAATGGGACAGAAATAAAGGCATAAGGTGAATATGAAAGACCCATGTCTCTCCTGATAGTCCTCATAAACCTCGAAGAGAAGCCTCCACCTACAATCTTTGAAAACAAAACAGCAGCAGGGTAATCAGAATCTCTTTTCTCTAAATTTACAGGGTTTCCAAAAACTATATTTGATTGGGTCACCCCTTTCCTTTCAACAAAGTAAATTCCCGGTTTTTCAGGACTAATATTCAAGTTCAGATTCACTCTTTTCCCCCTGGTTAACTTTCCGAACCTTTCCTTTACAAGTTTTTTCATATTCTCAATATTAAAATCACCGTATATGTACATAACGGCATTGGATGCCACAAGGTGCTTTTTCCAGAATAAAAGCAGGTCATTCCTTGAAATACTCGATATTGTGTTCAACTCCGCCTGCTTTGAAAAAGGAGATTTTAAACCGTAAACCCTTCTTAAAAATACCCTTCTTGCAATAGATCTGGGGTCATCGTTTCTTCTCACTATGATGGCAGACATCCTTGATTTAGCAACCTGAATTTTTTTGCTATCAAACCGGGGAGAGTGTATTGTTTCAAAAAACAGATCGAAAACCTTTTGAAAATTCTCTCTAAGGCATTTAAATTCAGCTGTAACCGATGTTTCATCAGATGAGCACTCAATGGAAGAGGCTGTCTCCTCTAAAAAATTATCCATCTCATCACCGCTCATAATTGAATTTCCACCGCTTCTTAAAACCTCAGAAAAAATCTCCGATAGACCTTCTTTTCCCTCAGGGTCGCATACACTTCCTCCATGAAACATTATCTCCCCACTGATAACAGGCAATTCATGGTCTTCAAGTAAAAGCACTGTGAGCCCGTTTTTCAATTTTAAAATCACCGGTTTAACCCTGTGCGGCGATTTAAGAGGAGGATACTTTATCTCCCTGTAATTTTTAACAATTGAAAATGAAGCAAGCGAGAATACTATAAAAATGAAAGAAATTACCTTTTTCATAGTTCACCTCTAATTATCAGCAGGTATTATTTCACCAATGTTTTTACCGTTTTTCCTTAAATATTTCTTTGCGTAAAACTGTATGTCTCCAGGGGTAAGTTTTTCTATCATATCAACCTCTCTGAATATCTCCCTCCAGTCCCCCAGTTTCACATAATAATTTGCAAGCATGCTTGCTATACCCTGATTTGAATCAAGTGAATAGATCAATTCAGCCTTTGCCTGAGACTTAACCTTGTTTAACTCCTCCGGTTTAACAGGTTCGTTCTTCAACCTTTCTATTTCCTGGTCTATTTCCCTTGCAATATCGTCAAGGGAGGTACCAGGAGTGGGAACCGCATAAACGAGGAATAAAGAGGGATACTTGTCTCCAGGCCATCCATTGAAACAACCTACATACAGAGCCTTTCTCTCTTTGTTCACAAGCCTCCTGTAAAGCCTTGATGTTCTTCCCTCACCAAGTATCTGGGCTATTGCTGAAAAAGCAACATCAGCCTTTCTATCCCTCGCAGACGGTCTGTGATAACCAACAAGGTAAACAGGCTGGCTATGCTCCCTCAAAACAACCTTTCTGACTGCAGTTTGCAAAGGTTCCTTTGTAACTATCTTTGCAGGCCTTTTGCCAACTGGAAGCCTTCCAAAGTACTCTTTCAACATGGGTTTTAATTTTTCAGTATCAAAATCTCCAACTATTGCAATGGTCATTGTTTGAGGACCATAGTACTTTCTAAAGTAGCCTTCCACCTTCTTTCTCGTGTACCTTTGAATGTCTGACATTGCCCCTATGGTTGGAATCTGATAGGGGTGGTACTTGTAACACAGGCATTGGAACTCTTCAAGGAGTTTACCAAAAGGGTTTGACTCCACCCTCATTCTTCTCTCCTCTGCAACAACCTCTCTTTCTTTGTAAAATTGTCTGAACACCGGGTTTAAAAATCTGTCTGATTCAAGAAAGCAGAACAATTCTATCTTGTTTGAAGGAAGGGAGTAATGGTACTGAGTTGCGTCTGCAGTAGTGAAAGCGTTTAGGTCTTCCCCACCTGCTTCGGATATTATTCTGTCAAACTCTCCTATGTTTGCAGCCTGTTCAGCCTCTCTTTGCAATTTTGCAATTCTTTTTTTCAATCTGGCTATCTCTTCCTTTGAACCATTGCTATCTTCAAGTTGATAGAGTTTTCCAAACAGGTTGTCAATTCTGTCAAGAAGTGCCATCTCTTTTTTAAGATCTCTGGCACCAACAGTGGTTGTTCCTTTAAAAGCCATGTGCTCAAGCATGTGCGATATGCCTGTGATACCGTAGGTTTCGTTAACAGAACCAACATCAACATAGGTGTGGAATGAAACGACGGGTGCATCGTGCCTTTCATAAAGCAGAAATGTCAACCCGTTTTTCAGTTTGTAAACGGTAAGGTGCTTTTCAAACTCTTTTTCAGAAATTGAAAAAGATGGCAAAACAAAAAGTAAGATAAGTAAAAATACAGAAAGCCTTTTTATCATAAGTTTAACCCCCGCATTTAGTTAACACTTAATTATACGAAAAAACAAACTGATAAAGAAAAAAAATGCAGGTGCTTTTAAACACCTGCCAATCGTTGTGTAAGGTTTCCCTCATCTTTTAAGATGTCTTGGTTTTACCATCTGTTCTGGTGAAAGTATTTTATCAAGTTCCTCTCTCGTTAGCAAGCCTTTTTCAAGTACCAGACGGTAAACCGATTTGCCGGTTTTTAAAGCCTCTTTCGCTATTGCAGTTGCATTTTCATAGCCTATGTAAGGGTTCAATGCAGTAACAATCCCTATACTGTTTTCCACATAGGATCTGCATACATCTCTGTTTGCTGTGATTTCAATTACACATTTGTCTGCAAGGGTTATCATAGCATTTCTCATAATATCAATGCTTTGAAAAAGGTTAAACGCTATAACCGGTTCCATCACATTCAATTCAAGTTGTCCTGCCTCCGCCCCAAATGTGATCGCAAGGTCGTTTCCTATTACCTGAAAAGCAACCTGGTTTACAACCTCAGGTATAACCGGATTTACCTTCCCTGGCATAATTGAAGAGCCTGGCTGCATAGGAGGTAGATTTATCTCATGAAGCCCTGCCCTTGGACCTGAAGACAAAAGCCTCAGATCATTGGATATTTTGGACAACTTGACGGCAAGCCTTTTAAACACACCGGATAATTGAACAAAGGCACCTGTGTCCTGGGTTGCTTCAACAAGGTTTTCAGATAGTTTAAGGTCAACCCCGGATATCTTTCTTAACTCTTCAACAACAATGGGCGGATAATCTGGATCTGCATTTATCCCCGTACCAATAGCGGTTCCACCCATGTTTATCTCAGTCAAAAGGTTTTTAGCGTTGTCTATTATCTTTAAATCCTCTTCAAGCATTGTTGCATACGCTCCAAACTCCTGCCCCAATGTCATTGGAACAGCATCCTGCAACTGTGTTCTTCCCATCTTTATCACATCCGCAAACTCCTGTTCTTTTACCCTGAAAGAGTTTATCAGGTGTGAAAGTGCATTTTTTAAACTCTCAATTGAAAAGATAAGCCCAATCTTAATTGCGGTGGGATACGCATCGTTAGTTGACTGGGACAAATTTACATGGTTATTGGGATGAATTATATTGTAATCTCCCTTTTTGTATCCCAGTATCTCAAGAGCCCTGTTGGCAATAACCTCATTTGCATTCATATTGGTTGAAGTCCCGGCCCCTCCCTGAATAACATCAACCACAAAGTGCTGATGCAATGCTCCGTCAATTATCTCATCACATGCCCTGCAAATGGCATCTGCCTTTTCTTTCTCTATAAGCCCTATCTTGAAATTTGCAAGTGCAGCAGCTTTTTTCACCATGGCAAGGGCTTTAATAAGGTTGGGGAAGTGGGATATCGGAATCCCTGTAATTGGGAAATTCTCAATAGCCCTTAAAGTCTGGATCCCATAGTACGCACAATCAGGCACCGCCCTTTCCCCCAACAGATCGTGCTCAACCCTGTACTTTGCACCAGAGTAAACATCATCCTTCCCTGCAATAACCGAGGTTGAATACCTGAGTCTTTTAGATAGGATCTTTGAAATCCCTTTCATCATGAAGTAATAAACAAAAGGCCTTTCCCTTTTCAAAACATTGAGCCTGTCAATATAAAAACTTAAAATTGTCACATCGCCTCTTGCCTTTGCATTTACAGTGTGCTGATAATCATCGAGAAATATCCCCTCTCCCAGGAAATCTCCAGAAGAAAGGAGTGTAAGTTTCTTCTCACCTGCTGGCATATTCTTTGTAATCTCAACCTCTCCCTCAACGATGATAAAAAACTTCTTTCTGGGAGAGTTTTCAAAGAAAAGGTATTCTCCATCTTTAAATTTCTCCCACTCAAAAAAACCGGCCATGTATTCAAGGTTTTCAATATCAAGGTCTTTGAAAAGTATGTTATCTTTCAAAACTTCAATCTTTTTTTCCATCTCCCCCTCCAAAAAGTTCAATTAGATTATAGCAGATTACAATCAAACAGGATTTATGTATAATTATTGCATGGGTTTGTTTGACAGGAAATTTAAAAAAAATGCAATAGAGGTCACCTTTGTACAGGTGCTTGTTGCACTTTCTTTCTTTGTTCTTGTTGGTTCCATTGCCCATGTGTTTCCAAAAGACGATGTTGGAATATACGGAAATTTCAGAGGCTTTGTTCAGGTTCTTTTTGTGCTGTACACAATGGCATTTGACCTGGCACTTGCAAGGTATCTCGGCACATATTCAAACAACAAAAAGGCCACAAAAGAGATCTTTTCAACCGTTGTTGTCCTTTTCTTAATCTCAAGCGTTGTGTCAAGTTTAATTCTTCTTACAATTGGAGATTTTGTATCAAAAAGGTTTTTTAAGGGAGATTTCTCAATATTTCTTGCAACCATGTTTTCGCTGTTCTCCCTTGGTATTTATAAGATAGTTTACACATTCTTTCAGGGGAAAAGAGAAATCAGAAAGGCAAACATGGTTCAGTTTGCCTCTTACTTTCTTGGAAATATTATTATATCAATACTTGTTTTAACAGGGGTTGTTACAAGCATAAATACCATAGCATTTTTACTCGGTTTTGCTTTATTCCTGCAGGTTATTGTACTTTTCAGGATCATGAAAAACAACTTTGTTTTTTCATTCAGGTTCAAGGAGGTTTGTGTTTTTGCAATACCAAGGAGCCTTTCAGTATTTCTATCAGGCATAGCCCTGTCTTCAAGTATTCTTCTTGCAACATACTTTTACTCTTACAATGTTGCCGCAGATTTTACCATCACTTCAAGGGTATTGAGAATCATTGACATTGTGACCTATGCCTTTAACATGATTTTCATGCCCCTGATTGCAGAGAAGGTTGAAGAGGGTAATTTAAAGGTTATAAGCGATTCACTTTCCCCATTTCAGGACATAGTGGTGCTAAGCGGCATTGTGGGTTCTTTTTTGGTGTTTTATCTTGCAAAAGTACTTATTCTATCATGGCTTCCAGAGAGGTTTTTACCATCCGTTTTTATACTGCAACTTATGGCTCCAAGCGTTTTCTTTTACTTTTACTTTGTTATGTTCAGGAGTATTATACATTCTCTTGAGGTCAGGCCTATTCAAACATACATAGAAATAACAGGTGTTTTCGTGCTTTTCCTCTGTTTTTTTGTACTTTTTAAACTTAAACTAAGTGCAGCAATAACGATTTCAATGTCAGTAAATGCTTACTTCTTTTCAAAGGCACTTTACTCATTTCTGTTTTTGAAAAAAAGGCTCAATTTACAAACAAGAAAGTGTTTGTGGGGCGTAAATGCTTTAATCATATTGCTTCTTGGTGCCTTTTCATTGAAGTGTCCTATATTTTCTTTCTTTGTGTTTGTGATCTCTGAGGGAGCCATCGTTTTCAGGTACTATACACCTATTTTAAAAAGCATCATAAATAAAAAGGGGGCATAAAGCCCCCTTCTTTTAATAATCAAAACAGATGGGTTATACAAGTTCAAGGGCATTGAAGAAATAAGAAATTTCGTATCTTGCAGATTCGGGAGAATCAGAGCCATGCACTGCATTTCTTTCAATGTTTTCAGCAAACATTTTCCTCAATGTTCCCTCTTCTGCATTTTCCGGGTTGGTAGCCCCCATCAATTTTCGCCAATCAGCAATTGCGTTGCGTTTTTCGAGCACCATAACTATAATGGGACCCTCTGACATAAAGTTTGTCAGGGAATCAAAAAAGGGCCTCTCTTTGTGAACATAATAAAAGCCTTCAGCCTTTTCCTTTGTCATCTTTATCTTCTTCAAACCAACAATGTTAAAGCCATTTTCCTCAACTATTGAAAGTATCTTTCCCGAGTAGCCCTTTGAAACTGCATCAGGCTTTATTATTCCAAGAGTTCTCTCCATTGATCTTCTCCCCCTATCTGTATTTTTTCCCCACTTCGTATCCAAGTTCAAAAGCACGGATGTTTATAGCCTCAGTACCTTTTGGAACCCTGCTTAAAATAGCTTCCTTCATGGTATCTGGCTTCACGATCTCCGTTAAAGCAACCACAATGCCTGTAGCAATAACAGAAGTGGTGACTGTTAAACCGATCTCCTTTTCAGCAAGTTCAATTATCGGAACCTTTATTATCTTTCTTCCGTCTTCCCTCACATTCTTAACAAGGTTCTCCTCAAGTATTACGAGAGTATCATCTTTTAAATCAGTGTAATAAAGGTCATAAGGCCTCTGCGCTGTTGCAAGGAAAAGATCAAGTTTTGTTCCCCTGTTAAACAGTATCTCCTCTTCACTGATTATTACATCAACCTTTGTGGGGCCTCCCCTAACCTGAGAGGTATAGGTTGGAGATTGAACAGCATTTAATCCCTGCATAATTGCAGCAGTTGCAAGGAAAGCACCTGCAGTAATAATCCCCTGCCCACCAATAGCTCCAAATCTTGCTTCAAAGTGAAAAGACATACCTCACTCCCCTTTTAACGATTCACATAGTTTATAGTAACTTTCGGTGAACTCAGGCTTTTCCACTTCAACAAATTCACCGGTTATAACCTTACCAGCAAGCTCTTCCTCGCTCATTTTATTTGCCCTGGATAAAGGCACAGTATGGTCTTTTATCCATTCCAGTACTGCATGAGGGGATTTCATTTTATTTCTTCTCCCAAGGTTTATATGACAGTTTGAGATAACCTCAACAACAGAACAGCCTTTGTGTTGCAAAGCCTTTTTAATGTATTTAGTTAACACAACAGGCTTTATAACAGACTCCCTTGCCACATAGGTTGCACCAGCACCTATTGCAAGTTTTACTATGTCAAATTGACTGTCATAGTTCCCATAAGGTGTTGTCTGGGTTTTAAACCCCGATGGGGTTGTTGGAGAGTACTGGCCTCCTGTCATACCGTAAACATTGTTGTTTATAACTATTATGGTCATGTCAATATTTCTCCTGCACGCATGGATAAAATGGTTTCCGCCTATGGCAGTCTGGTCTCCGTCCCCTCCAAAAACGACCACATATTTATCAGGTGCAGCTAACTTTATCCCGGTTGCAAATGCAACAGGCCTTCCATGGGTGGTGTGCATGGTGTTAAAGTCTATGTAACCGCTTATCCTTCCAGAACACCCTATACCTGAAACAACAGCCATGTCATCTTTTGAGATTCCAAGTTCATGAACCGCTCTAAAGAAAGCCTGCAAAATTGCGCCATCTCCACAACCAGGGCACCATTGCAGGTTTCTATAGTCCTGCCTTAAATAGTATTCGTAATTTATATAACCAGCCATTAGAAAACCTCCTCAAAGCGGGAAACAATATCTGTAGGAGATACAGGTGTGCCATCAACCTTCAAAAGGTCTTTTATGGGTAACCTCCCCCTGTTTACCCTCTCAACCTCGTAAATAATCTGACCAAGATTTGCCTCTGCAACCAAAATCCCTTTGTATTTGCCTGAAGTTATCACTTCATCAATCTGTCTGTCAGGGAAAGGCCAGATTGTTATAGGTCTGAAAACGCCAACCTTTTTGCCCTTTTCCCTTAACATCTTTGAGGCAAGTTTTGCCGCAGCACCTGTTGAACCATAGGCGAATATAACATAGTCTGCATCATCCATGTTGAATAGTTCATTCTTTACTATTTCCTCAACATGGTTCTCAACCTTTTTCATCATCCTTTCCTGTTGCATCTTTATCATATCTCTGTCTATGGTTGGATAACCATACTCATTATGGTTTAAGCCGGTAAGGTGAAACCTGTAGCCCCGGAAGAATGCACCCATTGGTGGCACATCACCCTTGCTCATGTCAAATGGTTTGTACTTTTCCCCCTGTTTTGGGCTGTAAATCTTTCTCTCAACAATATCCAGATCCGATGGGTCAGGTAACTCAACCATTGTATTCATGTGACCCAGTATTTCATCACCAAGTATAAAAACAGGTGTCCTGAATTTCTCTGCAAGGTTAAATGCTCTGACCGTTTCATAGTACATCTCTTTTGCATTCCCAGGGACAAGGGCTATGGCAGGGTGATCTCCGTGTGTTCCCCATCTTGCCTGCATAACATCACTCTGGCTCGGTGCTGTTGGAAAACCTGTTGATGGCCCTCCCCTCATAATGTTCACAATTACAACAGGTGTTTCAGTAATGCATGCATAACCTATATGCTCCGATTTCAAAGATATTCCAGGTCCAGATGATGCAGTCATAGATTTTACCCCGGTCCAGGCAGCACCAATAGCAGCCGCCATACTTGCAATTTCATCCTCCATTTGAATAAATGCACCGCCAACCTTTGGGAGTTCCTTTGACATCACCTCCATTATTTCAGATGAAGGGGTAATGGGATATCCTGCATAAAACCTGCACCCGGCATCAATTGCAGCAATGGCAATAAGCTCGTTTCCTGTATATACCCCTTTCCTGTTACTCATTTGTTTCCTCCTCATCTATACGGATGGCAAAGTCAGGGCACCTCATTTCACATGTTCTGCACCCTATGCAGTACTCTTCGGCATCAACCTTTGAAACCACCCCATATATAGAAAATTTGTTATTTACAAGCTGCAATGTTCCTGTCGGACAAACAGCAACACAAATTCCACATCCCTTACACAGGTTTTCGTAAACTTTAACACTGTGGCGCACTTTACTTGGCTTTTTACGCCTTTTTAATGCCTCTTCATTTATCCTTCTGTCTTCACCTGTCATTTGTTACTCCTTATTTTTCAATGCATTAAGCATTGTTTCACCGATCTCTGCAGGGCTTTTAACAACATGAACCCCAGCACTCGCAAGCGCCTCCATTTTCTCTTTTGCAGTACCTTTCCCACCTGCAATTATTGCCCCTGCATGACCCATTCTCTTTCCTTTGGGAGCAGTCTGCCCAGCAATAAAGGATACAACAGGCTTTGTAACATGCTCTTTTATGTAACGGGCAGCCTCTTCTTCAGCAGTACCACCTATCTCACCAATCAGCACTATCCCTTCAGTGTCAGGGTCTTCCTGAAACAGTTTCAAAGTATCAACAAAGTTTGTCCCATTAACAGGATCTCCACCAATTCCTATACAGGTTGATTGTCCCAGCCCTCTCTGGGTTAACTGGAAAACAGCCTCATAAGTTAGGGTGCCACTTCTTGATACAACACCTATTGTTCCTTTTTTGTGAATAAAACCTGGCATAATACCAATTTTAGCCTCTCCAGGGGTAATTATTCCCGGGCAATTTGGACCAATCAAACGGGATTTTTTATCTTTCAAATAATTCTTAACCTTAACCATATCAAGAACAGGGATTCCCTCTGTGATGCAAACTATAAGTTCTATCCCTGCATCTGCCGCTTCCATAATGGCGTCCGCAGCAAAGGCCGGGGGAACAAAGATAAGAGAAACATTGCATCCAGTTTCCTTTCTTGCTT
>JALSOA010000066.1 GCA_026986725.1 Acidobacteriota bacterium
TCAACCTCCTGGCCTGCCTTTCCGGGGGTTACGCCTGCTACAATATTTGTCCCATAAGCCAGACATTGAGAGGTATGAAATCTTCCTTCTTTACCGGTAATTCCCTGAACAACAACCTTTGAATCTTTATTTACAAGGACAGCCATCTTTCCCCTCCATTACTTTGCATTTACGATAGAAGCAACCTTTTCGGCAGCCTCTTTTAATTCTGTGGCAACTTCAAAGTTTAAACCAGAGTTTTTAAGTATCTCTGCACCCTGCTCTGCATTTGTCCCCTGCAATCTTATAACTATTGGAACATTTACTCCAACATTCTTTGCAGCCTGAACGATACCCTCTGCCACCATGTCACACCTGACAATACCACCAAATATGTTTATGAGAACAGCCTCAACCTTGGGATCTGACAGTATCAAACGAAAAGCGTTTGATACCCTTTCAGTATTTGCAGCCCCACCAACATCAAGGAAGTTTGCAGGTTCAGCCCCTGCAAGTTTTATGATATCCATTGTTGCCATTGCAAGCCCTGCTCCATTTACCATGCAACCAACATTCCCATCAAGTTTAATAAAGTTGAGATCATACTTTGATGCTTCAACCTCGTATTCGTTTTCTTCACTTAAGTCTCTTAATTCAACTATTTCAGGGTGTCTGAAAAGAGCATTGTCATCAAAGTTCATCTTGGCATCAAGTGCAAGCACATCTCCTTCCTTTGTAATTACAAGTGGGTTTATCTCTGCAAGAGAAGCATCCTTTGCTTCAAAAGCCCTGTAAAGTGCAAGAAAGAATTTTACAGCCTTTTTCGCAACATTACCTTCAAGGTTTAACCCGTAGGCAAGTTTTCTCGCCTGAAATGCAGCAAGGCCAATTGATGGGTCAACATACTCTTTAAGTATTTTTTCAGGGGTTTTTGCCGCAACTTCTTCAATTTCAACTCCCCCTTCAGTGGAAGCCATAACAACAGGTTTTCCCGTTCCTCTGTCCACCACTATACCAACATACAATTCCTTCTCAATGTTAAGACCCTGCTCGACAAGAACCTTATGCACAACCTTACCTTCAGGTCCAGTCTGATGGGTAACAAGTGTCATTCCTATCATTTTCTTTGCTATTTCATAGGCTTCATCAGGATTTTTGGCAAGTTTAACCCCGCCTCCTTTACCTCTTCCACCTGCATGAATTTGAGCCTTTATTACACATAAGCCTCCGCCTAACTTCTCCGCAATGGCCTTTGCCTCCTCAGGAGTGAAAGCAACTTCTCCCTTCGGAGTTGGCACTCCAAACTCTCTTAAAATCGCCTTTGCCTGATACTCGTGGATCTTCAAAACAACCTCCCACTTTTGTTTTTGTGGTTTCCCACAAAAAAATTCATTAAATTATAGCACATTTATCTTATTAAAAATTTTCCAATTCTCCGATAATCTGCCTCAACATCTCCCTCTTTTCCCTGTATGGAAGAAAGGCTGATTTAAAACTCTGAATTATTATGTCCTTTATCTCCTCAAGGGTGAAACCATAATACTCATGGGCTATCATAAACTCCTTCGTTAAAGTGGTATCCGATACAAGCCTGTTATCCGTATTTAATGTTATTCTTAACCCGAGATCATAGTACAACCTTACAGGGTGGTCTTCAAACCTTTTTACTGCCTTGGTTTGAATGTTTGAAGATATACATATTTCAAGTGGTATTCTATGGTCATTTACATAATTCAAAAGATCTCCATTTTCGAAAAGCCTTGTACCATGCCCTATTCTATGGGCACCACAGTAATGAATTGCCTGGTGTATTGATTCAGGTCCGTAAGCCTCCCCTGCATGGGCTGTTGAGTTTAAATTATTTTTCAAAACAAGGTGAAAGGCATCTCTGTGCTCCTTTGCAGGGTAATCCTCCTCCGCCCCTGCAAGGTCAAATGCAACAACCCCTTTGTTTTTATAAGCAACTGATAGTTCTGCAAGTTTCATAGAGTATTTTGGGTCTATGTTTCTTATTCCACATATTATTATTCCTGACTTTACCCCAAAATCTTTTTCACCCTGCTTCAATCCCTGTAAAACAGCTTCAAGTATTGCAACAAGTCCCAGGCCTTTTTTTTGATGAAGGATTGGTGAATACCGCACCTCTATGTATTTTACATTTTCCTTTGAAACATCCTCTATTAACTCATACGCAGCCCTGTAAAGCGCTTCTTCCTCCTGCAAAACACTTAATGTTATGTCAAAGGCTTTAAGGTAATCAACAAGGCTTTTACAATCAAAGCCAGGCTGAAGAAGTTTTTTAAGTTTATCCGGATTTTCAGCCGGAAGTTTAACCTTCTGTTTTTCCGCCTCATCAAGCACTGTTTCAACCCTCAAACTTCCATCAAGATGACAGTGTAGTTCAACCTTTGGCAATTTCTTAATTATCTCTTCAGTAACAGGTTTATTGTCTCCCTTTCTGGGTAAAACATACTCCTTGCCTATCTCTGTTTTAATTGTGTCGTTTTGCATAGAACCTCCTTTTTCTTTTAAAAGATTATAGATAAATTTTTCTGGATTTAAAAGAAAAATTGGTTATCTATTGTTTAAAAGATCTTACAATTGAGTGGAGCAGTTTAAGTTGCTCTTCCCTTGAGTAAAGTCCCCTGTCTATAACCTCAGAGGTAAGTTTATCAAGTACCCGCTTGACCCCAAAACCCTCTTTCATACCAAGTTTTATAGCGTCCTTACCATTTACCTTCAATTTAAAGTCCATATACCTGTCAATGTAAATACTGATGTGTTTTTTGTACTCTTCATCCTCAAAGAATGCGAGTGCAAACAAAAGAATTTCAACCTCTCTTTTTTTAAAAAAATGATAGTATTCAGACAATTTCCTCTCTTTAGAACTGGCAAAAACAGAGTATTCCCTTAAAAAAGATCTGTAATTTAAGATAATATCTTTTTCCTTTCGTTTTAGAAAAAGTTTGTTTGCAATTTCCATCCTTTCTTTGTAATTTTGATGAATCAGAATTGCCATAAGGTAAAGTAACCATTGTTCAACATCTTTTTTGTAAAGCAATTGGTACCAGGTAACAACAGAATCAATATTCAGGGCAATAGATTTAATGTAATCATCCGTTTTCAAATCCTTTTTTAAAAAAGTTGCACAGCCATACCTTTCAAAATCATCAAGAATGAATGAGGCATTCTTCTCGGCGAAAAGTTGCTTAAATTCCTTCAGATACCTGGCACCGGAGATTGTTGAAAATATGTTCATATTAGCGGCTGCGACCATTAAACTCTCAGTGGTTTTCCCAATTGTAAATCTAAACCTGTGCTTGAATCTCAATGCCCTTAAAATCCTTGTGGGGTCGTCTATGAAACTCATTGAATGCAACACTCTGATAATCCTGTCTTTCAAATCCCTTCTGCCATTAAAATAATCGATCAATTCTCCAAATCTCTGCCTGTTTAAACATACAGCCATTGCATTAATGGTAAAATCTCTTCTGTAAAGGTCGTGAAAAAGACTTCCGGCTGTGATTCTTGGAAGATCACCTGGCATCTCATAGTACTCAAACCTTAAAGTTGCAATGTCTATCCTTAACCGGGAGCCAATATTCAACTTTGCAGTATTGAATTTATCGTGCACTTTGACTCCTGCATCTATTTTTTCAGCAAGTTTTTTCCCAAATTCCATACCATCCTTTGAGACAACCAGGTCAAGGTCAAGGTTCCTTTTTTTCAGTAAAAGATCTCTCACAAAACCACCAACAATGTAAAGGTCCACACCCATCTCACTCGCAATATCAGAGGCAATTAAAAGTATCCTATAAATATAATCAGGCAGGTATTCTTTCAATCTGTCTCTCAGGTTTACGGTTGTTTTTAATCCCACATCTTTTACAACGAGAGAATGCTTCAGAGCCGAGGTTCTGGTTACAAGCCCTGTAATCTTTCCATTTTCTTCCACAAATAAGAGTTTAACACCTGTCTCCATAAAAACTCTTTTTGCCCTATCAATTTCGTCTTCAGCGTTTAAAACGATTATATCCCTGTTTACAAAATTGCCTGTTTTAACCTTTTCAAACCCTTTTGAGATTGCATAATCAATATCCTGCCTTGAAACATAACCGATAATCCTCCCCTCATTATCCTTCACAGGTAATGTGTTTACTTTAACCCTGTTAAATATCTCAAAGGCTTTTTTCACAGTTTGATCTTCACTTAAAATGAAAATCGGAGGGGATTGAATATGTTTTATCCTGTTTAATGGGGGAAGGTTCTCAAGTCTGTTTTTAACCATTTTCTCAACTTCAAATACAGTTTTATTCCTGAATATGCCAGACACCGCATTCTGGTGACCGAAAGCAATGCCTTGAAAAATATCCCTCAAATCAATGTCACTGAAATTACTTTTAACAATCAGGTAAACCTTTTTTTCCATTTGCAGTATAGCAATAAAAAATCCAATGTTTTCCAGCTCCATCACCCTGTGAATAACACTTGAAACATCTGAATAGTACCTGTTTAAAGACAATCTAACAACAGCAACCTCTCTTCCCCTGACCGTTAGTTTTTCAATGGCGGGAATAATGAGGTTCAGGAGTTCTATCTGTGAGGGAGTTAACGGGTTTTTTAAGACCCCTGCAACCTCTGAAAGATCTGCGCCACATCTCAACAGGTAAGCCACTGCCTCAACATCTTCTGGTCTTGTTTCAGAAAACGAGAGGAAATCAGTATCCTCGTATATACCTATAATTCCAAGGGTTGCATAAAAATCAGGTATTTTAACTCCATTTTCTTTTAAAAAATCCACAACTATTGAAGTGGAAGAGCCCCTTTCTTTTATAAAACTTCCTTTTGCCCTCAAAAAAATCTCTTCAACATCTTTTGTGTGATGATCAAAAGTCCATAACCTTTCAGGAGATATTTCTTTTATCTTTTCGCAAAGTTCGCTCAATCTCTCACATTTTGAGGTATCCGTTACCACAATCGATTCTAATTTAATGTTTCTGATACTCTGTAAGTTTAATTCTTCAGGTAACTTATGGTGATTTTTAGTTACAAAATGGTTGACTTTTTCTTCTTTGGAGCCTGGAAAGACCAGATTATAACCTTTGAAAAAAAGCGTTAAAAGACAGGCAGAAGCATATCCATCAAAATCAAGATTTATGTGGGAGGTAATTATCTTCATCTATCAAAATTTTTCAAGATATCCTCTCTTTTTATTAAACCCATAAGAACATCCTTCACATATCCATCCTTCACTATGACAACAGATGGAGTTGCAAGAATACCCAATCTCCTTGCAATGTTCATATTTTTTGTTACATCAACCATTTTTCCCTGAATTCCCGAGGATATTATGCTTTTTATAACAGGGGTTAAGCGAACACACGGTGCACAGGTTGGGGAGTACATATAGATAAAAAAATCTTTTCCCCTGAAATCTGGAAGAATATCAGATATCTTCAGACCAACATTTTTTTTTGCCTTTTTTAAAACAATGAATTGAATCACTATCTTTAAAACAAAAAGGGCAGCGAGAATTGCTGCCCCTGTGTAAAGAATTTTCATCCCAGTTACCTTTTTACTGCGACAGTTTCCTCAACAGGCATCTCTTTTTCAGAATACAATACCTTGACCGTTGATGTGTAATCGTTTGAAAAAAGGACAACACCTTCACCAAGATAAATATACCTGTCTATGTGTTTCAGTTTTCTGAAAAACTGAACTATCTGGCCGGCATCAAAACCTGCATTTTTACCACCATTAATAACAACAATATTGCCCTGACCTGCAATTGGCATATCATCGTTCGCCATGACTATATTGTAAACATCCTTTTCAGGAACCTGACAATCACCGGTCTTGGGCTTGTAATCAACAAGCAAGGGGATTGGTTCATAGTCAATCTTTACAAGATAATCCCCTCTCATTACAGGGTGTGAGGAGTAGATAAACTTTACAGTGGCAATTCCGTTGTTCTTGCAAAGCACTTTAACATCGGCAAGCCTTTGGAGAATAACCACATACTTGCCTTTTTCCACTTCATATTCTTTAACAGGCCTAACAATGGCATAGACATCGTTCACCTGCAAAGCATTATCTTTAATCTCTTTTGCATAGATCACATCAGGTGTTGCAAAGGTAACCTGTTCGTCTTCATCACCTTCAACCACAACTCCATCAAATGCTTTTGAAGCGTAATCTTTTTTACTGTCTACAACTATGGAGTAAAGGGCATTTTTTATATCTGCTTCAGTTGCAGACTCTGCAACATTTGCCTCTTTTCCTTTTGTGGATTCAACCTTTTGAACAACCTTTGTTTCTTTTTTCTCCACCCCGGGTGTAACCTCTTTTGTCTCTTTAAATTCCTTAATTTCTTTTTCAGGCTCTTTTGTCTCTTTAACCGCTTTTTCGACAGTTTCAACCTTCTCAATAACAAGAGGATCACCAGGATATATCCAGTGAGGATCTGTTATATATTTATTTTTTTCCCATATCTTGGGCCACAGATAAGGATTATTTAAAAACTTACCTGCAAGGTCCCACAGAGTATCACCTTTAACAATAATGTAAACATTGGTTCCATCAGGGTAATTCATAGGTGGGTTGTAAGGTGTCCAATGCTTCTTTACAGTAATCTCTCCAAAAGAAAAAGAGGCGGCTAAAACAAGAAACATTGCAATAAATAAAAATTTGTTTTTAATTTTCATAAATCCACTCCTCACAAGTAATATTCTTGCTCTAATTGTAATAGAAAGGTATTTTCAAAGTCAAGAGTTTTATATAAAAAAAACTCAAGTATAACTTAAAAAAACTAAACTCCAAGTATCTTTTTACATTGTTCACAATTCGCCTTTATCTCCTTTACAAGTTCATCAACATTACCGAACTTTCTTTCAGGCCTTATAAAATCAACAAACTTAACTTCAATTAACTCTCCATATATCTCTCTTTCAAAGTTAAAGATGTGGGTTTCAACTATTATTTTCTCACTTCCAAATGTAGGCTTATACCCTATATTTGTTATCCCTGGAAGGTCGTCTCCATTCAATCTTGTGTAAGTGGCATAAACCCCAAGTCTTGGCACAAGTTCATTCTCTGTGATTATGTTTGCTGTGGGAAATCCTATTTTCCTTCCTATCTGCCTTCCATGAATAACTATACCCTCAAGATAATAGTACCTTCCGAGAAATCTATTGGCCTTCCTGACCTGTCCCTCTTCAAGTAACAACCTGATCGCTGAACTGGAGACTATTTCCCCTTCAATGGTGACAGGTTCTATAGGGAAAACATTAAACCCCTTTATCTTCCCCTGATGTTTCAGGAATTCAACATCTCCACTTCGATTGCTGCCAAAAGCAAAATTAAAACCCACATATACTTCTTTTGTTCCCAAAGAATCTATTAAAACCTCATCCACAAACTCTTCAGGACTTTTCCTTGCAAAAGAGGGTGTAAAATTCACAACATAAAAGTAATCAACTCCCATCTTTCTCAAAAGGTCTCTTTTCTGTTTTCTTGTTTTTATAAGTTTTGGTGCTTTCTCCGGATAAAGCACTTTTCCGGGATGAGGGTCAAAACTTACCACGACAAGAGGCAATTGGAGTCTATCAGCAGCAAACTTCGCACGATTTATAATTTTTTGATGACCAACATGCACTCCGTCAAAGTTTCCTATTGTTACAACCGAAGCGTTAAGACAGAAGTCCGATTCTCTATGGAATACTGTTTTCATCTGAACATCCCTATCAAATAAACAATTAATATCCCTGAAATCCCAGCCATAATTCCCGCCATGAGATCATCAAGCATTATACCAGCGCCACCTTTGAACCTTTCCATTAACTTCACTGGAAACGGTTTAAATATGTCAAAAACTCTGAAGAGAATAAAGGATAATATGGCATTTTTAAATGGATTTAGAAAAAAAGAAAGGATGAACATTGATAAAAGAGCGCCTGACACCTCATCAATTACAACAAATTGAGGGTCTTTCCCCCCATAATCCTTTTCAACGATGTCTGAAACGAAAAAACCCGTTAATACAAGAAAAAGAAACAGCACAACAAACACTGAACGAGAGGTATAAAAAAACACAAAATAACCCATTAAAACGGTAATTAAAGAGGCAACTGTTCCGGGCATAAAAGGGAAGTAACCTGAAAAAAAGAATGTGGCAAACAGATAACTAACCCTTTTCACAGAGAAGTTCCCCTATGATATCCAGCAGTTTTTTAAAGTTATTATCTACAACAGTGTAATAGACCTCGTTCCCTCTTTTTTCCTGTTTAACCATTCCATTGTATCTCATTACAGCAAGGTGCTGGGAAACATTTGATTGAGACGCACCGGTTATCTTCTCCAAAGATGAAACATTCATGGGCTTTTCTTTAATCAAAAAGAGTATTTTTAACCTGAGAGGATTTGCAAGAACCTTGAGGCATTGAGATGCTTTATTCAGTATGTTTTCATTAAAAATCATGGATTCCCCTTCTGCAATTTAATTGTTTTGCTTCTTGTTGTAACAGGGGCAATAAACTTCCAGTCCTCATAGGTTTCACCTTTCATAAAGTCCCTGTAAGGTACCTCCTTGCATTTAGAATAAACTCCAACTATCTGACCAGTCATCAAAGGTTCTGTTTTTACACTGTAAATCTCTCCAATTCTGACAGGCTGAGGTTTGTTGTTTTTCGCATTTTTTTGCTTCCGGTAAACTTTTCCACTTGCAAGATCAGACAGGTATATAATCCCCCATTGACCATCTTTAGAAAAGGGTTCCCTGTAAAGCCTCCTTATGCACCTTGGGTATGTTTCAACAAGTTCTTCAAGTTTAAATGGATATCTTTTGTGCATAAGGTAAAATCTTCTAATGGCATCTGCATACTGTTGACCTCTAAACAGTAATTCGTTCTCCTTTTCCCTTTTCATCACATAGGTCCATTTTTCGGTTAGCATGGCCATTGAAACAGAAAGGATAACCACCATAACAATTGTAGCGGTAAGTATATAGCCCTTTTCACCATTCATCATAATTTGTGCCATCAAGTGCTCTCCCTGAATAACCGCTTTTTACATCTATTATACCAGGTTCGTAATCTTCTCCAACATCTTCAGGGTTCTCGTACTCCACCTGCCATGTGTCAGATGATTTTGTAAAAGGGTCTTTTGGGATCTTCCTTAAATACCCATCATCCACAAGGGTTTCAAGACTGTCAGGATAATGACCTTTATCCGCATAGTACTGCTCAATAGCCTCTCTCATCTGAAAGAGATTCTCTTTTAACACCGCCTCTTTTGCCTTTATAATTGCCCTTTTGTTAATTTTCACCGCAACTGAGGCAAGCAAAAGTATGATGGTCATAACAACCATTAACTCAATAACGGTGAAGCCTTCTTCTTTTTTAAACACCATAGTGTAACCTTGTGCAGAGGTGATAGGGTAAGCCCTCTTTTTCAATCTTTTTGCACGCTTTTATAATGTTGTACCCAATTCTATAGGTGTAGAGCTTTTTGTTTTCATCGTCGTATATTATCGCAGAAGCACGGGAATCTCTATCCCTGGGTTGGCCAACAGAACCCGGGTTAACTATGTACCTCCTATTGGGGTTAAGTGAAAGTTTCATTCTATCGGAAAGCCACAGGGTTCTTATATCGGTTCCATCAAATTCGTATAGCAAAGGGATATGGGTGTGGCCTATAAAAGTTATAAAGTTTCTCGTTTGTACAAAGATCTGATACGCATCAAAATCAGAAAAAACATAGAAATCCTCATTTATTGGAGAACCATGGGCAATCAATATATCATCGTTAACCTTCAATGGCCCAACCGGCATCTTCTTTAAAAAGTTTAGATTCCCTCTGGTAAGTTTCCTGTAAGTCCAGATCGCAGCAATCTTTGCTTTGTCATTAAAGTGATTACCACTCTCAAGACCGGAACAAACCTTATCATGGTTTCCCCTAACATAAACCTTGTTATTCAAGGATCTGAACAGGTCCACAACCTGATTGGGAGCACCACCGTAACCAACAAGGTCGCCAAGAAAAAGAATCTTATTATATTTCTTCCTTTTAAAGAAAGAAAGCACTGACTTAAAAGCCTCTATGTTTGAATGAATATCACTAACTATCAGATACCTCATTTTTCTCAAAAAACTCTTCCATAAAATGCGTGTTAATATCCCCTTTTAAAAACCCCTCATCCTCAAGTATTGAAAGGTGCAAAGGTATGTTTGTTTTTACCCCCTCAATTAAAAACATCTCCAGTGCCCGTTTCATTCTGACAATCGCCTCTTTTCTGTCTCTGCCATGCGCTATGACCTTTGCTATCATTGAATCATAATAAGGGGGAACAACATAACCTGCATACGCAGCGGTATCTATTCGCACACCCGGACCACCCGGCGTGTGAAAAACATCTATTCTCCCCGGAGATGGCATAAAGGTCAAAGGGTCTTCGGCATTTATCCTGCACTCTATAGCATGGCCTGAGATCTTTACATCCCTTTGCCTTATATTCAGTTTTTCTCCAGCAGCAACTTCAATTTGAAGTTTTACCAGATCTATATCTGTTACCCCTTCAGTGACTGTATGTTCAACCTGAATTCTTGTGTTCATCTCCATAAAATAAAAATTACCTTTCCTGTCAAGCAAGAACTCAACGGTTCCCAAACTTGAATAACCAATAGCAGAGGCAGCTCTTTTAGCAGCCTGCCCCATTTCTTTCCTCAAACTATCAGTTAAAATAGAGGAAGGAGCCTCTTCAATTATCTTCTGGTGGTTTCTTTGAATGGAACACTCTCTTTCTCCAAGATGAATCACATTGCCATGCCTGTCCGCCACAATCTGAAATTCTATATGTCTTGGATTTTCAATGTATTTTTCCATATAGATAGCATCGTTTCCAAAGGCAGATTTTGCCTCTGTTTTTGCCATCTCAAACTGATTTTGAAGATCATTCTCACTCCATACCACTCTCATTCCCTTGCCGCCACCACCGGCAGATGCCTTTAGAATGACAGGATACCCCATTTGAGAAGCAAGTTTTTTTATCTCATCTATATCAGAGGCCTCTCCCTCACTCCCGGGGACTATGGGAATATTTTTTTTCATAACAGTACTTCTTGCAATCGCCTTATCTCCCATAAGTCTTATATGTTCAGGTTCAGGGCCTATAAAGGTTATACCACAACTTTTACACACATCCGCAAAATGGGCATTTTCAGCAAGGAATCCATACCCGGGATGAATAGCGTCTGCCCCGGTTATCTCTGCCGCAGCAATTATGGAGGGGATGTGAAGATAACTTTTGTACGCTGGAGGGGGACCAATACAAATACATTCATCAGCAAATTTAACATGGAGCGAATCTTTGTCCGCCTCAGAATAAACGGCAACTGTCTTTATCCCCAGTTCTCTACAGGCATTTATTATCCTTAAAGCAATCTCGCCTCTATTTGCAATGAGTATTTTTTTAAACATACGGGTTCCTTTTATTCAGGCTTTAAAGCAAAAAGATTCTGACCATACTCCACAGGCTCTGCATTTTTAGGAAAGATCTTTACAATTTCACCATTGTACTCGCTTTCAATTTCATTCATTATCTTCATTGCTTCAACAATACAGAGTACATCCCCCTTTTTCACCTTACTTCCAACCTCAACATAAGGATCAGCATCAGGGCTTGGAGCACGATAAAATGTCCCTATAATTGGAGATTTTATGTATATCAAACCTCCTTCATTTTCAACATGTTCACTTTGCTTTACCTTTTCATCGGTAACTGCCTGTTCAGATAACACCACATTATTGACAGAAGATTGAACCTGGGAGTATTCCTTTTTCAATTTAATACTGAAATCTCCCCGGGTGAGTTCAAGTTTTGTCAACCCGTTTTTTGAGAAAGCCTCAATTAATTCTTTTATCTCTTTAATATTCATTACTTTACCCTCTCAACATACTGACCGGTCCTCGTGTCTATCCTCAGTTTATCACCAACATTTATAAAAAGCGGGACATTTATCTTCGCCCCTGTTTCAAGCACAGCGGGCTTTGAACCACCTGTTGCAGTATCTCCTTTAAATCCCGGCTCAGTTTCAACAACCTCCAGCTCAACAAATGTGGGAAGTTCTATTGAGATTGGCTGATTTTTGTAATAAAGCACATCAACCTCCATGTTTTCAACCAGAAATTTAGCCTTATCCTCAATTTTATTTAATGGAATAGTAAATTGTTCATAGGTTTCAAGATCCATAAAAACAAGGTCATCCCCCTGCGAGTACAGATACTGCATATGCCTTTCAACAAGATCTGGTTTACCAACCTTTTCCCCTGACCTGAAAGTTTTGTTTAAAACAGCACCGGTTTGAAGGTTTTTAAGTTTTGTTCTAACAAATGCACCCCCTTTCCCGGGTTTTACATGCAAAAATTCTATTATCTCAAAGGGAGCCCCATCAATTTCAATCTTTAAACCATTTCTGAAATCACTTGTGTCATACATTTCACACCTCCATTATTCCTGCTTAATGAGTATAAGTTCTTTTGGGAAATCAGTCAACACATTCAATTTATCATTCTGAACAACCACCATATCTTCAATCCTTATACCAAACCTGTTCTCAAAGTAAATTCCAGGCTCAACAGTAAAAACCATTCCATTTTTAATTTCATTATCATTGAAGGGAGAAAGCATAGGCTCTTCATGGATATCAAGACCAACACCATGACCGAGACTATGTTTAAAAAAATCACCAAGGCTTTCTTTGTCAAGACAATGCCTTGCAATTCCATCCAGTTGATATGCCTTCATACCTGTTTCCCCATTTTCAATGACAGCCATCTGGCAGGATAACAATTTATCGTACATGTTAACAAAAGAAAAGTCAGGGTTACCATAAAAGACCGTTCTTGTAAAATCCGTACAATAACCTTTGAAAATTCCACCGAAGTCTATAAGAACAGGTTGATTCTTTTTTAACAATGCAGAGCCTGGTTCTCCATGAGGCATGCTTGAATTCTCCCCAAAAAGAACTATAGGGGGGAAAGCAACTCCATTAAACCCATTTTCCAACAACATAATTTCAATTTTAATTGCAAGTTCCCTTTCACTGATACCCTCTTTAAGGAAATTTAGAACCTTTGAGAAGATATCAAGTGTTTTTTTAGCACCCTGTTTTATTATATCAATTTCATCCTTCTCTTTTACAATTCTTAAATGAGAGGAAATGTTTTTCCCAAACTCAAAGGTAACCTGAGGAAGACGAGACGAAAGTTCGTTTACAGTTTCATAAAAAACCTTTGCTTCATCAAGAAAAATATTCTTCAATCCCAGTCTCAAAATCAAAGAAGCAATATCATCAAAGTAACCTGATTGAACCCTGAAAAGTTCTCCAAAACAGTTTTCCTTTTCAAACCTTTCAAAGTATCGAAAATCAGTAATTAAAAAGGAACGGGAGCCAGTTAATAAAAAAAAAGACTTCGTGCCTGAAAATCCTGAAAAATAAAGTACATCTTTTTTATCTGTCATAAGGACAGCAGTTTTACTATCTAATGACAAAATATCCCTTAATTTTTGTACCCTGCTTTTAAAATCAAACTGTTTTTTCTTCATAAAAGAGTTTTTATTACTCTATGATAGGTCTTAAGAAAATCAAAATACGCTTTAAAGTGTTTTTCCTCATCAGCAACAAGCACCACAAAGTAATCATCATGCCTTTTAACAAAAAAAGTGTTATCTTTAAACTTAATTACAAAATGATCAGGAACAAAAAGAGGAATACTTTTCAAGGAATTGATAAAGTCAAGCAGTTCAACAGCAAGCATTTCTGGCTCATGCACAAAATCATAAATTTGTTCTGAAGCATAAATGAGCAATGCCTGTGAATCAAAAACAAGAATTGATTTGGTTTCAAGATCTGAAATTAACTGTTTGAATGCCATTTTACTCTCTCTAACCAATTTTGAAGTATAGTTATCTTTTCCATAATATACTGATTTTTACCCTCACCTTTCATTTTTGTTTTAATCCTTTCAATGTCAATCAAAAGATTTTCATCACCATTTTCTTTGTATAGTTGCTCAAGTATCTCAAGAGCCTCTTCAAGCATCCCCTGTTTTTCATAAATTAGAGCCAGTGTTTTTGTTTTTATATCAGGATCATCCTTTTTTTCTGGAAGACGGACAGTCTCAACCTGTTCTTCCAACACCCCTGTTACTATCTGGTTCTGATCAATAGTCTCTATTGTCTCATCAACATCCTTAAAAGGTTCTGAAGGTGTTTGTAAATTATCGTTATGTTTATAATCTATGGATCTTTCAACATTACTGACCGTTTTTTCACCAGATCCACCTATACTTTTTTCAGCATCAGAAAGGAATTCTTTGGCCTGATCATGGGGGTAATTCAATGTATCAGTTAGTAAAGAATCGGAACTTTCAATGTCTTCCTCCATTATTAGAAAATTGTCTTCACTATCTCTCTTTTCATTCGTGGTTTCAATATCTGTTTTATCCTCAGGTTCATTTTGATAATGATCTTCTGTATCAAGTATTAAATCTCCCTCAGGCTGAGAAGATTTTTCTGTAAAATCTTCTCCACTCTTTTCTTCCCCAAAATGCTCTTCATCCTCTTGCCTGTCAACCATGTCACTTCCCTGTTTTTCTGAATTAACATAAGTGTCGGCCTTTTCATTCTTTTCTATTTCTTCTTTATCAACAGATCCTTCCTGTTGACTTAAAATATGACTTTCAATATCAAGACTATCCGATTCTCCTGATGTTCCAAGAAAACTCTCCCTTTTTCTTATCTCCTCTTTAATCTCATCAAGATAAGAATGGCCGGAAGGCAACAGAAATGATAAAAAATCTATGTGGCTTCTGGCCTCATCTAAATTATTCAATTGCAGATTTGCTTCAATTGCTATCTTTCTTGCTTTTATATTATCGGGCGCCAGAAAAAGAACCTCGTTTGCAAGTGCAAGAGATTCCTCTATGTTGCCCAATTTCAAAAGGCATTCCGCCTTCAAGACCTTGGCAACAATGAAGTTTGGATAAGATTGAAGGCACCTGGTGATTTCACCAAGTGCCTCCTTAAAATTTCCATTTTTAATCTTATTTTCAACACTCTTTACTATTTCTACTTTTTCTATCATCAAACTCCCTGTTTATTGAGTATCTATCTTAACCTGGAATGTCGCATTTATCACTTTGTTCCCCGAGTAAACAGAAAGAACAAATTGAGTGTCAGCATTAATCGGAGGTGTGGTAATTGAATTTCTCCCTGTTACATCAATAATCTTCTCAGCATTATTCGGATCATTCCAGGGGAAGATCTCTGCTTTATCGTAACTTCCCTGAATTGTCCAGTAAAGTGATATTACATCACCAGCCTCAACCTTATCCCTTGAACCAGTAAACATGGTGATCTGGACATCGGTAACATTGGTAACTGAAAGAGTGGTCTGTGCAGAGGCAACTCCACCTGCATTATTTTTGGCTATTAAAACATAGGTTGTGGTGAACTGAGGACTAACAGTGATCTCCCCGGAAGGAACAGTTAAAGATTGAGCCCCTGGATAAAGGGTTAATGTATCCGTATTTGCAACATCATAACTTATTACTGCCTGCTGACCTGGATTGATGGTATTCGGTGAAGCCATAAATAGATTTATGACTGGAGTTACAGCACCACCTGATGATGCGGCAGAATTTATGGTCAAATTGGCTGATGCTGTTCCAAATGGTGAAATTGCAAGCAAAGTGTAAGTTACAGGAGGAGTAACATTATGTAATGTTATTGAACCATAGGGATAATTCCCCACAGGACTTAAATGGATATCCCCTGGTTGTATTACAATATCGGCAACACTACCAGAAAGTAACCAGAACAATGTAACATCATCACCGTCTGAAACAACATTTTTATCTGCACTGAAGAGAGTTATAGCCGGAGTCAGGCTCTGGGTATCATTGCCATAATTGGCAATTGTTATGCCAATTGTACCTGTTGCCTGAACATATTGCCCCGAACCGTTTTTTCCGTACAGGGTTATTTCCGCATTCATGTCATAGGGACTCATGGTTCCTGCAAGAGGTCCATGAGTTTTCTCTTCAAGCCTTACAAGCTCCAGAGAAAAATTGACCTGTGAATTTACCGGAACAGTCTCTGTCAAAGCTTTTTCAAAATCGTTAAAAACAGTCCCTCCATCACTTCTGTAAAAGTGAACTTTGTACTTGTAAATGGTGACATCGTTGAAATGCGATGGCTGAGCTGAAGCATTCTTTAAATAATTGCTTACGGTAACAGTAACATAATCAGAGGTTAATCCTTCTTCAGAGTTAACCATATCTGCTTCAACATTGTTTGTGTTCCCTGCAGACACAATGCTTTCAATTTTAAATGTTGCAGGTACCTGTGGGTCACCTTCAGCCCCTCCGCTGCAGGCAACCATTGCAAACACAACAACCAATAGGCTGCACACTGCTAACCATTTTCTAAACATATCATTCTCCTTTATCTTAAATTTATTTAACAATCTTAGGAGTTATAAAGATCAACAATTCATTATTCTCCGAACTTTCAAGTTTGTGTCTAAACAACCAACTCAACAGAGGTATGTTGTGCAATCCAGGAACATAATCATTACTGTTCTGATCATTAACCTGGAATATCCCACCTATAACCGTTGTCCCCCCATCCTTCACAAGTACCTGAGTGTTCGCGTTTCTCGTGATTATTGTTGGGTTACCCTGAACAGTATGTGTCCAGTCTGGCTCCTCTTTCTTAACATTAAGATCCATTATTATGGTTCCCTCAGCTGTAATTTGAGGTGTAACTTCCAGTTTCAGAGAGGCATTTATATATTTAACCGTCACTGTATTGTTTTGTATTGTCTGGATTGGGATCCTCGCACCACTTTCAATAACAGCGGTTTTGTTGTTTTGAGCAACCACATGAGGTCTTGAAAGAATCCTGCCCATACCCTGATTTTCCATTGCAGACAGGACCATATCAAGGGAGAATGAACCAAGCACATTGCCCAGCATCAACCCAATTGAAGATGTTGTATTTACCGCTGGCAGGTTAACAGCATAACCACCAATAGAACCCAGGGAACCGGTAGTCGGATCAACTGTTCCACCAAACCTGATGGTATTGGGGAAAGACATTCCTGTTTGTGTGCCAAGAGATGAATCGTATATACCGGTAAATCCCCACTGAATACCAATTTCTTTGGCAAAAACCTTTTTCGTCTCCACAATCCTTGCCTCAATTAAAACCTGAGCATTGGCCCTATCAAGAAGATCTATCATCTCAAGAATTGGAGGAATCTTTTTGGGAATATCTGTAATTATAACGGTATTAGTTCTCTCATCAACAATTATTTTACCTCTTTTTGAAAGGAACGAATTTAATATGGGCATTATGTCTTTTGCCTTTGCATAAGAAAGTGATTTTGCAATAGTCTGAGTATCAACAGCAAGTTCCTTTTCTTCTTTCAACTTTCTTCTCTCTTCGGCTTCTTTTCTGAATTTATCAAGAGTTGCAACCCTTAAAACACCATTTTGAAGTTCACTACCAAGACCCTTATCCTTGAGTATAATGTCAAGTGCCTGATCCCACGGAATATCTTTAAACCTGTATGTTGCTGTCCCCTGAACAGAAGAATCAACAATTAAATTCAATCCTGCAAAATCAGCGATATACCTTAAAAGGTCTCTGATATCTATATCTTTGATGTCTATTAAACCTATTTTTTCTCCAACATATTTTTTCTGGCCACCAGCAATCGTTTTTGTTAAAAATGCGTACTGAGGCTGGGTTTCGCCTGTTATCTGTTCAGGCTTGGTCTCTTCACCAGCCTTTACACTTTCTCCAACATAGAGGAGAAGATTGTTTTTAACGAATTTAACCCTGGTGGATAGATTGTCAATATCCTTCTTAACCTTTATAATAACATCATCATCAACCTGATCCACAACAACCCCTTTAAGTTCCTCTGGAGTATTCTCAATCTTTGCATTGTGAAGCACCATTGTCACAATGTTGTTTTCTCTATCAACAGTATAATAAGGCTTCTTGCTGCATGCGATTTTAATCAATGACAGATTGTCAAGCACATCCTCAACTGTAATGGATTTGATTACGGTTTTATTGTTAACATGGTAAAAAACAAAAGAGAGTAACTTCCCTTTATTTTCAACCTTTGCTTTCACATTCTTCTTTAGTAAAAAAGTTAGCCTCATTGCCCCATCAACAGGCTCTGCATTAAAAGACAACACTTCTTCGGTATTGATAACCGGAATGTTTGTGTTTAAATCGTTGAGCCCCTCGACCTCTATCACAAACATTTTGCCGTTGTTTGCAATAACCTTATAGTGGAGGGGTTGTGCACTATTGTGGATAACCGTAACTTTTGTACCACTTTTGTTTTCTACAAAGTTTATGCCTTTAATAGAAAACCCAAAAACCACAAAACTTAACGATATTACACAAAGTAACAGAAAAACTCGTTTAAACATTTAGCCCCTCCTATTTATCCAGATATTTTTTAATGTCTTTGTACGGTTTAATTAAATTAGGATCATTTACATACTGCCTGAAAATAACATAACCGAATACTTTACCGGCTTCAACCGGTGAAGATATTTCATCCGGGGATTTTTTCCCCATACCTATCTTCAAAACTTCACCGTCATAAAGTTTGTCTCCTGGCTTTATCCAATACACTTTGTTATCGCTTCCAAGTACCAGAGCTTCATAGCCCCTCTTTTTTGACTTTATAATCCCCTGAAGTACAATTTCATCTATGGACATGCCCCTTATCCCCGGGATCTTTTTCTTTTTAGTTCCCCTTAACATTTCAAGGTCAAATGGAGACACAAAAGGGTCTCTTTTGGATTTGGGCTGATAGGTATATGGTGAAATAACTTCGTTACCTTTCTTTGCTTCTTCAGTTTTTTGAGCAAACCCAGAGAAGACAAAGGCCAAAACGATCAAAGAAATTATTACCCTTTTCATCTTCTTCTTCTCCTTCTTCTCTTTTTGTTGTTTGTCATTTTATCAGCCTCTTCGTTGTAAATATATGTAGAGGCAACACAATCCACATTAATTGAATACTTTGGGGTTATCTTCTTTGTTTTAATCATCTTGAATTGAGTAATATTTATTATCTTTTCAAAATTGGCAAGTTTTGCAAAGAAATAACCTACATCATGGTATTTTGCCTTCATTTTTATTTTGTAAGGAAGTTCAAAAGTTATTCCCTGAGGTTTCTTGTTCATAGCCTTGATCTCAACAATGTTAACCCCACTTTCCTGCGCCATTTTGTTTAATTTGCTGTAAAGTTGACCAGCCTCCTCTTTACTTGGAAGTATCTCTTTTAAAAGTTTTAACTGCCTCTGAAGGTCCTTTTTCTTTGCCCTAAACTGCTCAATGTTCTTGGTCAATTTTTTGGCTTCTTTTATCTCATTATCCAGCCTTTCAATCTGGCTCTTTAATAGCGTTGCCTGCTCATTCCAGCCTTTAATAAGAATCAAATAACCCACAAGGTAAAAAACTGCAAGCAAGCCAATCAATATTCCAGCCTGGGCCTTAGGAGATAGATTTTCCATAACTTACTCCTTCTTTATCTTATCATTTAATGTTATTTTAAACTCAAAATAAACCATTCCAGGCACCTTTGCCCTAGCCACTTTCCTAAGTACAGGATATTGAATTGATTTAACAATTGGAGAAAGGGACAAAAGCTGGTAATAATTATTGGCAGACTCAGCATTTTTTGCCTGACCTTTCAAATTTAAAGTGTTACCCTTTTTTGTTAAACTCTGAAACCACACACTATCCGGACATCTATTGAAAAGTTCTTCCAGAATTTTAACGGGAATAGACTGCCTTGCCTTCAAATTGTTAATCAACTCTGTCTTTGTTTTTAACATATCAAGGTCTTGTTGAAGAGCTTTCTTTTCTTTTATAAGGTTCTGATATTTGTCTTTTTCAGCCATTTTCTGACTTCTTAACCTTTCAAGCTTTGAAACATTATTGTAGGCAGTAAATCCCCATACAGCAAGAATAATTAAACCAACAATAAACACTATTGCTCCACCTATCTGATAAAGTTGATCACCAGCACCGCCTTCTCCACCTTCTTTAGGAGAAAAAACCTTGGTATCAAAATCTTTTTTTAACGCTTCTTTCCCTGAGAGAAGATTTATCTGTATCATTTACATCTCCTTTCTCAGTGATAATCCCACTGAAATTGAGACCATTGTTGAAATATCGTTTATAAATTGAGGATCAAATGTACTTTCATCAACAAAAATGCTTTCAAATGGGTTAAAAACATCAACCCTTATTCCAGATTTATCCTCAACCATTTTATCAAGGCCATGAACCTTTGCACTTCCACCTGAAAGAACTATCCTGTCGATGGTTGCAAATTGAGAGGTTGCCTTGAAAAACTCAAATGTCTTCAATAATTCTCCAATCAACTCCTGAGAGGTCTGATCAATAACAGGTATAACGCTATCAAAGGTAATTCCTTCAACACTTTCCCCTTTTTTCAGTTTCTCAGCACTTTCAAAATCAATCCCCAATTCTTTTTGAATATTCTGAGTATATAAAGAACCTCCAACAGAGAGATCCCTCCAGAATAGGGATTTATTACCCAGAAGGATGTTAATGTTTGTTGAAGATGCTCCAATATTAACAAGAGCAGTTATTAAATCCTGATCAATGTTGTAATTATACTCATAAGCATTCTGAAGGGCAAATGCCGCCACATCCACCACAACAGGCTCAAGACCCGCCTGAACCACCACCGAAGTATAATCGCTTATAACATCTTTTTTGGCCGCTACAAGAACAACATCCATCTGATCCTCTTCGCTTGAGTCAACAACTTCATAATCAATGTTTACCTCATCAATTTCAAAAGGGATATACTGCTCTGCTTCAAATCTGATCTGGTCGCTTAACTCCTCCATGCTCATCTTTGGCAGAGTAATCTTTTTAATAATAACCCCATTCCCTGAAACGGCAATTGCCACTTTGGTGTTTTTGACTCCCAGCCTTTCAAAGAGGTTTCTAATTGCCTCAGAAACGGCAAAAGAGTCCATAATTCCACCCTCAACAATACTCTGGGACGGCACAGGCTCTATCCCAACATTTAAAAGCTGGTGACGCTTGCCTTTGCCCCCATTTTTCAATTCAACCACCTTTACATAAGAAGACCCAATGTCAAGCCCAACCAATTGTTTTTTTCTCGTAAATATCACGGCTCACCTTCCTAATATTTTTTTTATCTCAATTTAGAATTTACAATATCCCAAAAACCTCCGTTTGTCAAGTAAAAAATACATTTATTTAAAAGCTCCCACAGTTATTACCGTAATATTATCATCTCCTCCTGCTTGATTTGCTCCATCTATTAAAGCCCGGGCTAATTTTTCAATATCCTCATAGTTTTTTTCAAAAATAATCTGCATCTCATCATTGCTCAACATTGAATTAACACCATCGCTACAAAACAAAAAAACATCACCTTCTTCAACCTTTACCTCATCAATATCAACCATCAATTTCTCTCCACTGCCTAAAGCCTGAGTAACAACATTTTTAAATGGGTGCGCTCTTGCCTGTTCCTCACTGATAATTCCCTTCTTTAATTGCTCATTAACCCAAGAATGGTCTTCTGTTATAAGATTAAGTTTCCCATCCCTGAAAAAATATGCCCTGCTGTCCCCTATATGGGCAATAGTTACCCTGTCTCCCTTAAATATTCCAGCAACAACAGTGGTACCCATGCCCTTTAATTTGCTGTTTTCATCAACTTTCTGAAGTATTTTATTATTTGCCAGGTTGATTCCAGCCATCAACAGGTTCGCCTCAAATGAGTAATTGTTATCGTACTCGAACGGCCACGTTACTTCTCCCTCCCTATCCATCGTTTTTATAAATTCATAAATAACTTCAACTGCAATCGAAGATGCTATTTCTCCTGCAGCATGACCCCCCATTCCATCCGCGACAACAACAAGACCATGGGTTTCATCGTACAAAAGAGCATCCTCGTTGTGTGATCGCTTCTTTCCAACATCTGTTTTACCAAAAAATCTATATCTCATACTATCCTCTCTTGAACAGTTTTTTAAACACCTTTTCAAAAAAAGTTTTTTTTCTGATTAAACCCAGTGCTTTCAATACATCCAGCGCTCTTTTGTTTTTTGGATCGATCTTTAAAACCCTTTTGTAATGATATACTGCCTTTGATTTAATCCCTTTTTCAAGGTAAAAATCAGCAAGCGTAAGCCTGTATTTTGCATTTAAAGGATCCAAATTGATAGCATTTTCAAGGTTTTCAACTATTTTTTTGCTTCTTTTAGGTAAGTTCATCTGGGTTAAAGCAAGTTTGTAATAGCATTCTGCAGTTGCCATACCTCTTTTTATTGCAGTAATAAAGTATGTTTCAGCATCAGCATATTTTCCTTTCTTAGAAAGTGCGATAGCCTGTTTAAAAAAATCTTCACTATTTGCTTTCCCAGTTTCTTTTTTTTCAAAAGACTTTAAACCCTGTTTTGACAACAAACTATCGTAATCTTTTCTTTTTTCCGGGTCTCTTAAAACATTGAACGCTCTTGTTATATCTTTAAACTTTTGCTCTGCTATTTTTCTTTCCTCTTCATCTTTTATTCTATCAGGGTGCAATTCTTTTACAAGTTTCTTAAAGGCGGCTGTAATTTCCTCCTGTGATGCATTTTCAGACACTCCCAAAATCTCATAATAATTCATTGTTCACCCCGACCTTTATATAGATTATAAACAATATAAAATACATTTCAATAAATAAAATCATTTTTTTCTTGACCTTAAAATTCTGTTTGCAGCCTGCCTCACAAATTCAGATATACCTCTGTCCCTGACAAGGAATTTCAAATCTCTTTCAGAGATCCTATTTAAAAGTGTTAATGCTATATCAGGAGGTGTTTTTGGATTTTTGACCAATGCAAGTATAATATTGTATTTCTTTAAATACTGTCTGTTTGTACCAATATACCTTAAAACATCCTTATGAACATTCCTCATTCCTGCAATCGCCACAACCTCCTGCTCAGTAATTTTAGGGCTTTGAATAACTGCCATGGCAACAACTTTATTCGAATCTCTTATAAGCAATGTCCTTTCCTCTTTTGACCCCTTTAATGCCCTGTCTATCTTTTGAGCCACTGTCATTTTTAAAAGTTTTTGATATAGTGTAAGTTCCTCTTCTTCAAGTTCCTCTTCTTTAACACTGATATCAGACTCAATATCTTTCCCCTCTTTACCTGCCTCTTCAATCAATTTTTCTCTTAAAGCCCTCGTCTCATCATCCTCATCCTCTTCAACTTTTTCCTCATCCTCTATTTGCTCTTTCCTAACCTCCTCATCTTTTTTAACAGTTTCAACCACAGTATCGGCTCTTTTTTCTCCAAGTATGCCAAACTCTTGGTACTCTTTTAATTTCTCTTTCAAAAATCCGTCAAGGAATTTATTTCTCTGTAGAATAGGGATAACATTCTTATTTTTTTTGAGCAATGATACATTATTTACCAGAAAGTTTAACACTTCCGAATAATTGCAGTCTGCAGCAAGGGCGAAAAGCGCTTCAGGACTTGCAGGATTATTCAGAATTTTTATTACCATCTCAGGATCTGGCTCGATTTTAAGATAGTATTGAAAATAAAAAGCAAGAATCTTCTGGTCGTCTGTTTTAGTCAGTATTTCCTGAACAATCTCAACAGGTAATCCTCCAAGAGAGCTTGCAACATTCTCTTTTATGGTTTTGTCACCATACTCATAAACATAGGGTAAGACCTCAACATAATCTTCCGGCAAAAGGGGGAAACTCATTGTTGAAATAGCATTTAACACATCAATTGAAAGTTCTTTATTCTTTATTCTCTCTTTCAACTCCATTGTTTACCACCAGTTTTTTTATCACCTTTGTATCAGGCAAATTAACAACATTACCATTAAAAAAAATCTCCACACATTTTGCATTCCCGATAGTAAGCGTGGTTCCCTCAGGGAGATAAAAAGAGAAATCTTCACCTTTTTTAAGAATAAAATCTTTTAAAACACTGCCATTATAAGAGGCTTTAATCCAGCACATACATTTAGCAACAAATCTTACCTTAACTCTAAAAGCATTATAATTTTTGAGTTTTTCTTTAGTGTCATTTTTGTTTTGCTCTATTTTAGTTGAAACAAAGCCACCTGAGGAGTTTATGGTTTCACCTTTAACATTTAGAGGGGAACTATCATCATCTTTCATGTTCTCAGATTTATCTTTCTCTCCTGCACTTTGATCTGACATGGGGCTGTTTTCAGGGGAAACCTTTTTTGAAAAAACATCCCGTTTTAACCTGTTTTTTTGTTTAAAATCAAGGGTACTTCTATTACCGGTATCAAACCTTTCTTTTTCATTATGTACCCTTAAAAAATTAAAGGCAAAAAGTATAATAAATAAAAAAACCAAGAAAAAAACAACATAAGAAATCTTAAAATCTTTCTTTTCAGAGAAGATTTCACTTTTATCGTTATTTAAATAAGTATCAATTACCTTTTTCACTATTTCTTCAGTCTCAAACTGCGTTAATCCAATGACGCCACAGTACTGTGTTAAAAAATTTTTAATATAGATCCTTGCACCAATCTTCTCAAAATCTCCCTTTTCAATCAAATTTATAACATGAATCGTTAAACTTGTTTTTTCAAGTATATCCTGCTCAGTTATCCCTTTTTTTAATCTGAAATTTTTTAAGAATTCACCCACTTTTCTCATATATTTTATTTTACCAGAAAATAAAAAAAGGGGTGAGAAAACTCACCCCCATTTTCATTATATTTAGGTCTCAGAAGGTTATCTCAAGCTTCCAATTGTCAAGCGTTCCAGTGTCATTTGCGTAGTTGTCTGAAACCTTTAATTTCCATGTACCGTGAATCTGCAATCCCCCATCAGCAGTAATTGTCCATGTCTGGTGGATGTTATCAGCAGAACCTCCTTCTTTGTCCGCAAGCACTGCATAAGCACCATTTGGAGCATAGAGAACAACCTTCAAATCACCTCTGTATGTATGGGTAATATTTACTGTCACCTTGAACTCTGTTACAGTTGCTGAATCAGAAACATAAATTTGAGATTCAATCCCGTTTGGATCGTTGTCAGGAATTGCTATTGGAGTATCTGAACTTACATAGGTGTGCAGAGTTGGTGTTGAACCACCACCATTATCAGAAGAGAATGTTGCTTTGATCGTTAAACTCCATCCATCAATTGTACCGGTATCGTAACGAGCATTATCAACAACCTTTAACTTCCAGGTACCAGCAGCATCTTTACCGTTAAAAGCGGTGACATTATAAGTTTCATGAATATCATCACTGCTTCCACCGGTCTGATTCCTCAAGGTAACTGTTGTGCCATCAGGGCCTATCAGGTAAAGTGTAAGATCACCAACATAGGTATGAGTTATATCAACCTTCACTGAAAGCGACTGAATGTCTGTCCCATTTGGAATATCAATGGTGCTAACAACCCCGTTTGGATCATTATCCGGTATAGATTTTGGAACATCGTTTGAAGTAAAAGTCTTTGTTTCAACATTTCCGTTGTCAGCAGGATTTACAGTAACAGTAACAGATGCAGTAGCCGTGCCTCCATTACCAGTTGCAGTAAGGGTATATGTGGTGGTGCTTGAAGGTGATACACTGGTTGAACCATCAACTGATGAGCCGCTGTAAACCGTTGT
>JALSOA010000067.1 GCA_026986725.1 Acidobacteriota bacterium
TAAGGTATGGTGCGATCTTTTTAAACAAACTCTTTTTTATTTCAAGGTTTTCAACAACAACCTCAACAACCCAATCACAATCCTTCAACATTTCAAGATCGTCTTCAAGGTTGCCTGTTTCAATAAGGTCAAGAACTGCCTTAGAGAAAATTGGAGATGGTTTTTGCTTCTTTAACTTTTCCTTTGCCGTTTCAGCAATTACGCTTCTTGACTGCCCCTCTTCAAGGTTTTTGGGGACAATGTCAAGCATTACAACCGGAATACCGGCATTCGCACAATGAGCGGCAATACCGCTTCCCATAACACCGGAACCGATTACACCTACTTTTCTTATCTTTCTTTTCATAGTATCACCTCTACCTTTTTTTAATCTCTTTCAATTAAGGATGCAATTCCCTGACCACCGCCAATACACATTGTTGCAACACCCTTTTTAGCATCGCGTCTTATCATTTCGTAAACCAATGTTGTGATAATCCTTGTACCTGAAATTCCAAGCGGGTGGCCAATTGCAATAGCTCCGCCGTTAACATTTACCTTTTCCTCATCAATGCCAAGTTCTTTAATTGAAACAATAGATTGAGTTGCAAAAGCCTCATTTATCTCAAAAAGGTCTATATCGTCAACACTTAATCCAGTTCTTTCAAGTAACCTTCTTGTTGAATAGATAGGTCCAAGCCCCATGACCTCAGGCTCCAGAGCCCTTACAGCAGTGCCTGTGACCTTTCCAAGTATCTTTAACCCAAGTTCCTCCGCCTTTTCACGGGACATTAAAATCATTGCAGAAGAGCCATCGTTAATTGGAGAGGAGTTTCCTGCAGTAACCCTTCCATTCACCCTGAAAACAGGTTTTAGTTTTGCAAGAGCCTCCATTGATGTATCCCTCCTCGGGCATTCGTCTTTATCCATCAAAACCCATCCGTTCGGTACTTCTCCTGTGTACTCTTCAATCTCTCCTGTTGTTTTGTTCACAATAACCTTGATAATCTCATCGTCAAACTTGCCTTCATCCTGGGCTTTAATAGCCTTCATGTGAGAGTTGTATGCGAATTTGTCAAGGGATTCCCTTGAAAGGTCATACTTATCTCCGTACCTGTCAACAACCCTTTCAGCAGTTTCTCCCATAGGAACATAAACCTGCGGGTAATCCCCCTCAACAAACTTAGGGTTAGGCGAAAACTTGTTACCAATCATGGGAACCTTGGTCATACTTTCGGTACCACCAACGATGTAAATATCACCGACACCTGACATGATTGCATGGGTTGCAGCATGAAGACAGGTCATGGCAGAGCCGCAGAACCTGTTTATTGTTGCAGCAGGCACTTCCTGAGGAATACCTGCAAGCAAAGCACCAACCCTCGCCACATTCATTCCCTGCTCTGCTTCAGGGAAAGCACAACCGATTAAAACATCCTCGATCTCTAAAAGGTTAAAATCCGGGTTCTGTTCCTTTACCTGTTTTATAACACCCTTTAATGCAACCGCAAGCATATCATCCGGCCTTGTTTTTGCCAGAGTCCCCTTTTTGCCGCGACCTATCGGTGTCCTCTTTGCGGCAACAATTACAACTTCTCGCATATTTTTCCTCCTTACGAGTATTCTGGTAATTTACATTATAAAACTGAATGAACATTCATTCAAGTTTTTTTAACAAAAAATTCTCGCCTATACCTCCAGAAATCAGGTAAAATTACAGATGAAAGTTGAAATCAATACAGGAATGAAAATTGCGGAGGGCGAAATATGAAAAAATTGAAGTTTTTTCTCTCTTTAACCATGATGCTTTTAATCTCCTGTTCTCCAACCATCATGAGGGTTTCGTTAAATCCCGAGGTACCAGAAGACATCAAAGCCACAACAATCCCATTCAAAGTGGCTCTTTTTATGGACAGCAAAATTGAGAATTACCATTTTACAAAGCACCTAACCAAAGAGTTGAGTGATCTGGATTACAATATCGGGCAGGCAACCTCGAGTCTTTTTCTTGAGGCATTTATGAACTGCTCCAGAGGGGTTGTACTGATTAAAGACAAACATGAAGAAAAAGCAAAGAATGCAGACATCATTTTAAAACCAGAAATAGTTTCTTTCTCAGAAACACACCCTCCCGTATTAACCATAGGGAAATATACCGCCGATATAACATACAGGATAACCATATTTAACAAAAACGGGAAGGTAATTTTAGAGAAAAATTACACTGGACACGGTTTTGCAAAGGGAGAGAGGACTCACAATCCGGGAGATAACTATGCAAAACCTGTAGAGATAGCAATGAAAAACGCTTTAAAAAAGATAATAAATGATTTAAAAAGATTAAATTTGAAATAATCAACTTTTGGCAATCACAACATCTGAGCCCTTTGTCGTTCTTTTATGATCTAAAAAGGTAAATCCTGACATATCGAGAAATTCTTTCACCTCTCTCAAGGTGTAGGTGTCTCCTTCTTCAGTGTGAACAAGCATGTTTAAGGAGAAGAAAACAGATGAAGGAGGAGATGTTCTGTCCTCATCAATAAGAAAATCGTGGATATAAATTCTTCCGCCCCTCTTCAACGCCTTTCTGCATTTGCTGAGAACTCTTATAACATCTTCTTTACCATGCGCATGAATGATCTGTGAAAGCAAAATTGCCCCATAGTCTTTTCCAATATTATCCGCAAGGTAATCGCCTTCCATAAAACAAATGTTGTTAAAGTTACCCTTTTGAGAAATGAATTTTTTAGCCATCGGAATCACTCCAGGAAGGTCAAAGATGACAACCTCAATTTCAGGGTAATTTTTTGCAATCTCCACTGCATTTGCACCGCTTCCACCACCAAGGTCAAGCATCCTGCCTGCTCCTGATAAATCAAGCATTTTCACAAGTTCAGGCGCTCTCTCTGTGGCATACTGTTCCATAGCACTTATAAAATCTTCAGTCCAGTTTTCGACAGGCTTAACATAAGAAAAGTTTTTTGCAGGCTTTCCGATTTTTATAACATCATAGAGGAAAGACCAGTAATAGAGCATGTGAGCCGAATGCTTTAGCCCGAGCAAATAACTATCGCTATTTTTATCAAGATATATGTCTGAAACAGAAGTATTTTTATATTTCCCACCAGCCTTTTCGACCAGACCCAAAATCACAAGTGTATTTAATAATCTTTCGATATACCTTTCTTTTATTCCAAGAGATTCAGCCAATTCTTTTGAAGACATATAATCTTTTAAATAAGAAAACACATCAAGCCTGCAGGCAGTTAAAAAGACTGCGCTTTCCTGCCACTCTCTTGCAAGTTTTACAAGGGCATCTCTTGTTAAAACTCTATTCATCGAAACTCCTTTTCACAAACTTTTTCCCTTTCAATTATACTTTTAAAAAAACTTTACTGAAAGACAATATCCTGATAAAAAAATTGTATGGAATTTTTAAAGGGGGTTAAATATGTTTGTTTCGCACATAAAGGAAATTGAGGGGATAAAGATCAAAGATAATTCAATGAAAGGGGTTATAAAAAAGGTTTTGATCTCTCCAGAAGAAGGGTGGAAAGACTATGTTATGAGGCTTTTTTCATTGGAGGAAGGAGGATACACCCCAAAGCATTCACATCCCTGGGAACACATAAACATTGTGCTTGAAGGCAAAGGCACTCTTTTCCTTGATGGAAAAAAATTTAATATTGAAAAGGGAAGTGTTGCTTTTATCCCGGAAAACAAAGAGCATCAATACAGGGCTGATAGGGGGGAATCACTTGAATTTATTTGCATTGTGCCTTTAAAGGGTGAAAAAGGATATCAACTAAAATAGCGGCTTGTATTTGGTTATTGAAAATAAATCCCTTCTTCTTGGTTCTAATTTATAGGTTATTTTATAACTCTGAGGATAGCCATCCTCATCTTCCATATTTAATTCAACCTCTATAATAATATAAAAGTTCCCATAGGAATTCCTTTCAAAAAAACTGAAAAATCTGTTTATTCCCCTTCTCCTCCTCACATAGTGCGTATCATAATCAATTTTATTTATGTAATAATCTCTAAGTTTAAGTGCCTGCCATTCAGAGTCGTCACCTTCAAATCCTTCCGGCACAATTCTCGACATAGGAACATACTGCCCTTTCTTCCATAATTCAAGATGTTTCACAAGAAAATTTTTTGCATCCTTTTTTACTTCCGAACCAACACTGCTTTTATACCAGTATCCACCCAGCAAAACCAGCACAAAAAAGACCACACTTAAAGATTTAAAAAGAAAATCCATGTTCTCCAGTTTACCTTTCATGTCTCCCCCCAAAAAAACTTATATGATCCCTTTACACCCGATATTTGTTTAAAAAGATTTTATCATAAAAATTTAAAAACAAAAAAAGGGGCTTAAAGCCCCAAAGAATCAAAAGATTACTTTTATTTACCACTTAAATACTCATCAATGCCTTTAACAGCCTTTAACCCGTCTGCAATAGCAGAGATTGCATCAGCAGTCCAGTTAACAGCATCTCCACCTGCAAATATCCCTTCAACCTTTGTCATTCCCCTTTCGTTTACAGGTATTTTGCCCCACTGCAAATCAAGTTTTTCAACTATGTCATCAGGCAGGAATGAATAATCAGCCTTCTGTCCAATTGCGGCAATAACATTGTCGCATTCCCACACCTCATAGGCACCTTCAATTGGAACAGGTCTCGGCCTTCCGCCTTTTGGATCTGGCACCATTTCAGCCCTTTGAATCTTGATAGCCTTTACCTTACCGTTTTCATCTCCAATTATTTCAACAGGGATCGTCTGGGTTCTGAAAACAACTCCCTCTTCCTTGGCTTCGTGTATTTCTTCGTTATCCGCCGGCATATCAACCTCTCTCCTTCTGTAAGAGAGGGTTACATCAACGCCAAATCTTCTCAAAACCCTAACACAATCCATAGCAACATTTCCGCCGCCTATAACAACCGCCTTTTGACCGACATTTATTTTCTCTCCAAAATTAACCGCTTTCAATAACGGCAATGCCTGAATTGAGCCCTCTAAATCTTCTCCTTCAACCCCCAATTTCATTGGCTGTGTCAAACCTATTCCAAGGAAAACTGCATCAAATTCCTCTTTCAATTTCTCAAAGGAAACCTCGTTGTTCGATTTTGGCTCACCCTTAACAACCTTTGTGTTCTCCCTGATTTCAACACCAACTGACTTAATGTGGTTTAATTGTTTGTCAAGGGAAGGTATGGGAAATCTGTACTTTGGAATACCTGCCATAGTCATACCACCAGCCTTTGGCATCTCTTCAAATACAACAGTCTCGTAACCTTTCAGTCTCAGATAATATGCAACAGTCAAACCGGAAGGACCGCCACCAACAATTGCAACCTTCTTACCGTTTAAGGGCTGTGGCTGCAAATTAAGCACTTCCTCGTAAGATTCAAACTGCTCGCAGGCAAACCTCTTTAACCACCTGATAGCAATGGCATTTTCCTTACCCGCTCTATGAGTCATAATACAGTTAAACTCACACCTTCTTGTGCATACCTTGCCGCACATCTCCGGCAACGGGTTGTTATCGTAAATAATCCTAACAGATTCGTCAAACTGGCCGTCTCTTATAGCCTTTATGTAATCAGGGATATGCATTCTGTCAGGGCAGGCAGAGATACATACACCGCAACCTGTGCACCTTTCAGCCTCTCTTTTCGCCTCTTCGACAGTGTAACCATAGACAGCCTCAGCAAAGGTTTTAACCCTCTCATCAGGGGGCATTATCTTCATCTCAACCCTTTCAAGGTCAAGGAGAGAGTCAAGATCTGTTTCACATGTCCAGCCAACATTCTTTTCGTACTCTTTCCTTTCAAGCCCCGGAATATAAAGAAAAGAATTGGGGTCTTCGTCAACATACACATAATCGGTTGAAAGCTTCAAAGAGCCTGTTGGACACACATCAACGCACAGTGCACACCAGCAGCACCTTCCGTAATCAACCTTTGGCCTCAACCCTGAATCGCCTGTCTTCGGTTCAATACCTTCAACCTTAACCATATCAATGGTTTCATTCATACATATCTTTGCACAGTTTCCACAGCCAACACACTTTTCAAGGTCATTTATGTGAAATCCCCTGTACCTTTTAGCAGTCTTTTTCTTCTCGTAAGGATACCTCACAGTGTGAGGATGCTTCCCAAGGTACTTCAATGCAGTAAATGGTGATACAATCCCTTTTAAATCAATTCCCCATCCCATAATTGCACCCCTTATCTTTCAATCTCAGGCGGGCATGTGCCCAGAGAGTTCATTATCATTGCCACATCAGCAAGCTGAGCCCCTTCAAGCATATCTTCAAGAAGGCTAACACCGTGAACATAAGCAGGTCCTCTGACATTCATTCTTCTAATGTACTCGCTCCCGTCTGTTACCATATAGTAACCGAATTCTCCCCTTGCCGATTCGGTCTTAACATAGGTCTCCCCGGCCTTCAACTTCCAGTTCATAGGATACGGTATCTTTGTTCTATAGGGTCCGTCAGGTATGTATTTGATAATCTGCCTTATTATCTTTATGGATTGCTCCATCTCTCTTCTTCTAACAAGTGCCCTTGCATAAACATCTCCGCCTTTTTCGGTTATAACATCAAAATCAAGTTTATCATAGATCTCGTAAGGGTCATCCCTTCTAACATCGGATGCAATGCCACAGGCTCTCAAAGGTGGCCCAACAACTCCTCTTTCTATCGCAGTTTCAGGATCAATCACAGCGGTGCCTATTGCCCTCTTTTTGAAAACAGCATTGTCAAAAAACAACCTGTCAAATTCAGGGAGTTTTGACTCAATCAAATCCATAACATCCGAAACCCTGTCAAGGAATCCGTCCGGAAGGTCTCTTCTAACCCCACCGGGGATTATGTACATATGGTAAACCCTTCCTCCGGTTAACTCCTCAAACAGGTCAAGTATATAATCCCTGTAACCAACAGACCACTGAGGAACAGTGTAAAGACCTGTTGAGCCTGCCTGTCCTCCCATCCAGAGGTGGTATGCCGCAAGCCTTGATAGCTCAAGCACAAGAACCCTTATCCACTTTGCCCTTTCAGGAACCTCAAGGCCTGTAATCTCTTCAATAGCCCTTGCAAAGTTTTCCTCATTGGGGTCAGGCTCAGGAACACAGATCCTGCAAACAATTGTGAAAGCCTGCATTGCTGTTCTTCTCTCAACAAGCTTCTCAAAAGCTCTGTGAAGGTAGCCCACATGGGTCCTGGCTTTTACTATTGTTTCCCCTATCAGGTCAAGTTCAACACTCATATTTCCGGTAATGCCCGGATGCTGAGGCCCGTGAAATATCTTTACCACCTTGCTCATTTCTTTCTCCATTCATCAAAAGCTTCGCCTATGTAATCTCTTGGTTTATAACTCTCTTCCCTGCCTTCACGCCATTCATAGTGCTCGTTTACATAGTGAAGAGTGTCAAAATCCCTTCTCATTGGAGGCATATCCTTCCAATCTTCCAGGATAAAGGGCTCAAGCCTTGGATGGCCTATAAAATTTACCCCGAACATCTCCCATATTTCCCTCTCATAGGTGCAAATCTGTCTCCACATATCGTGTAGGGATTGAAATTCAGCCTTTTCTCTATCAATCTTTGTTTTAACCATAGCGTTAACCTTTTTCTCAGGATGCCATACTATGTACACAAGTTCAAATTTCCCCTCCTCAAGCCAGTCAACACAGGAGAGCATCACAAAGTGTTTGAACCCTTCAACATCTTTCAAATAGGAAAGAGCACCCCTTACTTCACTGTTGGAAACAAGGAATGACAAAAGGTTTTCTTTTGGAAAATAGCATTTTTCAGGGGAAAACATATTTTCAATTTTTACTTTTAACTCCTCCAAATAACTCATATTCCCCCCTCAAAGTTCCAGGTGTAATCCGGTAACATCTCATCACCAAAAACCTCTCTCTGGTTTTTCTTGTACCACTCAATATTCTCTCTGTATTTTTTCGCTCCCTCTGCCCTTCCTTCTTCTATCCTCTTTTGCAAAGCGATAATCCCTTCAATAATTGCCTCAGGCCTTGGCATACAGCCAGCCACATACACATCGACAGGGATGTAAAGGTCAAGTTTCTTTATAGTGTTGTAAGAATCCCAGTACATACCCCCGTTTATTGTGCAGGAACCAAGTGCAAGCACATATTTGGGGTCGTACATCTGTTCGTATGTTCTAATAACCCTCTTCAAGGTTTTGGTTGCAAGGTAACCTGAAATAATCAATAGATCAGCCTGTCTTGGAGTTGCCGCCCCTCTTAATCCAAATCTCTCGGCATCGTACCTTGATGTCATTGTTGGAGGCATCTCAATTGCTCCGCACCCTGTACCGTATGCAAGTACCCAGATAGAGTGTTTTCTTGCCCAGTTTGCTATATATTCCCAAACTCCTGGATTATCTGTACACATAAATCACCTCACCATCTCTATTACCAGGGCAATAAGCCCGATTATTGTTGGATATCTCCACATAAAGTCAACAGCCTGTTCAACCTTAAAACGGGAGTAAACAGATGTTACAAACAAAACAGTTACAAAAAGTACAAATGTTTTTCCAACCAGAATAAGCAAATTAGCAGCACCACCCATAAAGAGGTCAACCCACAATGTCAGTTTGAGAAATCCGAATATTCCCCTTGAACTCATCATCAATGCAAGGTATTTCCCACCAAACTCTGTTGCAGGACCGCTTGCCACCTCCTGGGGAGCACCGGGTATGTCAAAGGGGCTTGCCCCCATCATCCCCCAGAATGAAAACAATGAAGCAATAAATGCAAGAGGAACTTTAAACATTGCCCAATTAGAAAGTCCCCCCGCCTGCAACTCAATTATTTTGTTAATTGATGCCGTGTTATAATGCGCCATTAAAACAATAATTGCTATAAAATAGGGTATTTCAAGCCCTATAAGCCTTGTTAATCCTCTCGTTACACCCATTACACCAAACGGCACTCCTCCCTGGCCAACACCAAGAGCCATCCCAAGAGCACCAAGAACCATGAGATAGGTGACGAGGATAAGGTCTCCGTCAAACGAAAACCCTTTCAACCACCTCCCATCAGAAAGCATGGGTATAAAGTAAAGGCAGGTAACAACTCCGGTAACCATTATAATTGGCCCAAGGTGAAACATAACCCCGTGAGAGCCAGCCTCTCTCTTTCTGTAAAGTTTGAAAACATCTATAAGGTTTTGCAAAACAGGCGGCCCCCATCTTCTATGAATTCTTCCTATTATGTTTCTCGCAATTCCCATATAAAGCATCCCTATTAAAAAAGCAATAAAGGGATAGGCAATTATATCAACAATTCTCATTCCAGTACTCATTTTTATCTCCCCATCAACAAAAATATCGAAACAAGGGTTAATATTGCGTAAAGCATATAGATCTGACCATCTCCGTTGAAAACAACATCTTTTAAAACCGACGCAATACCTGATATCTGTTCCCCGGTTTTTTCGTAAAACCTGGTAATGTGTGTTCTCAAACTCATACCAACCCAGGGGATCCTATCAAGTTCAGCCCCAATGCCGTATCCATAATGGAGAGGGGTATTCTCGTCAGGTGTCTCTGCTGCCCAGTAAATATCAAGCCTGTGTAACCTTTTTGATTTAGGGAAAAACAAAGTGTACCAGACAAAAACAAATACAAATATCGCACCTAAAACATTTATCACCACAAACCCATTGAATCCACCTAAAGCAGCGGAAAGGGTATAAGCACTGGTTGAATTAAAAGCAACCGAAAAACCAATACCTTTCATTGCGGTTTCAATAAAAGGCACAATATAACCGGGGAAAAATCCAGTTAACATCAACACCATCATAAGGACTATCTGGGGGACCCATAGAAACCCCGGCACCTCTTTCACTTCCATGAGGCCTTGAGAAGAAGGATGCCCCAGAAAGATACCGTAAATCAATTTGTAACAATAAAGAAATGCAGCCGTTGAAGATACTATCATACCAATCAACAAAAAGTAGTAATGATTTTTTATCAAAGACATGTAAATAACCCATTTTGAAGCAAAACCACCGAAAGGAGGCATCCCTGCAAGCCCAATTATGCCAAAAAGAACGGCCAGATAAGAAAGTGGCATTCTGGTAATCAAACCACCCAGTTCAGAGAATTTATTTTTCCCTGTCCTGTAAATAACCCCTGCAACCGTTATAAAGAGAAGGAGTTTTATAACACTGTGTATTAAAGCATGATACAAAGCACCGGCAACACCAAGAGCAGTACCCACAGCCATTGCAGTCACAATGTACCCAACCTGCGCTATAGAAGAGTAAGCAAGCAGCCTCTTTATCTCATCCTGAACAATAGCCCTGAATGTGGCAAAAACAGAAGTCACAACACCAAGCCATGCAACAATGTAGCCAATAAGCGATGTATCTTTAATTTCATAAACCCCTTTAATATTAACAAACCCTATAAGCATTCCGAAAAACAGGATAAACCCGTAAACCCCCATTTTTGAAAGAGTCCCTGAGAAAAATGGGGTAAAACTATCCTCACTCTCTGTATAAGCATCTGGAGCCCAGATGTGAAGTGGCATTGTGGCCATTTTAACAAGAAACCCAATAGCAAAAAGCAGACTAATAAAGAACACTGTTGAATTAGTCATCAATGAAACCGCTTTTACCACCCTATCAAAGTGAAAAGATCCGGCATAAGAATAAACAATAAGCATTGCGGTAAGCATTGCATAGGCACCTGCAACATTAAAAACAATATAGGTTAACCCGGTCTTTCCTTTAGTGTTAGGGTTCATTACAACAAGGAAATAAGAAGACCAGGTCATAATCTCCCAGAAGATAAAGAATGAAACAAGATCCCTCGAATAAACTATACCGAGAAGAGCACCTGCAACAATGTTAAAGAAAAGGTAAAAACTTCCATGGTATTCTTTATCTTTCACAAGAGGGAAAGAGGCAAGAGAAACAAAGAGATACGAGAAAGCAATTATAACTGCAAAATACCATGAAAAACCATTGTTTCCAAACCTGAAACCATCGAAGTATTGAGGTAAAGAAAAATTGTATGTGTAAATCCCAATAGTGTTTAACCCTGCTTTAAAAAGAACCACATAACAGACAAATAGAGAAGAAAGAAGAGTCAATCCCTCTCTAACAGGCCTAACCAGTTTCCCGGCAAAATAGGCCAGAATACCAATTACAACAGGAATAAGCACAATATTGTGAGGGCCTATCATAATGCACCCCCCCCAGACAACATGACCGATATATAATCACCTCTTGATAAAATATCCATAGCGGCTCCTTTAAAATAAGGCATTAAAACACCAGGGAACAACCCGATACCCACTATCATTCCAACAAGCACCACCAGAGGAATAACGAAAGCAAGGGATACACTTCTCTTTTCTATTCTCGTTGGTTCAGGTTCCCTGAACATCACCTGCAAAACACGAAAATAATAAAATCCTTCAACCACACTTGCAGCAAGCACTAACATAACAAGAACCACATGTTCTGCCTTTGCAGCAGCAGTTAAAATCATCAACTTGCTCATAAATCCATTTAAAGGGGGAAAACCCATCACTCCAAGTGCTCCGATTGCAAAAACCCCCGCCAAAAAAGGGTACTTTTTACCTATCCCTTTCAACTCTTCAAAAGAACTGCCTCCCGCATACTTTGCAAGCAAGCCAATTGAAAGAAACATGGTTGCTTTCAAAACAGCATGGTTAACAAAGTGAAAAACCGCCCCCTCAAGTGCAGTTTTTGTCCCAATTCCAACAGCAAAAAGAATTACCCCTATCTGCCCGAGGGAGGAATATCCAAGCATTCTTTTAACATCGGTTTGTTTCAAAGCAGAAAGTTCTGAAACAATCACAGTGGCAATACCGAAAAGCATCAACAATTTAATAAAAGAAGAATTGTTTGAAATAGTGTACAAAAATCTTATCATTGCATACAATCCCGCCTTAACTGTAACTGCTGAAAATAGTGCCGCGACAGGTGCCGGTGCGCCCTGATAAACATCAGGTGCCCAGGCGTTTAAAGGAAACATCTCCGATTCTATCCCAAGTCCTAAAAACAAAAAACTTACCGCCGCAAAGGCAAGTTTCGGATTCATCTGGGAGAACCTTCTTGCTATATCTGCCATGTTTAATGTTCCAAGTTGGTTGTAAATGATAGCAATACCAAGTAACAGGAATGTTGAAGAGATAGAACCAACAAGTAAAAACTTTATACCAGCCTCGCTGCCTTTCCTGTCCTTTCTAATTGAAGTCAAGGCATAAGAGGAAATACTCATGATCTCAAGAAAAACAAACATATTAAAAATATCACCTGTCAACACAATACCTGTAGCACCCATAACCACCAGGAGTATCAACATTGAAAATTTTTCCTGAGTTTCTGTTGTTTCGTCCTTCAAAAGGTAAATTGAAACAATAAACCCCATCAGAGAGATCAAACATGCAAGAAAAATTGAAAAAGGAGTTATGGCAAGGTTTATCCCGAATGGAGGTTTATACCCTGCAATAATCACCCTGATCGGTTTTTCAAACGCATGTGGTAGAGTTGAAAAACTTAAAAAAGTGTTGAAAAGCAGGGTGGCACTCATTGCATACAACCCCGCTTTTTTGTGTATGTACCCTAAAAGGGGTATGGAAAAAGCCACAAACAACGGAACTGCTATCATTAAAATAGGATTCAAACTCACGCTTACCCCCTCATCCTTTTAATCCTTGATACATTCAATGTTCCGTAATGCTCGTAAACCCTGATAATTATCGACAAACCCAGAGCAAGCACTGCAACACCTATAACAATTGCTGTAAGAACAAGAGCCTGTGGTACAGGGTCAACCATTTGAGAAGCGGTCAATCCATTTTTTGAGAAAATAGGTGCAGTTTTCCCGGAGATATATCCAATGGTTATGAAAAAAAGGTTTACCCCTGTATCGGCAATCCCGAGAGCAATCAGGATCTTGATCAAATTCCTTTTGGTTAACGCACCGAAAAACCCAATGATCAAAAGGAGAATCACCCCTATTAAAACAATATAGTGAGTATTCATTAAAAACCTCTCTATCATTCCACAACCCCCATCATGTTATCAAGCAATCCAGTCAACTCTGAACCAACCTTAAAACCAACTGCAACATAAATAATTGGAATTACCCCCGAACTGAAAAGGTTTCCAACCTTGCCAAGGGGAAGAAAGTCTGCAAGGAAACTTCCAAGAAGGAACAAACCAAACAACCCCACAGTAACAAAAGTCAAGCCGGCAAGGCTTTCTGTCCATTTAATATAACCATGTTTTATCTCGTAACCCTCAAGAGCAAGCAACATCAAAAGGAAACCGGTAGCAATAACAGTTCCACCCTGAAAACCTCCACCGGGTGAAAGATGCCCGTGAATAAAAATATATGCTCCGAAAAGTATAATTATAGCAAGTAAGGGTTTTGACCCGTACTGCAACATGGTATTTGCAAGTATCTTCTGTTTTTTAACCTTTCTATAACCTGAAAGAATTGCCCCCAATCCAGTTGCGGCAAGAAACAACACGGTAACCTCGCCCAATGTATCAAATCCCCTGTAATTAACAACAATAGATGTTACAACATTGGCAGATTGAGTATCCTTTATATCGTTCTCAAGGTAGTACTTTGCAACTCCCTTAACATCCTTCAAATCAAGAAGAAACCCAAGGGAAAGCATCTGAAAACCAAGATAAACAAGCACAACAAAAACAAAAATATTTTTAACCCTGAACCTCTTTTTCAAACTTACCCTTTTCATTTTATTGCTCCTCATCTTTCTCATATCTTTCAGTTTTTCTAATTGCAATAAGAAAAACAAAAGTGGAAAGCCCAGCCCCAATAGCAGCCTCAGTCATAGCAACATCTGGAGCATGAAGGATAAGGAAAAGGACACTTGCCATAAGAGAAACAACCGAACTCCCTATAACCGCAGAAACAAGATCGCTGGTTCTAATGGCAAACCAGGCTGCAACAACCATCAAAACCACACAAAGAACTGTTATTATCACAAGGGTAGCCATTTTAATTATCCCCCTTCTCTTCATTAAGGTACCTTTCACACTCATTAACAACCAATTTGTATGGTTTTACCCCGCTTCTCAAAGAAGCCCTTGCAAGAACCGAGGAAGAAAGCGGGTTAGTCATCAAAATAAAAAGAGAAAGTAAAAAGCACTTAACCCACCATGCTGGATGCAAAAATCCAATCCCCATTATGGTGCACATTGCACCAAGAGTACTTGCCTTGGTTCCGGCCTGCAATCTATTGTAAAGGTCAGGCATTCTAAGGATCCCTATCGCTGAGACAACAAGGAAAAAGCAACCAATAAAAAGCAATAGATACCCCATATAAGTCATCACAGTTAAAAACATTACAGCCCTCCCTCAAGATAACGCCCTATTATGACAGTCCCAACAAAGCCGATAAGGGCATAAACCATAGCAACATCAAGGTAAATACTTCTGTCAAAAACAAAGGAAAGCACAACCATCAAAGACACAACAACAACGGACATAAAATCCAGAGCCATTGCCCTATCACTCATTGTCGGTCCCTTTAAAAACCTTATAAAAGAAGCAAAAAGGCTTACCCCGATCAAAAGTATTACAACATCAATGATATTCATTATTCACCTCCAAGATGCCTTTCAAAAGCACCCTTGATGGTTTCTCCAGCCTCTTCAACATCAGTCGTTTTCACATCAATCCAGTGGATAAACAGCTCGTCTCCCTTAATATCAAGGGTCATTGTTCCAGGTGTTAAGGTAATAGAATTTGCAAGCCAGAGTTTGTCCATGTCCTCAGTAAGTTTAGTTTTAACTCTCACTATGCCCGGATTGATCGGCAGGGAAGGACTTAAAACCCTCTTTGCAACATCAACATTCGCCTTGACAAGTTCAATAAGAAAAACAAACAGGTAAACAAACTTCCCCCATAACCTTTTAGGGCTTAGATGGTAAAGCCCCCTTCTCGTAAACAACGGTCCTGTAAAAAGTGAAACCACCACTGACACAAGGAAACCTGTAACAAGTTCCTGAGGGTCCTTATAACCACCTGTGAGCAGAACCCACACCGCAAAAAGGAACAAAATAGTAAAAATCAATCTTGATAACTTCACTTCTCCTCCCTCTATGTTTTTAAACACATCACTTACACATTCATTCAGTTAATTATGATAACCCAACAAATACAATATAGTCTAACCTTTTTTAAAATTTTGATTGTTCTAAAAGAAAAAATCAGTATTTAACGGGGCTTGTTCTTTAAAATTTCATTCTTCATAATTAATATATCATCTTTATATCGGTAATAATCAGGCGTTTTTTCAGCCTTTTTTAAAAACATTAAAGCATTTTTGTAATCACCTTTGAGAAAAAAATACTGACCCAATTTCACATAAGGCTCTGTAAACAGAGGGTTAAGTTCTATTGACTTTTTACAGAATTTAACACCCTTTTCAGGTTTTGAAATCAAAAAATAGTACAGAGCATTGGCAAAGTACACCCTTGATTTAAAAACATTGTCTACCACAAAACCACCAAACACCCCGTCAGAAATCTTTTTAATTACTCTGTTTAAAAAATTCAGGTGTTTTTTGGCATTCTGCGGTTTACCCTCATTCAGGTAAACATAGGTCAAAGAAAGCCTTGCAAGCAAATGATTTCTGTTTTTCCTTAAAGCAAGTAAAAACCATTTTTCAGCCTTATCAAAATTGCCATTCTGGTAATAGTACTCCCCGAAGGTGTGGAACAGGTTGGCATCCCGAAACCCTTTCTTCTCAATAGCCGTATCAATAAGGCTTTCAAATGTATCCCTGTCCCCCTTTTTCAGGTAAAGCCGTGCAAGAAATTCAAGCGTTAAGGGGGAAGGATGCAACCTGAAGGCTTTTGTTGCATACTTTATTGCACCATCAATATCCCCTTCCCTATTCAATGCGTTTGAAAGAGAAAAGTTTGCTCTTGCACGGTCAGGGCAATACTTTACAGCCTTGCTCCAAACAGAAACATCGTCTTTAAAATCATTACACCTCACAAAAGTCCTGAATGAAAATAGAATAATAATTAAAAAAGCAACCACTTTAAATTTATTCAAGTCCTTATTAAAAAGATTCCACAAAAACTCCGCCATAAACACCGCAAAAAACATAGCCGGGGCGTAAAGATTTCTTTCCGAAAGAGGGTCATAACCCCACAGAGGAGTCCCTCTGAGGATAAAAGAATTTGATGGCGCCATCATTAAAAAGTAAGACAAAAAAGCAAAAAAAGATAATTTAAACCTGCTTCTAAATTTCAAGAGAAAGGCAAAAAGTCCCCCTATTACAAAAATTGAACCAATCACATGGAAATCAAGAAAACTATGTATGATAGGAAGGCCATGATCAATGTTTAAAGGTACGGGGAAGATCATTAAATACAGGGAATAAAGGCTGGCAAAAGCATTTGTTGCAAGAGCAACGGGTACTGAAGGCAATGCCCTTAACAATCTTGAACGAATTATTGTAAATGGAGAAAAATTAAAAACAAATGCCCCCCCAAAAAGAAACAAAAAAAACAGAAAAACTATTACCCCGCTAAAAAACAACCTCTTTTTTTCCCGGGGTTTCAAAAAAACATAAACAATAGTACAAAAAACAGGGAAAACCACATAAAGTTCTTTGGTTAAAAACGAAAGAATAAAAAACAAAATAGAAATTAGAAAATACAGAGTACTTCCCTTTTTTAAAGAAGATTTCAATCCCTTTAGAAAAAAGTATGAAGCAGCGATAAAAAACAACCCTCCAAAACCGTTGCTAACACCTGTAATTGTGGCAACAGTCTCCACTGTCACCGGGTGCAAAAGAAAAAACAAGCCGCAGAAAAGAGAAAAGTAGAAAACAGGGTCTTCTTTTTTATTTCTTTTTAATTTAATCTTTTTATTGCCAAAATGCTTTTTATCAGAATTTTCATTTAATATCTCAATAAAATCATTTAAAAACAGAAAGAAAAAAAAGGCTGTCAACACATGAGCAAAAAGATTTACTATTTTATAGCCAGAAGGGTCCTTGCCCCAAAAAATATACTCAGACAGGATAATACCCCAGTAAACGGGACTATCCGGGTTAACTATATTTACAGGCCTTTTTTTTATATATGCCTTAAAAGAACCTATCTTTGAAGCATCAAGAATAACTCTAACATCATCAAAAACAAACTTCCCCTTCAATTGAGGTGAAAAGAATAAAAAACCTGCAAAAAGATAAAGAATAAAAACATAAAAAAACTTTTTATTACCTTTTATCATTGTCAAACCTCTCAACATCTTTTATACCATAAAACACCTCTTCAATAAATTGCTAAAAATAATGTTCTAATATACAATTATCATGTAAAAACCTTTTACTTCCGGGGCAATAATGTGATACTTGCTTCAATTCTTTATTCAAGTTTGATCGCGTCTATAATGATATTCATGGTAATAGAGGCATCATGGAAATTTAATCTCCTTGATCACCCAAACAGCAGAAAAATTCACAAAAAACCCACATCAAGGCTTGGAGGTGTTGCAATAATGATTGCAGCACTTATAAGTTTTTTACTCAACCCCATAAAATTTTCAGATAACAACCAGATCCTGTCCTTGTTATCCGGGAGTATAATTGTCTTTCTCTCTGGACTTTACGATGATCTATTTGAACTCAGTGCATTAAAAAAACTTCTAACTCAGATAATTGCAACATCAATAATTGTTTTTTACGGGGGAATCTATTTCACAATAGGAGGCAAATACAATGGCATATTAAACAGCCATGGCATTTCAATAATTATAACCTATCTGTGGATAATAGGGGTTACAAATGCAATAAATTTGATAGACGGGATGGACGGGCTTGCAGGAGGGATATCCTTTATTTCATTTGGGGCAATTATTACCATCTCCATTTTAAAAGGGCTAACACTCCCCCTTGTTGTATCATGCCTTTTGTCAGGGGCAATCATCGCTTTTTTGCACTTTAATCTTCCACCGGCATCAATTTTTTTAGGGGATTCCGGAAGCCTTGTACTTGGATTTAACATTGCCGTTCTGTCTTTAATGGTCTCTTACAAAAGAGGTGCCCTGATCTCAATAATATTCCCCTCCCTTTTTGTTTTAATCCCTGTTGCTGACACAGTATATGCCTTTTTCAGAAGGCTGTTAAAAGGCAAAAATCCATTGACAACTCCAGATAACAGACATATTCACCACAGGCTTTTACTTTTGAAATTATCCCATAATCAGGCATTATTGCTCTTTTACACCCTATCAGCACTTTTTTCATTTATAGCAATAACATTAAACTCAAACAACATACAAAATGGGATAATTGCGGCGCTAATGATCATATTGCTTATATTTATCTTATTGTACCTGTTAGAAAAAAACAGATTTGAGGAAAAGATAAAGAAATTTAACAATTTTACCGACAACCTGAAAAAAACCATATTCTCCAAAGAAAAATGTCGTTCAAAAAGCACAAGTTTTTTATTTGCGGCTTTGATGTCACTATACCTGTTCTCTCTACCTGATATTTATATAACTTTAAACATTAAAAGAGAAAAAGATGATGAATTGATTATTCTGTTCTTTCTATTATTAGCCGTTTATATAATCTTTAATGCTCTGATAAAAACCTTAATAAGAAAAAACACAATGATAGACTTTGCAGAATTCTGGATAAACACATTTATAATCATTTTTTTTATAAAAAGCGGGTTTAAGATTATACCAATGACAATTATAGGTTTAACATTGCCAATCTTCATTTACAAACTGATAATAGAAAGGGAATTTGTACTCATAATGCCATCCCCTGTCGATATTTTAACTGTTTTCAGCATCTTACCTTTTTATATAGTACAACTATCAGTAGATAACACATTAAAAGAGGCGATCCTCTTATCATGTTTTTTTTACCTTTTAAAAAGAATGGTCAAGGTCAGGGAAGAAAAGATAAAATTATTTTACAAAGCACAGGCAACAATCTTCACAATCATTTTGTTAATCCTGACCCTGCTTTAAAGCTTTTTCAAACACATCAAGGTACTTGTTTCCGATCATTTCCCAGTTGTAAAACTTCAAAATTTTTTCTCTATTGTTTTTTAGAAACTTCTCTCTGATACCTTGATCAAAAGAGGTTAAAACCGATTTAATATCCTGAATATCCCTGAAATAATACCCGTCCTCTCCAAGGACATTTCTATTAAAAACATTGTTATGTGCCACAATCAAACAGCCTGACGCCATTGCTTCAAGTAAAGAGGGGTTTGTTCCCCCAACAGAATGGCCATGAAAGTAGAGTTTTGAAAACATCCTCAATGTGCTTAAAACCTGAAAATTGTAAATTCCACCAAGGAAACGAATATTGCTTTCTATTTTATATCTTTCCTTTAAAAATCTTCCGTAATTTGTATTGTAGTTCCCCACAACTAAAAAAGGATCACCTACCTTTGAAAGAAGGTATCCGTCAAGTATGGTTTCAATGTTGTTTTCAGGCTCAAGCCTTGCAATAAGCAGGTAATATCTGTATTTTTCAATATTATAATCCTTTAAAACACTTTCTTTCGGGGAATTAAAAAGTTCTGCTCCATAGGGAATAAATACAATATTTCCAACATTAAACTCTTTTACATAAAAATCCTTTATGCCCTCGTTATCTGCAATCAAGAAATCGCTGTGTTTTATTGCCTTTTTCTCACAAAACCGAATAAACTTCTTTAAAAAACCTCCCCACTTAGCCCTTTTCCATTCAAGCCCGTCCATATTTGTAATAAATTTTGCTTTTGTTTTCCCTTTTAAACCAAAAAAAAGAGCAGAAGGTACATATCCAAGGTTTAAAATAATGTCAAAATCGGAATTTACTGCATCTTTCAAACAAAGAAAATCATAGATAAAAGTCCCCCAGATCTTTAGTTTTGACTCTTTTGCAAAAATTCTTTTAATCTTTATACCTCTGTACTCGTCCCCCTTAAACGGATGCTCATCTGTGTTGTAAACAGTAACCTTATGCCCTTTTGAAACAAAGTGCTCCCCTATCTTCTCAGCACATTGCTCAAAACCCCCGTAATTGTTGGGTATCCCCCTTGTTCCGAGAATGGCTATTTTCACCTGAAAACTCTCCTTAATCTTGACGCAATAGAGAAAAACAAACTTTTGTTTCTGGATAAATTAAACAATACAGCAAAAAACAACTTCGGGAAAAACACAACAGAATAATAAACAAGCCCCAAAATTTTCGGTTTTGTGTTTGACAAACTATAACCAAACTCCTCCATTAAATCATTATTTACCTTTTCAACAATAAAAACCTCTGTGTCAGATAAAAATCTCTTCCAGTTGCCGCTTCTCTTTTTATCAAGCCCCTTCTTTTTCTCTTCATCCCTGAAAACCGAAGAAAAAGCATAGGGGACATCAAGCATGGAAAAATGATATTGTATTCCAATAAAATCACAAACATCTTTGACAACTGTATCGGGGGACTCAAGCAGAGACTCAAATTTAACACAAATCACATTTTTATTTTTCCAATAAGGCAGAATTGCTTTTGCAGAAGACTTCCATAACAATGACATTGTTAATGGGTGGTAATTTACAAAATTTCTAACCGCCTCCCACATTGGATATGGCTCATTTTTTGTTTTAAATATCCTTTTCCATTTATACTTTTGAGACAATGTGGTATCTCTCGGGTCTCTTATCATATAAATAATTTTTGCATCGGGGAAATATTCAAAAATAGTGTCCAAATAAAACAGATTCCTTGGAGTCTGTTCGCAGGGGATTCGCTTTCCCATTTTCTCTGTTTCATAAAACAAAAAATCTCGATAAATCTCAACTCCATTTAAAGGAAATTCTTTGTTGCTCAACAACTTTTCTATATCGTTATCAAACTGGCCTTTCTTGCATTTGATAAAAGGGTGTTCTCTTGCACAGCAAAATAATTGGTGAAGAACTTTATACCCTTTTTTACGAGAAAAAAAAGGAGAATCTTTCGTCCAGAATCTTTCAAAAAAATGAAGCTCATTGAAAGAATACACTTCTCTATTTTTCCCCAGGATGTTTGCCATTAAAGTTGTCCCGCTTCTCGAATTACCCACTATGAAAATAACTTTTCTATCCATTTTTCTTCTTCAACAAATACTCATAAGCCTCTATGGTTTTCTTTGCAACCCTTTCCATAGAGAAGTTTTTTATTATATGTTCTCTACACTCTGGATTAAAAGGGGTTTCATAAGCTTTTATAACTGCTTCTCTAATTGAGTTCACATTGTCAGGCTCACAGTAAAAGGCATAATCTTTGTAAAAATCCCTGACATATCCCCTATTCCCAACAACAATATTGCACCTCATTGAGGCTGCTTCAAGAAAGACAAGCCCTGTTGTCTCAAACCAGCTTGGCAAAGCCTGAACCTTCGCAGCTTTATAGTATTGAGGAAGTTTTTCTCCCGGTATTTTGCCCAGGAAAAAAACATTATCCCCCGCCTCTTTTTTCAACAATTTAAGATAGTTTTTATGGTTGGGTGAAGGTTCGCCAATAATAAAAAGATTGTATGGTAAATCCTTAAAAGCCTTAATAAGCCTTAACTGGTTTTTCAAAGGGGTAATCCTTGCAACACACAAAATCCCGTCTTTAACAAGGTTTCTAACATCTTCATCAACATCCGTTTTTTCGTAATCAAACAGTTCAAAATCAATCCCGCTTGGAACAATATAAAATTTGTTTTTTGAAACCCTAAAATCTATTTGAATTTTTTTCTTTTCAAGATCAGAATTAGGCAAAATTAAATCAACTAAATCCAAGGTTTTTTTCATTAAATTAAAATACCCAGCTGTCAGAACATTTATCACTCCTTTATGAAACTCACCATTTTTAACTGCCCTGCCTAAAATTTTCAAATACTGGATACAATGGTAAGGAAGGACACTGGCAAGCACTTTTCTAAAACCATAAGTACCTCTTTTTTCAAATTCATCCCACAAAACATAAATGGGGGTCAACACACAGGGCTTTCCCTGTTTTTTAGCATTTTTAACCTGAATAAAAACCTCTTGAGGCCAGATTAAATTAAATACATTTACTATGTCATAATCCCTCAAATCAGGCTCAAGTTCAGTTGAAATATCAATTTTTATACTATATTTTTGAAGATGTTTTTTTAACCCTAAAATATAACTTGTGTCTCCTCCAGGACTTGAAAAGAGATTCTGTCTCGACTGAAATAATATTTTCATATTTTCCTTTAAAAAAAATAAAAAACTAACCCGTTAATTATATTTATAACATTTTCAATCGTACCTTTTAACATTAACCAATCCTTCATAAATATAAATCAATAATCCTAAAACTATTCCCATTAATAAACTTGAAGTGTTTATCCCTCCAACCAAACCCCCCACCAAAATTAAAATTACCAATAAAAATTTTAAATAAACAAAATTATTTTCAGTGTATAATCTTAATCCTTTAAAAACATAGTATATAAGAGAAAACACATATATCATTCCAACAAACCCTAATTTAAACATTAAAAACAAATACAGATTGTGGAATCTATCTATTTGAAATAATCTTACCCCAGAAAACAAACGGAGGGGTCTTATGGTTTTCAAAAAACTTCCAAATCCGTTTCCAAAAAGGATTTGAGATAAACTAAAATCTTTTATGGCATTAAAATACGAGAGCCATTCAATATAGCGCCATCTTACAGAGCTATCTCCAATAATATTAACGGAATTCAAAAATAAAGGTAAAAAATAAAAAATTGTCCCCGCCATAAAAAAACCTACTAAATAAACAAACCGCAACTTCCCGTTTTTTACTATTTTTAAAAACAAAACAGTGCAAATAGAGGCTATAACAAATAGCAAGTCAAATCTTCCAAGAGTACTCAATAAAGCCATTATAAACAATACATTTTCAAGTTTAAAAAGTTTTAAGTCTTTAGAAATATTCAAAATTAAAGCAAAAATAACGACCTCGGTTGAAATCAATAAACTTGTATGACGGAAAAAAGGTCTGTTGTTCCATGTGATCAATCCGTGCACAGAAAAAATTATTTGAAAAAAAGCAGCATAATAAGCATAAACAATAATTGTATCCCTTAAATCTCCTATTTTTACTTTTTTTACAACCAATAAGACATAAACCATTAAAGGAATTAAGAAAAAAAACAAATCCTTTAATAAATAATACTCAGGATTTTTATTTAACAAACCTATTATCAATCCCCATAAAGCAGGCATTACAAACAAAAAAATAATAAATCGATTTATGTTTTCAAATAGGTTTTTTTTAAAAATCAGGGGTATGTTCAAAAAAAACAATAAACCTATTAACAAACCCTCTATTTTAAAAATCACACTATTAAATAATACGGGTAATGGGGGGAAGAAAATGCATATTAAAACAAACAAAATCAATTTCTTTGAAAATACAAGTTCTTTAATCTGCATAATTCACCTTAACGATAATATTCTACCTCAGTTCCTTTCATACTCTTAAAATCCTTTATTGCCTTAATTATTGCTTTGTACAAAGCAAACTTACCATAAAAAAGCCTTTTTACCATCCTTAAAATCGAGAAAAATTCAATTAACTTAACCCTTTCAGGAAAATACTTTTTATGAAACTTCAAACTATTCAAAGTGTAATAATATTCTGACAAATAACTTCCACGCCCCACACTTTTACCACCTTTATTATAGCATTTAGCATTTTTACAAACCTTCATTTTCATTCCAGACATTTTTGCTTTAGTACACCAATCTGTTTCTTCCCAGTATAAAAAGTACTCTTCCGGTAATAGACCATTTTTCGCAAAATTCTCAATATGCGTAAAAAAAGCCGCCCCAGAGATATAGTCAAGATTGTTAACCTGATCTAAAGTTTTTACAAACTTAATGGTACCAAAAGGCTGAATTTCAGCACCACCTAAAAACAAAAGATTCGAGGGGATATTGTAATCATACATAGATACACCGTAAACTTCATCTTTTGAAACAGCACACCTTACCAATTCTTTAAAAGTGTTTTTATCAACAATAACATCTGGATTGAGTAAAAAAACAAAACCCATCTCTTGTTTTTCCAAAAGCAACTTAATAACAGCATTATTTCCTGCGGCAAAACCTCTATTTTCACCAGTTTGAATCAAAGTAAACTTTCCGAATTTAATTCTTTCAGGAAATTTATCCTTCTTTAAATTAAAATAATTATAGAAAATAGGTTTTTTTACGGGGGGGAAAGACAAATATCTTAAAGGGTTCTCAGGGGGTATCCATACATTCAACTTACCGTCAGCCCAGGCCTTTATATAGTCCATAGAATTATCAGGAGAATTATTGTCCACCACGACTACGTTAAAATCAGGATACTCATTTTTAAACACACTTTCCAGACACTCAATTGTATCCTGCCAGCAATTGTAATTCAGGATGATGATAAAAATTTTCTCAACCATTTATTTCTAACCAAACAGATAGATCTTTTTCAATTAATTTAGATAATTTTTTTATTTCATCTAAAAAAAACCTATCTAATAATTCCTTTTTAAAAGTTTTAGTTAGTTCAGGGGGTTTTATCTTTTTTTGATTAATTTTATCTAATGCCCTTATAATTCTTCTTCTAAATTTTTTATTAGGCATGAAAAATTTTCCTATTTTCTTTATATGGTTAGGCTTGTAGATAAAATCTCTTAAACTTTTCCACCTATATATGCTTGCCTGATTACTTTTGATATTTAAATCAATATTTATACCACTATCTACCCCTAAAAACTTCAATAAAGATATAATTGTATTTTTTCTATTAGTTATAAATTCTGTTTCAAATATAATAAAAAACATATTTTCTTTTGGAAAAAACTTTAAAAATCTTTCTATTTGCTCTGCATAAAAACCTCTATCAATGTAACTAAAATGACTTTTATAAAATTCATCAATTTTTAATCGTTCTGGTTCTAATTTTATAGCGTTTTCAAAGGATTCACATTCGTACCCTCGCCTATAACTCATCCAATAATGAGAATATGCCCTATCTACTGGGTTTCTCAATATAAAAATAAATTTAACATCTTCCCCAATGCATTTATAAATTCTTTCGGGGACATATTCAAAATACATATATTCCGGGTCAATTTCACCTATTGCTTTTTCTCCTTTCCATTTTCCAAAAAATTCTTTTTCATAAAAATCTAATCCTTTGAAAAACAATGAATTATTTTGAAAAAATTTTGTCTCTTTTATTTTTGGAAGATAGATTTCAGGATGTTGTTTTAAAATATTATGCAAAGTTGTGGTTCCTGATTTTTGGGCTCCAACACAAAAAAAATTTGGTAAAGTCATTATATTTTCCCCTTCCCCCAAAAAGGCAAATAAATAGTATTGATTCCATATATAATTTTGATATACAACCAACACGCTAAGTTCCAGAAAATCATACTAATCATACTGGCAGAAGCAGCACCGTTGATACCATACAGCGGAATCAAAGAGTAATTTAATATTATATTAAGCACAAGGGCAATCAGTATAACATTCTGAAAAACTTTTTGCCTTCCAGTCATTTGAAGAATGTGTCCCACACTTCCAACCATCACATTAATCAATTGACCTATAACTAAAATTAGTAATGCAATTGAGCCTATTTCAAAACCCTTACCAAAAAATCCAAGAATCATCTTGGGAAAAATTAAAATCAGAATTATTATTGGAATAGAAGTCCAAAATATTAATTTAGTTGATTGTTTAACAATTCTTTCAAACCCCATTAAATCATTTTTTCCCCAGAATTCTGCAAACTTAGGAGCCAAAATCGTATTTATTGAGGTTAACGAAACAGAAACAATCATTGCCACTTTTACTGCAACATTATATACCCCAACACAAGTAGCATCACAATACATCCCCAACATAATTGTATCAACCCATCCCATTATTAACATCAATGAATTTGACAAAAAAAGAGGAAAAGAAACATTTAATATAAAAGAATAATTTATCTTAACATCTTTTTTTTTGTTAAAGTTATTTAATATATTTAATAAAAAATGTCTCCACAAAAACCAAGAAAAAACAGCCAAAACAAGTATTGATATTCCATAAGAGAAAAGGGGTAACATCCAAGATTTAACAATATTAAACCCAATAAAAAACAAAATTATTGATAAAAAAGGTATACCAACTCTTTGTAGCAACAAATATTCTTTTATCTTTTTTAACCCTCTAATGCTTTCAGAGTGAATAGTAAGAATAACAAAAGGAACAAGAAAAAAAGAAATTAAACGAAAAGGCATTATAAGGAAAGAATTATGAAATAATTGTTCAGCTAATATCGGTGCAAGAAAAAAAACTAATATTGAAATAAAAATTGAAAAAGGAATAACTATTATCATAGATTTTTGATAAATTTTTTTAAGGATTACAGGGTCCATTTTTGCCACATATTCAGCAGTAAATTTTACAAGTGCCGTATCCACACCAAGTTTTCCTAATACAGATGCAATATGCAGAACAACAATAGAAAGTGCAAAAATACCCCAAATACTTGCTCCAAAACTCCTTGTAACTATAAGAGTAAATATATAACCAAGGCACATTCCAGAAACTTTTAAAAAAAATGCAATACCAGAACCTTTTAACAGTTCAAAGAAATGCCAATCTTTCTGGATTTTGTTTAATAAAGGCTTTAAGCTATACAAAAATAATACTCCTTAAAACCTGCTACTATCATATCTAACTTATATTTTCACATAAAATTCTGTCTGTTGTTAATAAAAAAACTGTTTATACACATTAAAAGCAGTACCTTAAATAAAAGGGGTCTTAAATATAAAAAACTGTTCTAAAAACTTAAAAACCTTTACTGACTTATCTTTTAATATTGCATTTATTTAAACATTATCTATACCTTTCTGGCCCATGTTTTTATGTGTTTTTTACTATTTAATTATTTTATTTCAAATAGTCTTTCCCAGTAATGTTAAATAAAGAGCTTTTAATTTCTTATAGAACTTTTCTTTTGAGAAATTCTTTTCACAAAGCCCTCTTGCATTTTTTGAAAAAACCGTATACTCCTTAAAATTTATCGCTTCCGCCTTTTTTATGGCATCTCTTAAACTATCAACATCCCCGCTTTTAAACAGAAAGCCATTAAAACCATCTTTTATAAGTTCAGGTATTCCACCAATATCAGCCCCAATTACAGGTTTACCCAAACTTAAAGACTCAATAATAGAAAGGGGGTTATTCTCATACCATTCAGAAGGAAGTAATACAAATTTAGCATTTTTGATAATATCAATTAACTCATTTCCTTTCTTAACCCCAAGAAACTCAACATTTTCTAAATGATTTTTTTTGACAAATTCTCTTAATTTAGACTCAATAACCCCTGTCCCAACTATCTTTAATTTTATTTCAGGAAACTCCTTCCACGCATTAAGCAAGGTTAACAAGCCTTTTTCTCTCGAAAGACGCCCAAAATAAAGATAATATCCATTATGAGAATGCTCTGGCTTATATTTCTTTAAATCTATAAAGTTATATATCTGAACAACCTTGTTTTTTAAATGTGGTTTATATTGCAGATGCTTTTTTAAAATAAATTTGCTAACCATTATAAATTTTTCTATATATTTTCCCCATGGAATAAAGAAATCTCTAAAATAACATTCAATTGCGGATACAGAACTATAAACCACATTATTCCTGTTACATCTTTTTAAAATACAATAATAATAATTCCTCCCTGCACATTTTTCACATATCCTTCCCTGACTATCTAAACAAGTATATACAGGACATAACATCCTGTATTCATGAACACTCATAACAACCGGTATGTTATGCTTTTTTAACACGGGTAAAATAGCGGAGGTCAATCTACCAGAAAAAATATGAAGATGTGCAATCTCCGGTCTCTCTTTTACAATTAATTCTTCAAGTTTAACCCTCGCACTCTTTGAATAGAAAAAATCCCATACATTTAAAAACTTCTTAAAAGAAGAAAGGTTAAAAAAATTCACATTGTCCACAAAGTATTCCTCAAATTCATACGGCTCATTTTTATCGTTTTTTGTACTGAAATAAATAACTTTATGACCTTTTTCTTCAAAAAGTCTCCCGGTTTCCAGATAGATCTTTTCAGCCCCTCCTTTTACAAAATGAAAATTATGGATCTGTAAAATCTTCATATAATTATCTTAACAATATACATACATTTAAACAACTTTTTTGTAAATAACACCAATTCAGAAACACATACTCCCCCTGCTTTGAATTCTAATGTATCAAAAAAAATCCATCCAAAATTCAATTCAACAAAGAAACTGACAATAAAAAACATTACAACCTCAATCCCTACCTGCATTTTCCCAATAAATTTTTTATAACCAGGAAGCCAGATTAACATTTAACAATTCTTGTAACTTTAATATATCATCTTTGTAAAGTCTTTTTAAATACTCTTTCGTTTCAGGTTTAATTTCAGGTTTTTTTAGATTTTTTTTCAGCAGTGTTGTTCTTATCTTCAATCTCAATTTTTTCGGGATTAAAACTCTTACCGTGTCTTTAAAAAAATTAGGGTGAGTAAAAAATCTCTGTAAAATTATACTTTTTGGAATGCCAGACATATTAAATCTCATACCGATTGTTGTGGGGACAAAAGAATGATCAACCTTTAAAAACCTATAAATATCCTGAACAAATTTAACAGGATTTTTTTTCAAATCATCAAATAAACAAACCTTAACATTAGAGAAATTGTCAAGAAATGCTTTCACCTGATTGTAATAGAATCCAGCATCTTTATAATACCAGATAAACTCCCAATTCTCCCTTTTTCTAATTTCTTCCTGTTGCAATGCTTGTTCAAAACTCAGGTGTTCTCTTCCATCCCTCAACATGTGGGTAAAAGCAGAAAATGCCCTTTCAACTGGATTTCTCAAAACAATAATAATTTTTACATCACCAAAATACTTTTTTATAAAAGGGATAGAATTTTTATAATAATATAGGGTATCTGTGCTTGCTTCACCTATACAATTCTCTTCTTTTGCATTAGAAAATAATCTGTAATACGAATCCCAATCTTTAACAATTTTAGACTCAACCTTTTCATCACCAACACCTTGAAAGGGAAAATATAAAAAATTTGAAGTTATAAACCTTGGTTCTTTTACAGGACTCATATATATTCCCGGATGTTCTTCAAGATAACGATATAAAGCAGTTGTCCCTGATTTGGCAGCACCAACAATCAAAAAATTCGGTAATTTACCCATTTAACCCACATTAAGCAAGAAGAAAATTAAAGTTATTCATTCCTATACCAGACTGATAGATCTCTATCAATTATCTTTTCAAGTTCCTTAATATCCTCAATAAAAAAACGATCAATCCATTTTAATTTAACCTCATTGTGCAATATGGGAGGGACAAAATCCTCATACATTATTTTATAAATACTCTTTTTAATTTTTGCCCTATTAACTCTACTCTTAACAACACCCCGTGCAAATTTTTTAAAAATGCTCTCATGATACAACAACTTCCCAACAAATGAGAATACAGGCATTTTTGCTGGATTTGCCTTTATTTTTAAATTCAAAGGGACATCGGGGTTAACTTCGAGAAATTCGAGGATCTTCTTTATTGTCTGTTCCCTGTTTTTTAAAAAATCATTTTCAAAAACTATAAAAAACATATTTTCCTTTTTAAAATACTTTAAAAAGTTTTTTACCCGTTTTGCATACAATCCCATTTCAACATAGCAATACTTCCTATTTTCCACATTATGCTCACACCTTTTGTCTGAATCTTCAATAGCAGAAGCAAAATCCACATCTTCAAAAACTCTTCTCACATTCATCCAGTAATGGGAATATGCCCTGTCAACAGGGTTCCTGAACATAAAGATAAGTTTAAGGTCTTCCCCAAATGCTTCGTAAATCCTTTCTGCAACATAATCAGGGAACATATAAGATGGATCAATTTCCCCTGCAATTTTTTCATCTCCTCTTTTTTTGAAATATTCATTTTTATAAAATTCAATACCATTATTGTATAAATCATCAAACATAAAAAAGCCTGTCTCTTTAATTTCCGGCAAAAATATATCAGGATGCTGCACAAGAATATGATGAAGAGAAGATGTCCCGGCTTTCGGAGCACCAACACACATAAAATCAACAATCTTTCCCATAATTATTCTCCATTTTTTATTTGAGGGAAAAACACCCATTCACCTGTAAGTTTTTTAACCTTAATAGAAAACATAAAATTCCAGAAAATCATAGAAACAGCACTTGCAATTGCCGCACCATTTAAACCGTAAACAGGAATTAAAAAATAGTTAAGAAAGATATTTAAAAAAGTGCCTATAATTAAAACATTTCTATGATACCTTTGATTCCCCGTCATCTGTAATATATTTCCAACACTTCCCGCCATAGCATTAAACAAAAAACCTGATATTAAGATTATAAGAGCAACCTTTCCATTGACAAAATCCTTTCCAAAGAGCAAAAGTATTCTGTCAGGAAAAATCAGAATAATTATAACAAAAGGGAAAGTCAGAAAAAAAACAAGTTTTGAAGCCTGCTTTGCAACTCTTGCAATAGCCTTATAGTCCTTGTTTGCATAGAATTCAGCAAACTTTGGAGCAGCAATTGTATTAACTGATGTTAAAAAAACTATGACGATTCTTGCTATCTTTATTGCAACATTGTATATCCCGACATCAGAAACAGAGCCAAGCCAGCCAAGCATAATTGTATCAGTCCATGTAACCAAAATAATAAGAGAACCTGAAACAAGCATGGGCAGAGAAACATTTAAAATTTCTGAATAAGAAAGACTTTTGGTTGAAACACCAGTATTCTCTGCCTTTTTCAAAAGTTTTTGAAAACTAAAAAATGCAACAACAAGCATAATAATTACCGCAGAAATATAAGAAATCTCAGGCGTAAAAACTTTCAATTCCAACTTAAAACCAAAATTAAAGCAAAAAACACAAGTAAAAAAGATAAAAATAGCAAAAAGGTTTAACAGACAGGATGAGAACAATATGTATTCTTTGATTCTTTTTAAACCCCTTAATCCTTCGGTGTTTATGGATAGATAAACAAGCGGGACAACACCTATTGACATTATTTTAAAATAGGAAGAAAGATATGGTTTTCCAAGCAAATCTGCCAGAAAGGGGGACAAAAAATAAAGGAGAATGCTAAAAGTTAACGAAAAAACACCTGCAAGTGATAAAACCTTTTTGTAAATACTTCTCAGGGTTGAAACATCTTTTAAAGAAACATATTCAGAAACAAACCTTAAAAAAGAGATATGCAAACCACCCTTTGCAAATGTTCCGCCTATATTTAAAAACACAAGTGAAAGGGCGAATATTCCAACTCCAGCAGAACCAAAGTATCTGGATATTAGCATTAGAAAAATATATGAAAAAAACAAGCCTATAATTCTTAAAACAAATGCAGTCCCAGAACCCTTTAAAAGTTCAAGGAAATGGGGGTCTTTTTGCAGTTTATCTTTTAAATCCTTTATCAATTGCATCTTATATAATTATTCCCCTTCCAATCAAAAAACCTAAAATTTCTTTTACTGCTTCTTCCACACTTATGCCCATTGTTTCAATGTGTATATCCGGATTTTCTGGCGGTTCATAGGGGGAATCAATGCCTGTAAACTCTGTTATCTCTTTGTTTAAGGCTTTTTTGTATAACCCTTTCGGGTCTCTTTTCATGCACTCTTCCAACGGAGTATCAACAAATATTTCAATAAAATTCTCTTTCCCGATTATCTTTTTTGCTTTCTCCCTTTCTTTTAAAAACGGGGATATAAAAGCAACAAGAACTATTATTCCGGCATCAACAAAGAGTTTTGCAACCTCTGCAACCCTTCTTATGTTTTCCACCCTGTCCTTATATGAAAATCCAAGGTCTTTGTTTAAGCCGTACCTTAAATTGTCTCCGTCTAAAAGATAGGTATGGTAGCCTTTTTTGTTTAATCTATATTCAACCTCATTCGCAATGGTGCTTTTCCCGCTTCCGCTTAAACCTGTAAACCACAAAGCACACCCTTTTTGATTTTTGATTTTTTCCCTGTCTTTCCTTGAAACCTTATGATTGTGCCATATAAGGTAATCAGCCATAAAATCTCTGCTTTCTAATCAAGTTCTTCAATTGGTTTGCATCCCCATTCGGGGTAATGCTCCCTTATAAATTTGTTTAAAGCAATCTCGCTTTCGGTGTATATCCTCCTTTTCTTCCTCTTTGTTGATTCACCCACTATCATTCCGGCGGCAACAGTGTTGTTTGTCAATTTGTCAATTAGAATAAATGAGCCTGTTGACTTGTTTTCTTCGTAAAGGTCAAATGCAACCTCTTCAACAAGGTCTATCTGAACCCTTGCAATGTCGTTTAATTCAAGGGTTTTTGCCTCTATCTTCTCCCAGGTGTTTACATCTTTTTTAAAAAGTATTCTGCTTACAATTGCAGTTGTCTCTTTTGTGTAAAGTTTGATTATGTACTCCCTGTTTTTCAAGGGCTCTTCGTCCATCCAGACAAGCATTGCCTCAAAGGAATCGTTGAACTTCGGCTGCTTTTCTCCCTCTTTTGCAATTAAATCTCCCCTGCTTACATCAATGTCTTTTTCAAGCAAAAGGGTAACCGCCATAGGGGGATAGGCTCTGGTTAACTTGCTATGTTTTTTGTCTTTTTTGCTGTCAACAGGGTTTATAGGCTTAACAATAGATTTTATTCTTGTTTTCATTTTTGAAGGATAAACAATAATATTATCCCCTTCTTTTACCAAACCGCCTGCAACATTCCCGCAATATCCTCTGAATTCCTGATTGGGCCTGTTTATGTACTGAACAGGGAATCTGAAATCAATATCCCGCCTTAAACCGGTATTTATAACCTTTACAGTGTTTAAGTATTCAAGAAAAACCTTTCCTTTATACCAGGGCATATTTTGAGACCTTTCAACAACATTGTCCCCCTTTAAAGCACTTATGGGGATAAAATCCACCTCTGGCTCAAAATGCTTGAATGGAAGCGAAAATTTCAACTGCTTGAATATCATCTCATAGTCTTTCACTATTTTTTTAAATACCTCTTCTGAGTAATTAACCAGATCCATTTTGTTTACAGCAACAAGGATATTTCTTATTCCAAGAAGGCAGATTAAAAACGAATGTCTTTTTGTCTGGGTTAATACTCCATTTCTTGCATCTATCAATATTACAGCAAGGTCTGATGTGCTTGCGCCTGTTACCATATTCCTTGTGTACTGCTCGTGGCCCGGGGTATCGGCAATTATAAACTTCCTTTTTTCAGAGGAGAAGTATCTATAAGCAACATCTATTGTTATCCCCTGTTCCCTTTCAGCCTGCAATCCGTCAACAAGGAGAGAAAAATCAATCTCCTCATCTGTTCTTTTGTATTTTTTTTCAGCCTTTAAAGCAAGCAGATGGTCTTTGAAGATCATTTTTGTTTCATACAACAATCTTCCAATCAGGGTGCTTTTGCCATCATCAACACTTCCGCACGCAATAAACCTCAACAATTCCTTTTCTTCATGCCTTTTCAGGTAATCAAGAATATTGTCCTTAATAAGTTCAGCATTCATATTTAAAAATATCCCTCTATCTTTTTCTTTTCCATACTGCCAACCTGGTCAAAGTCTATAAGCCTTCCCTGCCTTTCAGAGTACTTTGTTAAAAGCATCTCCTGAATTATGTCAGGCAGGCTTCGTGCCTTTGATTCAACTGCACCTGTTAGCGGGTAGCACCCAAGCGTTCTGAACCTCACCCACTTTTTAACAGCCTTTTTTCTCAAATCTTCAGGCACCCTGTCATCATCAACTAAAATCCATGCACCCTCATATTCGGTAACAACCCTCTCTTTTGCAAAGTAAAGGGGGACAACAGGTATGTTTTCAAGGTAAATGTAAAGCCAGATATCAAGCTCCGTCCAGTTGCTTAAAGGGAAAACCCTTACACTCTCCTTTCTGTCAACATGGGTATTGTACAAATTCCAGAGTTCAGGCCTCTGTTTCTTTGGATTCCACCTGTGATTTTTATCTCTGAAAGAAAAAACCCTTTCCTTTGCCCTTGATTTTTCCTCATCCCTTCTTGCCCCACCAATAACAGCATCATATCCGCCCTCAGTTAAAGCCTTCTTTAAAGCCTGCGTTTTCATAATATCCGTGTGGATCTTGCTACCGTGAACAAAGGGGTTTATGTTCATCTCAATACCTTCGGGGTTTGTATAGACAATTAAGTCTATTCCAAGTTCTTTTGCCCTTTTATCCCTGAACTCAATCATCTCTTTGAACTTCCACTTTGTATCTATGTGCAAAAGGGGAAAAGGTGGTTTTGCAGGGTAAAAAGCCTTCATTGCAAGGTGAAGCATAACAGAGGAATCCTTCCCCACACTGTACATCATAACCGGATTGTTGAAGTTTGCAGCAACCTCTCTCAAAATGTAAATGCTTTCCGCCTCCAGATGCTTTAAATGAGACAGTCCCTTCATAATAAACCTCTTTTTAAACAATCACTAATTAAAAATACCACATGTTCTCTAAAACTTGAACACCCTTAAACAGAATATCTGTAACCTCATCTTAAAACAAAACCCATTATCATTGACATTTTTAAAAACACCAATACAATAATTCTGTACCTTAAATAAGCCACAATGAGGAGTTCAAATGAAAAAAAAGGTAATAATCACAGGGGGTGCAGGCTTTATCGGAGCAGAATTAGCCAGATTATCTGTTAAAAGCGGTTACAGAACCATTGTCGTTGATTCATTAACTTATGCAGGAGACAGAGAAAGGCTGAAAGAAATTGAAAAAGAGATTGCTTTTTACAAAATTGATATAACAGAGCGAGAGCCGGTTTTCGAGGTGTTTCAAAGGGAAAAACCTGACATTGTTTTTCACCTTGCCGCAGAAAGCCATGTTGACAGAAGCATACTTGACCCCTCACTTTTTTTAAAAACAAATATAATAGGCACCCAGAATCTGCTTGATGCATCAAAAGAATTTGGTACTGAAAGATTTATCAATATGTCAACAGACGAGGTTTACGGGGAACTGGGCAAAGACGGAATGTTTACCGAAACCACCCCTTTAAATCCCAACTCTCCGTACTCTGTTTCAAAGGCATCACAGGATATGCTGGGCAGGGCTTATTACAGAACCTATGGACTGCCAGTCATTACCGTGAGGGCATCAAACAATTACGGATACTGGCAATACCCGGAAAAGCTTATCCCTGTTGTTATTTTGAAAGCATATCATAACGAGAGTATCCCTGTTTACGGGAAAGGTGAAAATGTCAGGGAATGGCTTTTTGTTTCAGACTGTGCAAAGGGGATTTTAGCCGTTGCTGAAAAAGGGGAAAATGGAGAGATTTACAATATTGGAAGCGGAGAAGAGAGAAAAAACATAGAGGTTGTTAAGGCAATTTTAGACCTGATGGGCAAACCACACTCTTTAATTGAGTTTGTAAAAGACAGACCGGGGCATGATTTCAGGTATGCTCTTGATTTCTCCAAAATAACAAAAAAAACCGGCTGGACACCAACCGTCGGTTTTGAAGAGGGTATTGAAAAAACAGTTAAGTGGAACCTTGAAAACATTAACTGGCTAAAGGAAAAAAAGAAAGATTTAGAGAGGTTATGGCAAAGGGTTTACAAAAGGCAAAAATAGTAATAACAGGTAAAAACGGACAACTTGCAAAGGAGTTTACAAGGATTTTAAGCAAAATGGGAATTGAGCATTTTGCATTTAAGAAGGAAGAACTTGACATTACCAATGTTGACAGAGTGTGGTCAGTAATGAAAGAAATCAAACCAGATTTTGTTATAAACTGCGCTGCGTACAATATGGTTGACAAAGCAGAAGAGGAAAGAGACATGGCTTTTTTGGTAAATGCAAAGGCTGTAAAAACCCTCGCAGAAGTGTGCTCTGAATCGGGAGCAAAACTTGTACATTACAGCACAGACTATGTTTTTGGAGGAGAAAAAAGTAAACCGTACATTGAAGAAGACAACCCCTCTCCCATAAATTATTATGGAAAAACAAAATTGCTCGGGGAAATGTATCTAAAAGAAAATTTAAACAACTTCCTTCTGTTCAGGGTGAGCTGGTTATACGGAAAAGGCAGAAACAATTTTATTTACAAATTCTTGAACTGGGCAAAAGAAAACAGAGAATTAAAGGTATCAGAAAATGAAGTTTCAGTTCCAACATGGGCAAAAAGGGTTGCCGAAGTCTCCCTGAAAGCAATGGAACAGGGTTTAAAAGGACTTTATCATTTAACAAATTCAGGGTACGCTTCAAGGTATGAGTTTGCTTTGAAGATAAAAGAGATTTTAAACCTTCAAAACTCAATTAAACCTGTAAATTCTTCCATTTTTAACCTTAAAGCACGGAGGCCTGAATTTTCAGCAATGGACAATAGCAAAATATCCACAGAGTTGAATTTCAGTATACCTCACTGGGATTACGATATAAAAGAATACCTGCGGGAGTTAAAATGAGAAGAATAGTAAACATTGTGCTTGCCGGTGGAAGCGGAACAAGGCTATGGCCAATAAGCAGAACTTTGCTTCCGAAGCAGTTTTTGAAGTTAAAGGGGGAAATGTCCTTTTTCCAAAAAACTATTTTAAGAAACAAAAAGATAACAGAAGAGATCATAGTGGTCGTGAACGATAAGCAATACTTTTTAGCCCTTGAACAATTAGAAGAAATAAAGATGGAAAACAAAGTGATTCTTGTTATAGAAAGTGTGGCCAAGAATACTGCACCTGCCATTTGCCTTGCATCCATGCTTTTAAACAGAGAAGACATTGCAATTGTAACCCCATCAGACCACTTGATAGATGACCTTGAAAGTTACAAAATGGAAATTGAAGATTCCTTAAAGTTTTTAAATGATAATAAAATTTTGACATTCGGGATAAAACCAGAATCCCTCAAAATAGATTACGGGTATATTGAAACCGGGAAGAAAATTGGTAAAAACACCTTCGAAATAGTTAGATTTCATGAAAAACCAGATTTGGAAAAAGCAAAAAAGTATTTAAAAAAAGGAAATTTTTTATGGAATAGCGGAATATTCACATTTAAAGTGGAAACATACCTCAATGAATTGAAAAAATACCAGCCTGAAATTTACAACCAGTGTAAAAAAACATTTATAGAAAAAAGAGATGGCAAAAACACGGTAAGGTTCAAAAGAAACCTTATGGAGAAGATCCCACCAAATAGCATTGACTATGCTGTAATGGAAAAAACAGACAGGGGAATAACAAGGCTTGTGTCCTTTGATTGGTGTGATGTTGGAAGTTTTGAGTCTCTTTTTTTGATAAACGAAAAAGATAAAAACAACAACACAACTTACAATGAGGAAAATCTTATTAACATCGGGTCAAAAAATAACCTGATAATTGCCTCAAAAGAAAGAACCATGGTAACAATAGACATAAATGACCTGATAGTTGTGGACACAAAAGACGCAATATTGATATCAGATAAAGGGAAATCTTCCATAGTAAAGGATGTGGTAAACAGATTAAAGAAGGAAAAAAGTGAAGTGGTTGAAAGCCATATAACAACATTCAGGCCATGGGGAAGTTTCACAATCCTTGCTGAAAACAAGATGTACAAAGTAAAAAAGATATATGTTAAACCCCATAAAAGGCTTTCATTACAATACCATAAACACAGGAGTGAACACTGGGTTGTGGTTAAAGGAGAGGCGCTTGTAACAATA
>JALSOA010000068.1 GCA_026986725.1 Acidobacteriota bacterium
TATCAAACCTGTCAAGCAGGTATTCCCTGTGGCTTATCCATATTATGGCAGGGTTCCATTCAAGGTTCAATAGATTTCCGAATATCTCTTCCTCTGTCTCTCTATCAAGGGCACTGGTCGCTTCATCAAATATCAATAAATCAGGTTTTCTGTACAATGCCCTTGCTATGGCTATCCTCTGTTTTTCCCCTCCGCTTAATCCGACTCCTTCTTCAAATACATCGGTGTTTATTCCTTTCGGAAATCTGTCTATGGTTTTTTTCAATGCGCATAATTTTATCAGTTTTTCAATAAAATCCCTGTCGTATTCTTTTTCAAAGAATATTATGTTTTCTATTATTGTCCCGGATAATAAGGGGGGCTCCTGAGGTACTATGGCTATCTTGTTTCTTATTGTTTCAAGGGAATAGTTTTGATAGTTTTTCCCGTTTATCAGAATTTCCCCTCTGTCCGGTGTGTCAAAACCCGCTATTAGTCTTACTATTGTGCTTTTACCGCTTCCGGTTTCTCCAACTATTGCAAGTTTTTCTCCTTTTTTTAGTTTGAAGGTTATTTTTTCTATACCGCTTTTTTCTTCTCTTTCAGGATAGTGGAATGTTACTTCTTTGAATTCAAGGCTTTTTAGTATTTTTAAGGGAATTGTACCAAATTGTTTTGTCTCTTCCTGGAGGTCTATTATTTGAAATATCCTTTCTGCTGCCGCTATGGATGAGTGGATGTCTATGTTTAAGGATACAAAGCTTTTTACAGGGTCATAGAGATATCCTATGCAGGTGTTGAAGGCTATGAAGCCTCCCACCGTGAAGTTTCCCAGGATTATGTCTCTTATTCCGTACCATAAAACAAATAAGGGCAGGATTACCCCGGTTAATCCTATGGCTATTCCTGATATTATTCCGTAGATTTCAAGTTTTTTTTCGCTTTCAAGGGCTTCTTCAAGGCTTTGCCCGCTTTTTTTGATGGAGAAGTCTTTTTTGCCAAATAGTTTTAATGTTTTTACCTCGGAGAGTATTTCTGTTATTACCCCCCTGAATCTTGCCCATTTTTCCTGTTTTATCATTGTTAATTGGTTCATCTTTTTGGAAAAGTAATGGAATGAAAAAATAAATACAGGTAGGGATAGTAACGAAATTATTGCAAGTTTTGTATTTAGATAAAAAAGCAATCCTGCTCCAACTATAAAGGTGAGTGTGTCCATTAGAAGGCTCAGTATTGTTTCTATAAATAGGTGTCCCACTGCATCTACATCTGCGTCTATCCTGGATAACAGGTAACCGGTTGCGTGGCTTTCAAAAAAGGTGAGTTTGCCCTGCATTATCTTTGCAATTAGAAGGTTTCTTATGTCTTTTTCAACTTTTATCCTGTAGTTTACAAGCATTACCTGCTGTATATAATTTAATAGATTGCTGAGAAGTATTACTCCAACAAGTGCAAGGCATAGTATATTTAATAGAATAAGGTTTTTTTGTGGCACTATTTTGTCTATTAAGAATTTTGTAAGCAAGGGCGCAGGAAGGTGTAATAGGGCGGTTATCAGCATGAGAATACCGACAACCACCCCCACTTTCCAGTACGGCTTTAAGAATTTTAGAAATCTTTTGTAGGTCTTCCATGCCTTTTTGTAGTATTCCATATTTTTCTATTTTACATCGCAACTTACCTGTTCAGGATGGGTAAGTTTGTACTGGTAATAGAGTTTTAATTGCTTTTCAAGGTATTCTTTCCACTTGGTGCAGTCTTTGGACGGCATCTCTCCTCTTTTTGCCTTTATCATTACATCCACACACCCTCCCATGCAGATGGGCAAATATTTGCATTCCCTGCATTCTTCATCGTTTTCAAAACTTTCGTAAAGGTAATCAACATACAGGCTGTTTAACTCAATTTCCTCCCCCAGGTAACCCACTATCTGCTCTTTTTCTCCAACATGGTTCCAGCACTTGTAAAGTTCACCTTTTGGGCCAATTACATAAGAATGTATGTTTGTTGCCCCACAACCGGAGGAGATGTTGGGGTATTCTGGTACAGTCATTCCCTCTTTTACCATATACTCCTGCAACTCGTAACTCTTTCTCCAGAATTCACCGGGCAATAAGCATTCTTCATCTGAGCAACGGCAGGATGCCGTGTACTTCCTCACATAGCCAAAATACGGGAATATGTAATTTGGGTCAAACCATGGCTTTGATTTCAATTCCTTTACAAAGTCAACCGCTTTATCAACATTTTCAGTATCAACATTTATCCTTAAATTTACAACAATTATTCCGACAGTTTCTTCAAGGTTTTTTATGATTGCATCAAAAGAGGACTTTTTTCCTCCCCTGTACGGCCTTCTCTTATCGTGCATCTCCTTATATCCGTCAAGGGTTATCTGAACATAAGTTACAGCAAGTTCTTTTAACTTTTCGGCAACCTTTTTAGTGTAAAGTGTTCCGTTTGTGATCACAGATGCTGAATACATCACTTCCTTCTCTTTGCACAGATCCATCAATTTTTTACTTAAAGACTCTATCTGCTTCATACACAGTAAGGGCTCACCTCCATACCAGGTCACTGAAACCATCTTCTTGCCCTTCTCAATCTCCTGCTTAACAAAATCAACTATCTTCTTTTCCACCTCTTCATCCATCACCGCCCTGTCCGGGTTTTCAAAACAATACTTGCAGGCAAGGTTACAGTTTATCGTTGGGGCAATGGTTAACCCAAGGATTTCAGAATAGTACTGTTGGAG
>JALSOA010000069.1 GCA_026986725.1 Acidobacteriota bacterium
TGTTCTTCTCCCCTTTTATCCTTCCATCAAATACTCCCTCAAGTATTATCATCTTCCTTTTTTTAAAGATTGAGGTGCGGTATCCAAATTCACAGAGGTCTTTAGAAAAAACATACTCTTTTCCATTTGTGTCAATTGCCTTTACAAAGCAGGTTATGTTTTTAAATTCACCGTAATTGTTTCCTGCATTCATTATTAAAGCACCGCCAACAGTGCCGGGGATATTGTATGCAAATTCAAAGCCTTTAATTCCATTTTCAAAGGCAAATATGGATAATTTCTCAAGCCTTACCCCGCATTGGGCGTAAATTTTCCCGGAAGAGTAACGGATGCGGTTTAATCTCTCTGTCAAACAGACAACGCCTTCAACCCCATTATCGCTTACAATTACATTTGCCCCTCCTCCAAGCACATAGCAGGGGATATTCAGCCTTTTGCAAAAAGCGATAACACCTTTGAATTCCTCTATTGAATCAGGGAAAACCCCGATCTCCGCATCTCCCCCAACATTGTATGTTGTGTAAGGCCTCAGATTGAGTTTTGCTTCAAAATATATACCTTTTCTTTTAAGGAAATCAATAACCTTTTTTTTATCCATTAAGTTCAATTTCCGTCACTCCCCTATGCAAAAATGACACATTTTATTTTTTCAAATACAGATTTTTTCATTCATAAAACTATATTTCCCCTTTAAAACAGGATAATTGCATAAACATAATTTTACATCGTCCAGAACTGGCACCAAACTTGCATTAAAAGTAATGACAGCCTTCTCCCAAATTATTTGGGAAGCCGGGACAACCAATCCCGGTTATTTTTTTATACATTCAAATCAACCTTTTTGCCGTCAATTATGTCTTTATAGGTTTCAAGAATAGGGTCAATCTCGTTTCTCAAAAACTCTTCCACCTGAGAGGGTGCTCTTCCAATAAACTCCTCCGGTTTTAGAATAGAAATTATCTCTTCCCTTGTTAATGGTATCCTTGAATCCTCAGCAAGGAAGTCTATCAAAGGGTTTTTGTCCGCACCGTTTTTAATTGCTTCCATTGCCTTATGGGAGTACTGCCTTATAACCTCGTGTATCTCCTGCCTATCTGCTCCTCTCTTAACAGACTCCATTAAGATGTTTTCAGTTGCCATAAATGGCAATTCCCTTTCAACATGAGCCTGTATCATCTTTTCATTTACCCTTAAACTCTCAGTGATATTTGCATAAATCAAAAGCAAAGCATCAGCGGTTAAGAATGCCTGTGGAATAACAATCCTTCTGTTTGCAGAATCGTCTAAAGTTCTTTCAAACCACTGGGTTGCAGCGGTAAAGGCCGTGTTGTCTGCAAGAGAGATAAGATACCTTGCAAGGGCAGTCATTCTCTCTGACCTCATCGGGTTTCTCTTGTAGGCCATTGCAGATGAACCAACCTGTTTTTCCTCAAAAGGCTCTTCCATCTCTCTGTCATGCTGCAATAACCTTAAATCGTTTCCAAACTTTGAGCATGACACGGCAACCTGCCTTAAAACATGGATAACATCGTCGTCAATCTTTCTGGTGTAAGTCTGACCTGTTATTGTTAAACTTCTGGGAAAACCCATTCTCTTTACAACAATTTCGTCCAATTGCTTGACCTTTTCCTCGTCTCCGTCAAAGAGTTTCAGAAAACTTGCCTGAGTGCCTGTTGTCCCCTTTACCCCTCGTGCAGGAAGCCTGCTGTATAGAAGAGAAATAAGTTTAAAGTCAATAAGCAAATCCTGCAACCACAATGCCGCCCTTTTCCCGACAGTGGTTAATTGTGCAGGCTGAAAGTGGGTGAAACCAAGTGTTGGCATACTTCTGTAATCACAGGCAAACTTTCTCAAATTGCTCATAACTTTGAGCAGTCTTTTTCTAACAAGGGCAAGCCCCTCTTTCATCTGCATTAAATCCGTGTTGTCCCCGACAAATGCAGATGTTGCCCCAAGGTGAATTATTGACATTGCAGATGGGGCAGCATTTCCAAATGTGTGAATGTGCGCCATAACATCGTGTTTAAGTTTTTTCTCCATTTCAGCAGCATACTCGAAGTCAATGTCTTCAAGGTGTTCTCTCATCTCATCTATCTGCTCGTCCGTTATTGGCAGGCCAAGGTCTTTCTCAGCCTCGGCAAGAATAAGCCATAGTCTTCTCCAGGTTTTAAACTTGTATTCATCGGAAAAAATGTACGCCATCTCTTTTGACGCATACCTTACAACAAGCGGATTATTATAGGTCTTTCTGTCCATTCTTCCCCCCGCAGTTTATTTAAATCACAAAGGAATGTTTCCGTGCTTTTTCGGTGGCAGATTGTCCCTTTTGTTGTCAAGGGACTCAAGTGCCTTAATAAGTTTAATCCTTGTATTTTCAGGCATAATTATCTCGTCAACAAACCCCATCTCCGCTGCAATGTAAGGGTTTGCAAAGAGTTTTTTGTAATCCTCAACAAGTTTTTTCCTCATCTCCTCCGGATTCTCAGCCTTTGCAAGCTCCTTTCTGTAAAGTATGTTGACAGCGCCTTCAGGTCCCATAACAGCGATCTCAGCAGTGGGGTATGCAAAGTTGTAATCTGTTCTTATATGCTTTGATGCCATAACGCAGTATGCCCCACCGTAGGCCTTTCTTGTTATAACGGTTATCTTTGGA
>JALSOA010000070.1 GCA_026986725.1 Acidobacteriota bacterium
TTTGATGTTAGTTTGGATGAAAACCCCATTAAAAAAAGCCTGGTGGTTTTTGACACAGGCGAAGTTGTATTTTCAGTTTGCTCAAAGGATAATTTTTTGTATGTTATCACTTTTTCTACCAGCAACAACAATATTAATCCTGACTATTTTATCTATTCCGTATCCATTGAAAACATAGAACATCCGGTAATTTTGGAAAAAAATAAAATAGAAGGGATTGGCAATACAGATTCTAATAATCATGTTATGCCAGTTTTCTGGAATTTTTACCAGGACAACCTTCTTTTGTTGACATCTGATGGAAAGTTAAAGGTTTTTGAAATTAATTCGGATGGGAAAATTTCACTGAAAAAAGAAATTTCTCTTGCCATTTATTCAACTTTCTTTAATAGAATGGTTATTGATGGAAATTCAGGGTATATCCCGACATCCAATGGTATTCTTAAAATTAATCTGGATAATCTTAATGCAATGAAAATGTTGCCAATTCCTTATTTTACTAATTTTGTTTTCCTGAACAGGGATTATCTGGTTTCGTTTGATTTAAATTATGGTTATTTCATTCTTATTAACAGGCTTTCATGGGAAACTGATATCACGGTTCTTGACAGTAAAAGTGCAGATAAAATTATTATGGATTTTAAGGTGGAAGGAGACAAAATTTTTTATGTTACTGGGAGAGATCTTGTTAAGTTGAAGATAGAGGGAGATGAGATAAAGGAGGAAAAAAGGGTTCCTAAATCAATAAGTATTCTGGATTATTCTGAAAATTATTCAAGATGGAGCCACATGGGAATTGATAATAAAAACATTTATATTTTTTCAAGAGTGAATAGAGGATTGGTTTTTGATGTTTTTGATAAAGAATCACTTGAAAATATCTCCGAAAGTTATCTTGACGAAGATTACACAATTTTGAAAAGCAATGTTTCAGGGAAAGATGTTTTTATGGTTGTATCACAGAATGATGGATGTTATTTAATTCATTATAGTGCTGATGATGAATTTAATCTGCAATTTAAAGGAAGTATTAAATTGACAGATAGACCTGAAGATTTTTTTTATTCTATAAAAAAAATTGAGGATTTTATTCTTGTTAACGATTTCTTCAAAACCATATTTGTAGTAAAAATAAAAAATAGTGGAGAACTTGATTTAGTAAATAAATATATCAATCAGTCTGGTGAATTTCTGCAGGTAAGGGGAAATTATGTGTTTTTGTGCGGGTATGGGTTAAAGATGTACACATTTGAAAACGGTAATCTGAATTTAATAGATTGCTTTTTTGATAATTTTTATGTAAGTGATGTTTATTTTAATGGTACAGATTTAACGGTTGTTTTTGAAAATGTACTGAGGAAATACAGATACGAAAATGGTAAGTTTATTTTTTCAGGAAAATACTACCTAAACCCTGCTGTTGATACTGATTTTATTGAAAAAAGGGAGGATAAGTTTTTATTGTTTGATTTAATTAATGCCTCAAGGCTGTGGGTGGTAAAAGAGTTTCCAAAAATTAAAATAAATTCATTTGATGCAGATAAAACAAAAGGGAAAATACCTTTAACTGTATCTTTTTCGCTTGATATTTCAGGGGGTTCTAACAATGTGAAGTATCACTGGGACTTTGAAGGCGATGGGGATTTTGATTTAACAACTGATGTTCCTTTTGCAAGTTACACTTATTCAAAGCAGGGCGTTTATACCCCCAGGGTAAAGATTGAAGATGAAAAATCCGGTGATGTTTTAAGTGCATCTTTAAAAATTAAGGTTTACAAAGATAGACCGTACATATTTCCTTTAAATTTCTCACCATTTTTTAATTCTGTTGACTTGAGTATTATCAATTCAACAGAAGATGAACAATCAATTTCAATAGAATTGATGGATTTTAATGGACATGTTCTGTCATCAATAGAAAAATTGGTTCCTTCTCTGGGGAGTATGAATCTTTCTTATGGGAATACCAATGGATATTTAAAGATAGAAAGTGCAGAACAACTTGTTATTACTGCGACTTTAAAATCTGAAAACAGAAGGGCTGGTTTTAATGTTGACAATTTTTACAGGGACAGGGTTTATATCCCTCATATAGCAGAGGAAACCAATTTCTGGGATAACCTGTTGTTCGTCTCAACCTTTAATAATAATGATTTTTTGTTTTCAGTTAAATGTGGGGATGAAAAATTAAGTGGAATTACAGGTGTTTATAATGTAAATGATTTTGTTAAAAATTGTAATTGTTCAAACTGCGTATGGGGGAAATTAGAGGCAAAGCAGTTTAACCCCCTTGGGGAAAACGATTCTATTGCAGGTTATCAATGCTTTATAAAGAAAAACAGTGATGGAGCGGGGTATAGGTTAATGGGGAATGGTTCTACGAGATTATTTATTCCTCATATACCACTTGAAAAGGATCTTTTCTGGACTGGATTGTCAATTGTAAACCTTTCTGATGTGCAAAACAGAGTAATTTTCAGGTTTTTTAACCCTGATGGGATTGAGCTTGAAAATGAATATGTTTTTATTTTTGATAAAAATGAGAAATTAAAGGGAACAATCAAACAATTATTTGAAAATTTACCTTATAATGCTGTTTCGTGCATAATTGAAGCAGAGTATCCTATGGCAGGTTGTGAAATATATGGCACCTATTCAAAAGGCATTGCAGGTTTCAATCTTCCTGCGATACCATCAAAAAATGGCTTTTTCTATTTAAAAGAAGGTGAAAACCTCTGGAATGGTGTTGCTATCTTTAATCCTTTAAACAGGATTGCAATAGTTGCTGTTAGTTTAAGGGATAAAGATGGTGTTGAAAAGGGAAGTTTGACAATCAAATTAAATCCCTTTGCTCACAGTCAGTTTGTGGTTAAGGATGTTTTTGGTTTAATTGACATTGGAGATTATCTTGAAATAAACTCTAACTCACCTGTTTTTGCAATTGGTGTCAGAGGGGATAAAAATTACAACACAATGAACACCTTTATTGTTAATGAATAATTATTTATATATTAACCATTTCTGGTAATATGCTATAAAGGAATATATATTACCAAAAAATTTTTAAGGCAACTTGAAAAAAGTGGTAGGGCATAGGGGAATCGAACCCCTGCTACCGGCGTGAGAGGCCGGCGTCCTAACCCCTAGACCAATGCCCCACGTACAGAAAAAATGGCTGGGAGACAGGGACTCGAACCCCGACAACCAGATCCAGAGTCTGGCGTCCTGCCAATTAGACGATCTCCCAGCAGGCAAGGGATATTTTATTCATTTTTATCCAGAAAATCAAGTGCTTTTTTCACTCTTTTTAAACAATTCTCTTTTCCTATCAATACCGCTGTCTCAAATATACCGGGGCTAACCGTGTATCCTGTTATTGCGAGCCTGAATGGGTGTATGAGTTTTGCAGCGGATATTCCCATATCTTCGGCCTCTTTTCTCAATACCTCTTCAAGTTTCTCTTCTGTGAAAGGCTCTGTTTTTTCAATTATTTTGATCAATGATTTCAGGTATTCCTTTGAGTTTTCCTTTTTAAAGTACTTTTTTATTCCCTTTTCGTCGTAATTTTCAGGCTCTTTAAAGAAGTAATACCCGAACTGGTAAAATTCATTCAGGGTTTTTACCCTTGTTTTTAAAAGTTCAACAATCTCTTTTTTTTGTGGATGGGAGTTCAACTCAATACCATTTTCCCTGAAAATTTCTTCAATTAAAGGCAAGAGTTTTTCTGCCGCCTTCATTGCAATGTATTTGCCATTAAGCCACAAAGCCTTTTTGTAATCAAATACGGCAGGGCTTTTGTTTATCCTTTCAAGGCTGAATTCCTTTATTATTTCATCAATGGAGAGTATTTCCCTGTCATCACCGGGAGACCATCCAAGCAATGCTATAAAGTTTACAAGTGCCTCAGGTAAAAACCCATCTTTTTTGTACTCTTCAACCCCTGTTGCCCCGTGTCTTTTACTCAATCTTTTTTTGTCAGGGCCTAAAATAAGTGGAATGTGGGCAAACTCAGGGATTTCAAACCCCAACGCTTTGTAAATAAATATCTGTTTGGGGGTGTTTGAAAGGTGGTCTTCCCCCCTTATAACATGGGTTATCCCCATTTCATAATCGTCTATTACAACGGTGAATTGATAAATCGGGATACCGTTTGAGCGGACAATTATAAAGTCTTCAAAGTCTTTTGAGTGAAATCGCATTTCCCCCCTGATATGGTCAAAGAATTTTATTTCAGTTTCAGGGAGTTTCAATCTTATTGTGTGGGGAATACCTTTTTCAAGTTTCTCTTTTATCTCTGCTTCCGAAAGGTTGAGGCATTTTCTGTCGTACTTCCAGGCAGGGTTGTTCTTTTTTCTCTCTTCAATCTCCTCTTTCGTGCAAAAGCATCTGTATGCCTTGCCTTCTTTTAAAAGTTTTTCGGCATAGTTTTTATAAACATCAAACCTTTTTGATTGAAATACTATCTCTCCATTGTGTTTTATACCAAGCCATTCAAGGCTTTTTATAATCTGTTCAGTAAATTCAGGCTTTGACCTTTCTGTGTCTGTGTCCTCTATCCTTAAAAGGAAATCCCCGTTGTGTTTCTTTGCAAAAACATAGTTGAAAAGAGCAGTCCTTGCTCCCCCTATGTGAAGGTAACCTGTGGGGGAAGGGGCAAACCTCACCCTTATTTTTTTATCTTTTCCCATTCTTTTCTCCTTTATTTTATTTGAGATAGATTTATTATTTCAACTTCTAATGAATGTGTATCAAGTATTGCAAATGTGGGGTTTCCACTAAGATACCCGCAACACTCTCCGGGATTAACAATGAGTTTTCCATTTTCCCTTTTAATTTGAATTTCGTGGGTGTGACCGTGAACAACAATGTTGCAGTTTTCTTTTTCAATCTCTATATCTTCAATATTGTGGGTTAAGACAAAACTTTTTCCGTCAATCTCAAACCTGTGAGGTGGGTAGTAAATGGATTTATAAAGTTTTTTCAAATACCTCATCTCACCGTCATTGTTTCCGAATACCCCGACAAAGTTGAATTTTGAGTAATCTTCAAAAACCCTTATTGTAAACGGGGAGATTATATCCCCTGCGTGGATTATTGTGAATATTCCATTTTCTTTGCAGTATTCAACCGCCTTTTTAAACATCTCCAGATTGTCATGTGTATCAGAAATAATTGCAACTTTCATACTTAACCATTATTATTTTAAAAGGGTTGTTTGTCAAGATTGTTTGATAAATAGGTGGGATTATGAGAATAATTGGCGGGAAAAAAAAAGGAATGCAATTAAAAACCCCGAAGGGAAAGGATATAAGACCAACATCTTCCCTTATAAAGGAAGCGGTTTTCAATGTTATAGGTGATTCAATAAAGGATGCAATGTTTTTTGACCTTTGCTGTGGCACAGGAATGATGGGGATAGAGGCTCTTTCAAGGGGGGCTAAAAGTGCGATATTTGTGGATAATTCAGTTGATTCAGTTTCGTTGGTCAGAGATAATTTAAAGAAAACTGGTTTTGATCACCTTTCTAAAGTTCTTGAGAAGAATGTTCTCATTTTTTTAAAAGGAATTAGAACTTTTTTGAAAAATAATCACAGAATAATTTTGTATATTGATCCACCGTACAAAAATGAGAATCTTTACTCTGCAATAGTTAAGTACCTTGACAGGTATCTTCCAGATGGAAATTTTCTAATAATTATTGAACACAGGGTAAACATTGATATTGACCTGAAAACCGCTTGTTTGTGGAAAGAAAAAAAGTATGGAAACAAAAGGGTTTCAATGTTTACAAAAGGCAAATTTTTCTGATAACATATTCAATGTATGAATACATCAATTAAAGATGAAAGACATGAATTCAGGCGTTTTGTAATAAATCTTATAATTAACGATTTTCTTGTCCAGTTAAGTGGAAGTTTTGGCGTATTTGTTGTTTTTTTAATCATTGGTTTCTTTCCATACAGCACTGTTATTAAATTGGTATTTTATGGTACTTTACTGGTGATCCCTGTCTATTTTATTCAATGGTTTTTTATTTTTAGAAAATATTTTAGTCATATTTTGAAATATTCTTATAAAGAAAATAAAACAAATGTTAGAATACTTGTAAAAAAATTAAGCGGATTTTTCTTACTGCCGGATATTTTTTACAGATACACGCTGTTATTGTGGAGTGTGGGAGGGATTGTTTTCATAATTGTTTTAAAAATATATGCTAAAGAAGTTGATCTGGCAAGGATTGTTATATCTGTGCTTTCTGTGATAGGACTTGCACCGATTGTTGCATTTGTTTCCAGGGTTGTAATAAAGAGGGTTATTGGTTCACACCTTGTTGAATTCCTAAAACACATAGATGATGAACTTCAGTTGAATTTTGTTTTCGGGAACATTATAACTTTAAGATGGATTTTTGTGAATATAGTGTATATTCTGTTTTATATAATATTTTTTTACAGTATTGTCAGTGTTTCAATTACAACAAATATTGTAAAAAGTAATTTAAAATCAATGCTCAATAAGTATGTTGGCGAGATCACTGAAACCATTGAGGGCTTTTATTTTTCCAATTCATCTCCAGAGGAACTTGATATTTATTTGAAAACAAGGAAAATGGTTCATTCATCAAGGATAACTTTTATAGATTCCAATGGGAGGGTTTACGGTTTTCCTCTTCCTGAGGTGGTATCAATTGATGATCTTATAATAAAAAAGAGTGTAAAGGATTATGGGATTTTGTATCTTTATGTCTCCCTTAATTCTTTTGAGTATTTTAAAAAGTACTTAACAAGAGGTTTTATTTTCTTTGCATTTTTTCTGATCTTTCTCGGTTATGTTTTTCTAATTCAATTGGGAAAAGACAAGAATATTGAACTAAAGGTTTTAATGAAAAATCTTGAAAAAATCTCGAAAAGTAATTTTAAAAAACTTCACCCTCTTTACTCAAACGATGAGTATCTTTTGTTGAATACAAAGGTTATTGAACTAAAAAAGAATTTTTCATATCTGTTTTCAAAAATGCTGTACTTGATGAAATCAATCAATCTTTCTGTCAATGAATTGTTTTCAGGTTTTGAATCTTTATCTCTTTTTTCAAATGATCAATCAAAGTTCATTATTTCCACCCGCTCTCAGGTGATGTTTCTTGACGAATTTGTTGAAAACATAACCACCGTTACCTCTCAACTTTCAAAGATTGCGGAAGAATTTTCACATGTTATAGTGAAGTTTGTTGCATCAATAAATGAAGCGAGAAACGAAACTCATAATCTTCTAAAATTGACAGATAGTATAACATCTTCAATTTCTGAGATAAGTGTGTCTCAGGGTGATCTCCAGGGTCAAATTGAGCAGGTTTTAACGGTCAGTGAGAGGGTGGATAGATCAACTGATAAAATAATGGAGTACATCAGAAATCTGTCAATGGAGAACAGTGAGGCTATAAAAAAATCCATTATGATCAGAAATGATAATGAGAAAGGCTCTGTATATGTTAAGGATTCAATGGATTCATTATTGAAATTTAAAGAACAGTATCAGGGACTTTTAAATAAGGTTGATCTTCAGGCTGAAGAGATAAACAGGATAAAAGGAATTTTAAAAATAATTGAGGATTTAATTGACGAGACCAATGTACTTGCTTTGAATGCTTCGTTGATTGCTGAAAAAAACAATGCACAGAATACAGGATTTGGAGTAATTGCTGATTCAATTAAAGATCTTTCGGAAAGATTGCATGTTTCAATGTCAGAAGTTTCAGGTATTATTTCAAAGGGGCTCGGGAATTTTAAAGTAATAAAAGAAATAGGATTGAATTCCAAAAGATCCCTTTCTGCAGTAGAAGGTTTCCTTGAAAAGGCTTCGGCGGTTTTGAATGAAAACGAAAAGCAACTTGATTTGCTTTCAAAAAGTTTTGATTTTATCTATGTGGTTATAGATGAAAGCAAGATGATGATTGGAGATCTTATAGAGGATTTGAGAAATATCAAAAACTTTCTTGATTCAATAGGCTATGACCTTGGTGAGCAGAAAAGAACAACGGATAGAATATTTGATTTTGCAATTGATTTAAAAGATATAGTTGAGGTAATAAAGGTTTCTTATGAGCAGATGTCTGACAGTACTTCAACATTTAGTTTTACATACCACAAGATGAGGAATCTCTCCAATGATTTAAATGAATCAATTGGAAGATTTAATGTGAGATTAAAAGAGATCCTTGCTCTTTTAAATCAGATAGATACCAATACTTCAGGTGTAAAAGATGTTATAATTAAAATTGAGTTCACTCTGTACAACATAAACAAAGCGATGAATGCTCTCAATTCTCTTTTTTCAAAAGTGGAATTGTCTGGAGAGAGATTGAAGGACGATGAAGAGAGATGATTTCCTGTCTATTCTGACCCGGAAAATCCTTGTGATGGATGGTGCCTATGGTACGGAGATATCAAGGAAGGTAAGGAGTATTGATTTTCCCGAAGAGGCAAACATTGTGTCTCCGGAAGTGGTAAAGCATCTTCATAAAAGGTACATAGAATCAGGTGCCGACATAATAAAAACCAACACCTTTGGTGTTTTTCATTTATTGGCAAGTGGAAAGATAGAAAAACAGAGGGCTCTTAATGTGCTTAAAAACGGTGTGAGAATAGGAAAAAAGGTTGCAGAGAAAAATGGTGTTTTTTGTTTTGCAAGCTTTGGTCCTATGAGTGATTCTATTTTTAAATATACAGTTGATATATTATCTTTTTTTGAGGATTTCTATAAACTTGCAGTTGCTGTTGCTCTTGAAGAAAAGGTGGATGGAATACTTTTTGAGACATTTTCTGACCCGTTAGAATTGAAGCTTGCGGTGAACAGTGTAAGGGAAATTGATAGGTCTTTACCGGTTATTGCTCAATTCACACTTAACAGTAGCGGATTTACGATAGGTGGAATGGCTGCTGAAAACTGCGGGGCATTTTTGGAGTCAATTGATTGTGATGTGGCAGGTTTAAATTGTTCAACCGGGGCAATTGATATGGCTGATAATTTCGAAAGGTTTTCAAAATACCTTTCAAAACCTCTGTCTGCTTCACCCAACGCTGGAATGCCTGAGTACAGGGAAGGGAAAATTTTGTATGAAAACAGAGTGAATGATTTTGTTAAAACCGCACCTGTTTTTATAAAGAACGGTGCATCAATAGTTGGAAGTTGTTGTGGTTCGAATCCCTCCTACACAAATGCTTTAAAAAAAGCGGTAAAAGATTTGACACCAGTAAAAAGAGAAAAAAAAGATTTTCTTGTTTCACCAGAGTTTTTAATTGACTTTAATAAAACAGATTTTTTGCCTGTTGGGGAAAGGTTGAATCTCCTTGGCAACAACACCTTTAAAAGGAATTATCTGGAAGATAAAAAAAATGCAATAGAAATTGAGTTAAATAGACAATTAAGTGCAGGTGCAAGATGTGTTGATTTCAATGTTGACTATATTGCAAAGGATAATCCGAATGCTGCAATGGAAGATGTTTTAATTCTTCAGAATATCGCCTCCCCGGTTATAAGTATTGACAGTTTGTACCCTCATGTTATGTCAGCAATTGCAAAATATGCTGTTTGTTCGCCATTGTTTAACTCTGCTGATCTTACGGAAAAAAGATTTTCAGAGATTGTAAAACTTTACAGAAGGTATGGAGGAAAGATAATTGTTCTTTTAATGAGTGGGAAAAAGGTCCCCTCAACATTAAATGAAAGGTTAAAAGCCCTTGAAGTCCTTGACTATCTTGTACAGAGGTTCAATGTGTTTAAAAAGGATATTTTTGTTGATCCCCTTGCTTTAACCCTTGGAACTGATATTGAAAATTACTCCTTTGTGGAAAAGATAGTTGAGAAGACTGATTATAAAACAATTGTTGGGTTGTCAAACTTCTCGCATGGGCTGCCTGACAGAAGCAGACTTAATTCCTTTCTTTTAACTCATCTTTTGAGAAAGGGACTTGATGCAGCAATCCTTGATGTGTCTGACCCTCATATTTCTTCTGTCATAATGAATCACAGGGCTGTTTTTAAAAAAGAGGGTTTTTTTCTGGACAGTCGTGAAAAGATAGAGTTTGATGGAGAGTACCGTGATTTAGGGAATATGCTTTTAAATGGTGATACTGAGAAACTTGTGTCAACAATACAAAAAGAGATAGAAAAAGGATGTTCCCCCTCTTTTCTTCTCGAAAATGGACTTGTGAAAAACATGGAGAAGATAGGCGATTATTTTGACAGAGGTATTATTTTTCTGCCCCAATTGCTTATTGCGGCGGATTCAATGAAGATTGCTTTTGAACAGTTAAAACCTTATCTTGAAAAAGAGATTTCGGGTTCAGGGGAGAAAGGGGAAAATAACGATGGCAAGATAGTCCTTTTTACAGTGCAAAATGATGTTCACGACATTGGGAAGAACATTGTTTTAACCGTTTTAAAGAGTTTTGGTTTCAGCGTTTTTGATGGGGGTATTGATAGAACACCGGATGATATTGTTGAAGAGGTAAAAACAATCGATGCAAAAGTCGTAGGCCTTTCTGCTTTAATGACAACAAGTTTGCCTTACATGAAAAAAACTGTTGAGAGATTAAAAAGTGAGGTACCGGGGGTTAAAGTAATTGTTGGAGGTGCCGTGGTAACAAAAAGATTTGCACAAGAGATA